>NZ_JBBNLN010000006.1:0-139167 GCF_040092445.1 Collinsella sp. CLA-ER-H11 | reverse complement strand
CAAGCCCATAAGGAGGGCCTACGAGGCATGGGTCGAGGCCGGACTTCCGCTCGATTGGGACAGGCAGGCCTTCGAGGCCGAGCGCAAAATGGATTCTAAAAAACACCTTGCCAAATAGGAGCGTCAGAACACGGGTCGCATGAAGAAAAGGAGATGCCATGGCGCCTATCGCACCGCTCAAGATGCTCGTCGCTCCTGCCGCCAAGGCCATCGCCCGCCTGAGCGACTCACTCACCTACGACGATATCCCCTGTGTTGTCGACGAACGTACGGACAGCTGCCCTTACCTGGGACACGTCCCCTACTTTGCTCCTAAGCTCGCTTCTAACCCCGAGCACCGCGAGCGGTAATCCAAGATGCAGCAAGCGCTGCGCAGCTCGCGGCGTTACTGTTTTGGTGCAAAGAAACCTGTCCCCCTTGCACCAACGCCGGGATTATCGACGCTGCGGCCGCGGCGCGATATGAGGCGCGAAACCTCGCCCAACAACACACCGATTACCACGCCCACGAGAATCGGCAACTTTGTCATCTCGGCGGGTGAGCTGTTGAGCGGCACAATCGTGGCGACAATCGAAAGCACAAGCTCCACCACGGGAATCGCAAGTGCCACCGCGAGCACCTTGCCCTCGAAGGGCGCGCGGAACACGCGCGGGCGATCGTCGTATTTGCGCAGGCGCCAAAACGCCGGGAACATCGGAATATAGCTCATAAGCAGGAAGACGACGTTCATCGAGAAGAAAACCCAAAAGACGTCGGAGCCCTCGCCCAGCGGAATCTGAAGCAGTAGTACCAGGCTGGCAAAACAACCGTTAATGAGTGCCGAGCCATTGGGCATGCCGGTCTTCTTGGACACCAGCGCAAAGGGACGCGGCATATTGCCGTGACGCGCGGCATAGCTCGCCACGTTGTTGACACCAAAGCTCCAGCAGATCATGTTGGCGAACAGCGTCACCAAAAAGGCCGCGCCCACGACCATCGTCAGCGGATGGCTGCGCCCCAACATGGCGGCGACCGCGTCCACAATGCCCGAATCGAGCGAAAGCCGCTCGGTGGGAACCGCGGCTCCAATGCCGATGCCGCAGATAATGTAGATTGCCGCAATGGCAACGCCACCGGCGATAACCGCCTTGGGGATATCACGCGACGGGTTTTTCATCGTGCTGGCAAAGGTTGCGACCACTTCGAAGCCCATAAAGTTGAACAGGATGATCGATAGGTACGTCAACGAATTGGTGTCGCCCAAATCTGGAATGAAGGTCTTAAACGACATGTCGTTGGCAAAGCCGTTATTGCAGGCAAACCAGATGCCGACGATTCCCACCACGGCGGTAATGAGCACCTTGATGACGGCACCGCCGTCCATGACCCAATCGGCCTCGGCCACCGGGTGCATCGCCATGACCGTGACGCCCCACACAAAGGCAAGCTCGATGGCAATTCGGGCCCCAAGCGAAAATTCGATGCCCCATACCGCATTGATGACACTGGGGAACATACAGGCGATACTTGCAACCCACAGTGGAAAGTTGACCCAGTAGCACCAGGAGCAGCAGGCACCCCAACGGTCGCCCAAGCCCAGGCGAACCCAATCGTACAGGCCGCCCTCGGAATCGAACGCCGTACCGAGCTCGGCCACCACCAGGCCATAGGGAAGCAAAAACGTAATGATGAGGAAGATCCACCAGAAGAACTGCACGTTGCCCATGGCAGATGCCGGAGCGGCCGCCTCGATGGTAAATACGACGCAGATAACCGAGAGGATGACCTCGAACAGGGAGAACTTTTTACCTGCCATGGCACGCTCCCCCTACAGCAAAAAAGATGGCATCTGCACCGAAGGCGCAGCCCAAGGTAGGGTTACAGGCCGCGTCACCGGTGCAGGTGCCATCCCAAGGAGAAGAAGGGATGCAATTGTTGGACCAACGCTCGCGGAACAGGCGCGTGTAGATGACGATACGCTGGTACATGGATACTCCGATCAAGACGGCCGCGTATACGACCGGGAACTTTCGGCAATTGGATACGCGTCTGACCTGGGATATCCAAGCGAACAATTGGCCTAACCCGCGATAGGTCCCAGGCCAGGCGGGTATCCAATCGAAGGGGAAGGGCGCTCCGGTGTGGAGGCAGCGGAGCGCCCGGGGAAAGCCCGGCCGGCCGGCCAGGCGGCCCCGTTCGCCCGGCCGGCCGGGCCTCCGGGGTGCGGCGGGCTCCCGTGAAAGAGGGGCGCCGCGCCCCGGCAGGCCGGGCTATTAGGCGGACGGCTCCTGCTGCGTGATGCAGTGGATGTTGCCGCCGCCGTAGACGACCTGGTCGGACTTGACGCCCACGCACTTGTAGACGCCCTCGCCCCAGACCTCGTCGTAGATCTCCTGGAGCGTGTCGACGGCCAGCTGGTCGTTCTCGTCGCCGTACTGCGGGACGATGACGCCGTGGTTGGTCACGAGGTAGTTCATGTAGGAGGCGATCAGCGGCTCGTCGGGGACGCGCGGCTCGGCGTTCTCGTCGGCGTCGATGGTGTCGCAGGAGGCCTGGTCCATGTACAGCGGCTTCACGGGCATGCAGAGCTTGTAGACCTTCAGCTTGCGGCCCTTGGCGTCAACCGCGTTGGAGAGGGTCTCGTAGGCGGCGTGGCACTGCTCGTAGAACGGGTACTCGGGGTCGTCGGTCCAGATGCAGACCATGACGCCCGGGGCGATGAAGGTGGCGACGTCGTCGATGTGGCCGTTGGTCTCCTCGGGGTCGATGCCCTCCTTGACCCAGATGACCTTCTCGACGCCGAGGTAGTCCTTGAGGTGCTCGGTCATGTACTCGCGAAGCTCCTCGCTCCAGGGCTCGAACTTCTTGCGGTACTTGGGCCAGAGGGACTCGGGGTCCTCCTCCTCCTCGAGCACCGCGGAGCAGGTGCGGCCGGGGGACAGGAGGCACTGGTCGGTGACGACGAGGGTGCCCTCGCCGTCGACGGTGATGGAGCCGCCCTCGAGGATCATGTCGTCGGGACGGTAGCGGCGGCAGCCGGAGAGCTCGGCCATCTTGAGGGCGATCTGCTCGTCCTTGTCCCACGGGAAGTAGAGGCCGTCGATGAGGCCGCCGTAGCCGTTGAAGTGCCAGTGGTTGGCGCGCTTCTCGCCCTTGCCGTTGATGACGTAGGTGGCGCCGGTGTCGCGGAACCAGGCGTCGTCGGTGGTCATCTCGACGACGGTGACGTTCTCGTCGTTCTCGAAGACGGCCTTGCAGTTGGCGTAGTCGACCTGGTTGGCGCACATGTAGACCGGGGTGAACTCGGAGATGGCGCGGGCGATGGCGGCATACTGCTTCTGGGCGGGCTTGGCGCCGTGGGCCCAGGTGTCGGTGCGGTGGGGCCAGCCTATCCACACGCGGTCCTGGGGGGCGAACTCGGCGGGCATGAAGAAGCCGTCGGCCCTCGGGGTGGACTCGGACTCGGTGATCGTACGCATAAGATTTCCTCCAAACCGGACGATCGTCTGCCGCGGGCGGGCTGCCCGCGGCCTAGGACCAAGAGATGGCGGGCGCCCGTCCCCCGGCAGAGGTCGGGGCGCCCGGCGCCGGTTTTCACGGGGTCGCACCGGCGGGCGACGACGTAGCCAGGTGCGCGGAGACGGGACGCACGAGGGATACGGGAGAGGGGTCGGGGCGGTCGGCGGCTGCCGGAGCTATCGCCTGCACCCGCCCCGGGGAATGGTTGGCGGACCCGTCGCCCGGGCACGCCTCCGAGGAGGCCGGGGTGCCCGGGGCCGGGTGCCCTAGTTCTCCTCGGCCTCCTCGGCGAGGCGCTGGGCGGCCAGCTCGGGGGTGAGGCCCTTGTACTCGGTCTCGCGGCCCTTGGCGCTGACGACGCGGACGACCTCGCCGATGAGCACGAGCACGATGAAGATGATGATCATCGGGACCTTCTCGCCGACCTCGGCGGCGGAGAACGGCACCAGCGTCGCGACGATGGCCAGGATCAGCTCGATGCAGGGGATGGCCAGCATGACCTTCATCATCGCGCCCTTGAACGGGAACGTGAAGATGCGCTCGCGGTTCGGGTCGTTCTTGCGGAGGTTGAGGAACGCCGGGAACATCGGGATGTAGGTGAGCAGCAGGAAGACGACGGAGGTGCCGAAGAGCATCCAGAAGACGCCGTTGGAGATGGCGTCGACGGGAACGAGCTGCAGGCAGAGGACCAGGGAGGCGACGACGGCGTTGACCAGGTTGGCGCCGTTGGGCATGTCGTCCTCGGAGACCATCGAGGCGAAGACCTTGGGCATGTTGCCGTGCTCGGCGGCATAGCGGGCGACGGAGTTGACGCCGAAGGACCAGGCGGCCATGTTGGCGAACAGGGTGATCAGGAAGGCGATGCAGATGACCTTGAAGAGCACGGAATCGCCCACCATGGTCTGGACTGCGACGATCATGCCGTAGTCGGGGTCGATGGAGTCGGCCGGGATGGCGGCGCCGATGCCGAAGCCAGCGAACAGGTAGATGACGGCAATAGCCACGCCACCGACGACGATAGCCTTGGGGATATCGCGAGCGGGATCGGCCATGTCATCGGTCATGGTGCAGATAACCTCGAAGCCCATGAAGTTGAAGATGATGATGGACAGGTAGCCCAGGGCATTGGTGTTGGTGAGCTCGGGCAGGAAGGTGACGGCGGACATGTCGTTCGCGAAACCGTTCTCCATGGCATACCAGATGCCCAGGGCGCCGACGATGACGGCTACGGCGACCTTGATCAGGGCGCCACCGTTGAGGACCCACTCGGAGTCGGCCGCCTTGGAGCGGCCCATGAGGTAGACGATCCACACGAAGGCGAGCTCGATGCCCATCTTGGCGATCAGGTTGAACTCGACGCCAAAGACCATGCCCAGGATGTCGGGGAACATGGTCGCCAGCGAGGCGATCCACAGCGGGTAGTTGACCCAGTAGTAGTACGAAATGCGGGCGCCCCACTTGTCGCCCAGGCCATCGCGTACCCAGTCGTAAATGCCGCCCTCGCCGTCATAGGTGGTGCCGAGCTCGGCGACGACCATGCCGTAAGGGAGCAGGAAGGTCAGGATCAGGAAGATCCACCAGAAGAACTGCTGGTTGCCGATGGCAGCAGCGGGAGCGGCGGCCTCGCAAACGAAGACGACGCAGATGATGGTCGAAATGACCGTCAGGAAGGAAAGCTTTTTCTTTCCGTCACTCATATTTAATCCTTTGCTCAGTCTTGGACAGATTCGAGGCCCTAAGGTATTAAGGCAATTGCTTGGGCCTCGGTGAGCGGGCGACAGGAGACGAGCATCCACCGCCCGCAAACATGCTTTTAGAAGCCTTGAGGCCTAGAGCTGCTCGAGAGCCTCGAGAGCGGCGTGGAGCTCAGCCTTGGCGGAGTACTCGACACCCTCGTCGTTGAGCGGAGTGCGCTTGCCCAGGGCGGCAAGGAGAGCACGGATGGAGTGCTTGCGGTTCTCGGCCTCGACCCAGCACAGGGAGCGCTCGGGATCGTCCATGACCTCGTCGACGACTTCCTCGCCACGGGTGGCCGGCAGGCAGTGCATGAACTTGGAGTTGGGGCCGGCGAAGTTCATCATGTCCATGGTGACCTGATACTTGGGATAGAACACATCCATGTAGTTCTCGCCCGAGACCTCCTCGTCGTACAGGCCATACCACACGTCGGTGTAGATGAAGTCGGCGCCCTTGATGCACTCGATGTCGTCAGAGATGACAACCGAGCCGCCGGAGACCTTGCAGTTCTCCTCGGCGATGGCCATCATCTGCTTGCCGAACTCGGCGCGCTCCTCGGCGGTGCCAACGTGCAGGCCACCGTCGGGGATCTGGTGGCCCTTAGGTCCAAACTGGACAAACTTCATGCCGACCTTGGAGGCGATGAACATGAGGGAGACGCAGACCTGGGTGGCATCGCCGATGAAGGCCAGGGTGCAGTCCTCGATCTTCTTGCCCTCGGGGAGGTTCTCGAGCATGGTCATGAGGTCGCCCATCTCCTGCGTGGGATGGTTGAACTCGGACATGCCGTTGATGACGGGCACAGCGGAGCCCTCGGCGAGGCCGACGACGTCCTTGTGACGGTCAACGCGAGCCATCATGATGTCGAGCAGCGAGCCCATAACGCGAGCGGTGTCGCCCAGGGACTCGTGACCGCCGAGCTGGATGGTGCCAGGGCCATAGAACTGAGCATGGCCGCCGAGGTCGGTCATGGCCGTCTCGAAGGAAAGACGGGTGCGGGTGGAGACCTGCTGGAAGATCATGCCAAGGCTCTGGTTGCGGAGCAGGTGCGGATAATAACCGTCAACCTTGATGGCCTTCTTCATTGCCAGGCCAAGATCCTCGATAGCCAGGATCTGCTCTTTGGTGAAGTCGTTGGTGTCGATGAAATCCTTAGGCAGTGCCATATCGATTTCCTTTCCGCCGGTCTTGCCGACTTATTTACTGTGAGGCGCTCGTACATCACACCTCGTGTTGACAAGACCATCATTCACCCGTGTGCAATTTTTACCTAGTTTATTCGGGATTAAAGACCGTTCACGGAGTTACACCCTCTATAAACCAATATAAACCCGCAGGCAGCGGGCTTGCAGGGGGTTTACCGTCTGGAACCGCGAACGGTATACGGCTATGCTATGTCTGGCGTCTAATCCGCAATGGAACGACCGGCTGAGACAAGTATACCCGTGGGATATAGCGGGCTCCATAAGAGTTCAAATGAGGCAGGACGGTGACAAATGGACACGCTCATGTTCTTCTATACCTTAGCGATACTCGTAATCTGTATTGTGACGGCAGTGCTTTCGCTTGCCGCCTACGCCTCGTCCCATCGACGCTTCTTTATCTATGGCAGCGGCGTTTTTATTTGCTACGCCATCGAGATGACCGAGATCTTCTTTTTTGAATACACGTTGCAAAACGAGACTTTTCCGGCCAGCGACTATTACGCAATTACCATGCCTGCGTTTCGGACCCTTGTGGCGACCATTTCACAGGCTTTTATTTGGCTGATTGCCATGGACTTGCTCGATAAGCATTCAAAAAAGCAGTTCACTATCCCCGTCTTATTGTTTTTGTTGCTAGAGTCGCTGACTATCGTCGCTGTCCCCTCCGGCCCCATGCGTCAGTGGCTCTACTACACGATGCGTCAGGTATTCCTTGTCTTTGTGGGACTGTATATCTTTTGGACGGCTCATAAAAGTACGGAGGTTGAGCTGAAGGCACGCGTTAACAACCAGCGAAAGCACCTGATTATCGGCGCTATTCTGGTCGGTTGCATCGTTGCCGAGGATTTCTACAACATCTTTGTCATCCCCATGAGTCTGGCACCCTCTTGGCTGCAGCTTTATCTATCCGAGCGCAACTTTAGCGAGAACGTCTTTGCGTGCTACTTTGCGATTCTGCTGATCATCTACTCATACCACGTGCTTTCAATTCGCATGGAGAAGGCGCCCGAGGAAAAGAACGTCAACGATCTTGATCGACACATCGAAGAGCAAATGCCCTTCTATCGCAACGCCTACAGGCTCTCCAACCGCGAGGCCGAGGTTTTGCGTCTGGTTGTGCTGGGCAAGTCGAACCAAGAGATTGCTGACGAGCTATTCCTTGCCGTGGGCACCGTCAAGACCCACATCCACAACATCCTGGTCAAAACCGAGCAGCAAAACCGAACCACGCTCATCCTCCACTTTTGGAAGCGTTAACCTGCCAAAAAGGGACAGGTTTATTTTGGTAGGTTTTATCTGGGCAAACGCCAGCCGCCGCAAGAGAGCTGCTTTCCCTTGCGGCGGTCTTCTAGCAGTAAGACCAAGTGAGTAGACTTTTTGCAGGAGGTCGAGCACAGCCCAAAACGCCGCGGCTCTGACCTGCGATTTTATTGAACATTTATCGCGATGTGCTCGGCATATCTAAATAAGTCTACTCACTTGCATCCGAGACGCACCAGATAGGCAAATAACCGCCGCGAAGGAAGGGTTATGCGGTTTTACCAAACCGCATAACGGCTCGACGCTGCAAGCGCCCCTGAGCGAGCAATCTGACGTTCAGTCGTCGGTCGCGTACAAAAGTACGCTTCCCTCCTCTTTCACGTCACCTTACTCGATTAGGGGCGCTTTCGCTGACCTATGCTCAACCTACAATGATTCCAAACTGGATGAGTTACTCGCTGTAGCGGGTGGCTATGGCAGCTCGCACCATTCCGGTGCTCATGAGGTAGGTCACCAGGAAGTAGCCACCGTATGCTGCCAGGAAGATCGCGCAGGTGAGGCCCACGGTGCCGCCGATGCTCATATTTCCGAATATGCTCACCAGCTCGATAATCACCTTAAGTGCCACAAAGGAGTGCGCCAGACCCACTGCCAGCGGGAACAGGAAGAATACCGCTTGCTGCGCCATCACCGAATGGCGAACCTGGCGGTCGTCGCAGCCGATCTGTGCCAGCACACGATAGCTGCGGCTGCCGTCGGCCACATTGGAGAGCTGCTGGATCGACAGTATCGCCGCACATGCAACGACCAATACAAAGCCGATGTAGATGGCTAGGTAGCTAATAAGACCGTTCATTTGCGCTGCTTGCGCGTTCATCTCGGAGCGTGTGATGAAGGTTCCCCAAAACCCCGGCTCCTTGCCGTCAACGAGCAGATTGTCGAGCAGAGTGTATTTAATGCTCTCGTCTGCCTCGGTCGTATCCATCCCCTGTTTGTAGTTAACGAGCAGGCTACTGGAATACGGCTGCAGATTAAGTTGGGACAACAGTTCGTCGGCAACGACGACGGTACCCGGATTACTGCCCATCGCCGAGTTGGCGATGGCCGCCGTATCTTCGTCCGACTTATCGGTTGCGGGTTTGAGCGTATGCCCGCCCAAGGTAAGGGCATGGCCGCCAGCCATATACTTGGTGTACAGGTCGATCAGCTCACCGCCCATATCACACGTAAGCAAGTACTGGTCGCGGCCAATGCTCACCGGCTCCTCGCCCATCATCTGACGCAGCTTGTTGTACTGGCTCGCCGGCGTCACAAACAGACCTATCGCATCGGGCTTGCTACCCCTGAACGCCTTGGGAAGCTTTTCGCCCATGGTCTTGCACATCTCACCCGCAGACACCGAAAGGCTCGAACCGCCAAACGGGTAACTTAGATACGAATCGATCTGCACATGCTCACCGGCAACATCGGCGATATTGACCTTCTTGCCGGTCTCGTCGTTGTTGTCCGCCGACTTGTCCTTACCGTGCCATGCGGGGTACAAATCGACCGTTGTATCGGCCAGCACCATCCGATCGGCCTCAGACGGATTGACATACTCTTTGTAGTAGTCGAGCGTATCGGGCGTGTAATAGACATACGTCTGCGACATATCGGCCGGCGTATAGCGCTCCAGGTTTTCGTTCATCACATTGGCAATCGACATACCGCACGTCACCGAGGTGATGGCCAAAAACAGGAGCATCGCGATGACGCCCATCGAAAAGCACACCGTGTTGACCTTGGCCGCAAGCTGGCGCACGATAAACATGTTGAGGCCGCGCCAATACACGCCGCGCAGGCTCTGCAGCAGCTTGATAAGCATGCCCGAGAGTCCCCAGAACAGGGCAAAGGTGCCCACGGTAACCATAGCGGTCGTAATGCCAAACTGGTTCATGGCCTCTTGCAGCTTGCTGTCCGTCGCGGTTAGCGGGAACCCATCACGTAGCAGACGGTAATAGGCCACGCCCACAAGCACCACGCCCACGGCAAAGATGGCAATCGCGATCCAGGGGTTGCGTGTCTTGATGCTCTCGTTGCGACGCTCAGCACCCATAAGCTCGATGAGTTTGGTACGACGCACGGCGCGAAGGTTCAGCAGTAGCGTGAGCACAAACATTACGAGCATGCAGGCAAGGGTCAGGTTGAACGCATGCACCGAGAAAAAGAAGTGGAAATTGGCGATCTGTGTCTTAAAGAGCGAGGCCGTAAAGAACGTCATGAGCTGGGAGAGTCCCACACCCAGCACAATGCCGGCGACAAAGGCCACAACCGATACTATCACGGTCTCGAGCGCCATGATCGTGGCGACGCGCCCGCGCCCCATGCCGAGTACCTGGTACAGGCCAAACTCCTTCTTGCGGCGTTTCATGATGAAGTTATTGGCATACACCATCAAAAAGGCCATGACACCGGCCAAAAAGTACGTCAGGTAGCCGAGCATGCTGCCCATAACCTGCGCCAAGCCCTCTTCATCGATTCCGGCGATGTCAACCTGCATCGAGATGGTGTTAAAGGCATAGAAGACCGTGACGCCCAGGGTGAGCGTCAAAAGGTAGACGAGGTAGTCGCGGCCGGCGCGGCGGACGTTGCCCCAAGCGAGTTTACAGAGCATCGGAGCCCTCACCGCCCATCATGGCAACGACCTCCATAATGCGGTCGAAGAACTCGCGGCGGCCGGTGTCTCCGCGACGCAGCTCGGTGAAGATCTTGCCGTCGCGAATAAACAGCACACGGCTCGTGTAGCTGGCGGCAAAGCTGTCGTGCGTGACCATGAGCACGGTGGCGCGCAGGCGGCGGTTAAGGGCCTCCAGGCTCTCGAGCAGCAGGCGAGCGCTCTTGGAATCGAGGGCGCCGGTGGGCTCGTCGGCCATAATCATGGTGGGGTCGGTGACGAGCGCGCGAGCCGCGGCAACGCGCTGCTGCTGACCGCCGGACATCTGGTAGGGATACTTGTCGAGTACCTGGCTGATGGACAGGCGCGCTGCCACATCCTGCACGCGGGTCGAGATCTCTGCCGAGTTTGTGCGGGCGATGGTGAGCGGCAGGGCGATGTTCTCACGTGCCGTGAGCGTATCGAGCAGGTTGGAGTCCTGGAAGATAAAGCCGAGCTCCTCGCGGCGGAACTGCGAAAGCTTAGCCTGCTTCATGCGCGTAACGTCCTGCCCGTTGATGCGAATGGTGCCGCTCGTGGCGCTATCGATGGTCGACACGCAGTTGAGCAACGTCGACTTGCCCGAGCCCGAGGCGCCCATGATGCCCACAAATTCGCCGCGGTTGACGGTAAAGCTGACGTCGTTGAGCGCGCGGGTCACGTTGCCTAGCGCTCCGTATACCTTTTCGAGATGCGCGACCTCCAGTACCGGGGTCGCCATGTGCGTGGTTTGCATACCGAGTCCTTTCTTGCGATTAGTCTACGGCATCTATAGTCGCAAGAAGACGAGTCGGCTACCATCGATATGGCTTACGCTTGCCTTACCGTTGTGTAAGGTACGCGTAGCTACCCTGCCGCGTGTTGATGCTGAGAGAGGACTCCTGTTGAAGACTGTTCATGTTGCCGCTGGGATCATTCGCAAGGAAGGATCCGATGAGCTGCTTGCCGTGCAGCGCGGCTACGGCGACATGCAGGGACTTTGGGAGTTTCCCGGTGGCAAGCTCATGCGCGGCGAGACGCCCGAAGGCGCCGTGCGCCGCGAGCTCATGGAAGAGCTGCAGGTAAAAGTCACCAACCTGCGCGATTTCTACACCGTTGAGTATGACTACCCCGATTTTCATCTCTCCATGGAGTGCTACTACTGCTCGCTCGCCGATGAATCCGATGAGCCGCAGAAGCACGACCGCCAACTCGATATCCGCTGGATTCCGCGCACCTCGCTTGCCACGGTTGAGTGGATGCCCGCCGACAAGGGGCTCATTGATGCCCTGATTGAGCTGAAGGAAGACCGGCTCGAGGCCAACGGCACTGGCAACGACGCCGAGGCCACCACGACCGACGAGCCCGCCACCAAACCCAAGCGCGCACCTAAGCGCCGCAGCAAAAAGCGTCCCAAGCGCGGTCTGCTCGACGGCATCGATACCTCGGACCTTTCCGCTGACGAGCGTGAACTCGTGCGCCGCCGCGCCGCCATCAAAAAGTCCATGAAGGGCAACAAGCGTGCGAACACCAAACCCGAGCTGCTCGTTCGCCAGCGCCTGCGGGCAGCGGGCCTTACGGGTTATCGCTTGGAATGGAAGGTTCCCGGTAAGCCCGACATCGCCTTTCCCGGGCGCAAGATCGCCATCTTCGTCAACGGCTGCTTTTGGCACCGCTGCCCCAAGTGCAACCCTAGCCAGCCCAAGCGCAACGTTGAATTTTGGGAGGCAAAGTTTCGCCGCAACGTCGAGCGCGACCGCGCTGCCATCGACGCGCTTACCCAAATGGGCTGGACGCCCATCACCGTCTGGGAATGTGAGCTCAAAAAGGACCGCATCGACGCCACCATGGAAAAGGTCATCGAGCAGGTGCGCGCCGCAGAGCCGCAGCACTAGGAACGAGCCGTCCACACGCCCCACACAGGCGAGCCACATCCGCACCACAAACCTTAGAAAGCCCTTAAGCTCAAACCTTTCAAGAGTGTTACTCGATAGCTTTGACCTGCGATTTCATCGCAACGTCAAACCTCATTAAGCTTTTCTTTAGCGCTTCTTTGCAGCAGCCGCGGCATAATACTGCCAACGCACGGGACCTAGCAGCGCGCCCCGTGCGCAACCTTTTGGTGGACATCGAGGAGGCCGCATAAGCATGCATTCTTCCAATGACGCAACACAGCAGCCATCCCTAAAACATGCAAACCTTTTCTCCTTCCCCCCGACACAGAGAAACGGCCTCCTCGACTCCCCCACCACAAAAGCCAAACGCTCTGCAGACCAACACCTCAACCTGCAGACATCCTTCGAAAAACTCCAAGCCTCACTAGACCAGGCATTCCCCAACCAAGCCCGGGCATACTAGCCCCTCATCAACAAAGAAGCCCTAACGCCCCACCCATTTCCGCTCTAACGCCACAAGGGCGATCGAGCAGGACGGCTTGGGCGGGTCCCCGTACTTAGTTTCCAAAATCATTCCGCAGCGCGAAGGCCCCCGTTGCCAACGCTTCGTAGAAGCGAGGCAACGGGGGCCTTCATGCGCGAGGACGTTTTGGAAACTAAGTACGGGGACCCGCCCAAGCCGTCCGGTGGGATCAGAGCACCCTTGCTGTTACTCTGCTTTGCCCACAGAGTTGAGGTTGGTCATGCGGATCTTAACCAGCTCGGTGATCTCACGCATGCCCTCCTTGGCCGGCTTCTTGGGATCGAAGCAGGCGGGGTTCTCGGCCATGTAGGCCATGAAGCCCTTAGTGTAGGCCTGACGCAGCTCGGTGGCGTAGTTGACCTTGCAGATGCCGTTCTTCACAGCCTCGGCAACCTGCTCATCGGGCACACCAGAGGTGCCGTGCAGAACCAGCGGCACGTCGACGGCGTCGCGGATGGCCTTGACCACGGACTGCTCGATGTGCGGATCGCTCGTGTACACACCGTGGCTGGTGCCAACGCCAATTGCAAGGGAGGTGCAGCCGGTACGCTCGACGAACTCCTTGGCCTCGGCCGGATCGGTGTAGGGGCTCTCGCCCTCAACCGCGGGACCGTCGTCCTCCTTGCCGCCAACCTTGCCGAGCTCGGCCTCGACGGGCACGCCCATGGCGCGGCCAGCATCGGCGACGGACTTGGTCAGGGCAATGTTGTCCTCGAAGGACTCGTGCGAGCCGTCAATCATGACAGACGTGTAGCCAGTGCGGAAAGCCTGCATGCAGCGGTCATAGCCATCGCCGTGATCGAGGTGCAGAGCGACGGGCACGGAAGCGCGCTCGGCGGCAGCCTTGACCATGCCGTAGAAGTAGTCCAGACCAGCGGTCTTGATGGTGCCCGGGGTGGTCTGCATGATGACGGGGGACTTGGTCTCCTCGGCAGCGGCCAGAACGGCCATAACAAACTCGAGGTTCTCGACGTTGAATGCGCCAACAGCGTAGTGGCCGGCCTGAGCGTCCTTGAGCATCTTTTCGGTGGTAACAAGTGCCATGAGCGTTTGCTCCTCTCCCTCGCCCGCATCTGGACATCGGGCGTAGTTGTTCACAAGGCGTTTTACCTTGCGTTTTTCTGCGCTCATTGTATGAAATTCAGCGGCTTTACACGCGCGAGATATTGAGCCCATGCAGGTCAATACAGTCGTTTTTGAAAAGTAAACGGAAGGAATATGAGCCGAGTGGGCGTGTTCGATATTGAATTTTGGGCGTTCATCGTCTTTCTTTTATAGAAAAGATAAGTAATCGAAAGGTGTTTTCTTACTCAAAAAGAAAATGAACGAAAATAAAGTCAACACAATTCCTGCAAATTTAGCCGAGAATGGAGCAAGTATGGCCCAAGCCACCAACCGTGCCTTTGCCGACGAACGCCGTACCGCCATTATGGAAATGCTCGATCATAATGCCTCGGTGCAGGTAGCAGAAATCGCCCAGACCTTTGGCGTGTCCTCCGTCACCGCCCGCGCCGACCTGGACGCGCTCGCCGAAGCAGGTAAGCTGCGCCGCACACATGGTGGTGCCGTATCGCTCCACAAACGCCTGACCGTTTCTACGCAGGACCGCCGCATCAATGTCAACGTCGCTGCCAAGCAGGCCATCGCGCAAAGCGCCATCGAGCTCGTCAATGACGGCGACACACTGCTCGTCGACTCGGGTACCACGGCGCTCGAGTTCGTTCAGCTCCTCGATCAGCGCAACGGCATCACCGTCATCACGGCCGACATTACCGTCGCCGATTACATCGACGAGAGCATGCCCTCGGTCGATGTCGTCATGCTGGGCGGGGCGCTGCGCAAAGGCCATCGTTACTTGTACGGACCGCTCACTATGCAGGCGCTCCAAATGGTCCATGCCGATCTGGCCGTCATGTGCCCCGGCGCCTTTGTCTCCAGCTGCGGCTTTACGACCGACTTTCCCCAGATGGCCGAGACCAAAACGGCTATGATCGCCGCGGCCCATCAAAGCGTCGCCCTCATGGACGCCAGCAAGGTTAACGGACGCGGCATGTACCGTTTTGCCGAGCTGACCGATGTCGACACCATCGTGATGGACTGTGATCCCGACGATGCCGTCGCCACCTCAATCGCCGAGACTGTCGACGACGCCCGCCCAAATCTCGTCATCGCCGGCGCTTAAACAAAAACCACCACAAAGGTGCCTGTCCCCTTTGTGGTGGTTTTGCTCGTTAAAAGCGAAATATCGCTACTTGGAGAGCTCGTCGGCGAGGGCCTCGATCTGAGCGCGCGATGCGTCGTTGAGCGAACCCAGCACAGTCACCTTGTTCTGCGCCAGGGTGATGTCCTTCATGGCCTCGAGCTCCTTGGTCATAACCTTGGCAGCGGTAGGTGCCCAGGAGCCGGCCTCGACGAGTGCCACCGTACGGTTCTGATAGGCGTGCCCGGCAAGCGTGTGGATAAAGGTGCTCATGAACGGGAAGATCTCGCCCTGATAGGTGATAGAGGCGAGCACCAGACGGTCATAGCGGAACGCATCCTCAACGGCCTCGGCCATGTCGTCGCGAGCCAGGTCAAAGACGGAAACCTTCTGGCCGCGAGCCTCGAGCGCAGATGCAAGCTCCTCGACGGCAGCCTTCAGATGCCCGTACACGCTCGCATAGGCGATCGTGATGCCCTCGTCCTCGGGCTGATAGCTCGACCAGGTGTTGTAGGTGTCGAGGTAATAGCCCAGGTTCTCGCTAAGAACAGGACCGTGAAGCGGGCAGATGATCTGGATGTCCAGATTGGCGGCCTTCTTGAGGACGGCCTGCACGAACTTGCCGAACTTTCCCACGATGCCAAAGTAGTAACGGCGTGCCTCGCAGGCCCAACCCTCGGGATCTTCGATGTCGTTGGCGCCAAACTTGCCAAAGCCGTCGGCGCTAAAGAGCACCTTGTCGGTGGACTCGTAGGAGAAGAGCACCTCGGGCCAGTGCACGTTGGGAGCGCCGACAAACGTCAGACTGTGGCCGCCCAGGTCGAGCACGTCGCCATCTTTGACGACCATCTTGCGCTCGGGGAAGTCGGTGCCAAAGTAGTTGACCATCATGCGGAAAGCGCCCATGCTTGCCACGATCTGCGCCTGGGGATAGCGCTCCATAAAGGCGGCGATGCCAGCAGAGTGATCGGGCTCCATGTGATGGACAACCAGGTAGTCGGGCGTACGGCCGTCGAGCGCGGCCTCGAGGTTGCCGAGCCACTCGTCGACAAAGCCAGCGTCGACCGAATCGGCGACAGCGATTTTATCGCCCAAGATAACGTAGCTGTTATATGCCATACCGTTCTCGGACACGTCGTACTGGCCCTCGAACAGGTCAATGTCGTGATCGTTGACACCGATGTAGCGGATATCCTTGGTGATCTCCATCAGGCAAAGCCTCCTAGATAGACAAAAGAACCCGTCTATCATAACACTCGCCTTTAGAGCCACAGCTATCTGCCGGCATCCTTACCGATTGTTATTGAAATGCGATAAAGCGCCGTTTACCTGCACAAACTATGCGCGCGGTATCGCCGTGCTATGTCGAATGATGAGCTGGCCGGGAATACGAATAGCAACGGTTTTGCCCGCCGTACCCGCCTCGGGAACCGCATGCTCGAATACTTCGCGTCCACGCTGATGCAAATCGAATCGAACGGTCGTGAGCTCGTTGTGTGCCACAAAATCATCGAGCGAATCGTCGACGCCCACCACGCTCACGTCCTCGGGCACGCGCAGACCGCTATCACGCAGCGCGGCAATCGCGCCATTTGCCATCTGATCGTTTGCCGCATAGATCGCCGTCATGGTGCGATCGTGCTCGGCCAGGTACCTGCCGGCCTCGTAGCCGCTGTTGGCAGACCAGTCGCCCTCGAGCGGCTCTACCGGCTCGATGTGTTTACGCTCGAGCGCATCCTGCCAACCGGCGCGACGAAATTGCTCGTCGACCGAGAACGACGGGCCGCCAATATAGCGAATTTGCTCGTGCCCCAGCTCAAACAGATGATCCATAAGCAATAGCGAGCAGCCGTAATGGTCGGAATCGACCGTGGTCACCCGCGGATGCGCGTACATGGTAACAATGACCGTGCCAATGCCCGGCAGTGGATCAAACGTCTCAAAATCGGGCGCCATGCGACTCATGCCGATGATGATGCCGTCCACGGGCAATGCGGCCATACGACGCGTTGCCTCGGCAAGCGAAAACTCCTCGGTCTTGGACATCTCGACCAGCGTGATGGCGCAATGATGCTCGCGAGCAGCGCTGGCGATGCCGTCGATCATTGAGAGGTTGCCGAACTTGGTGACATCGTTGACGCACAGGCCGACCGAATGATAACGGCCGTCGCGCAGCGAGCGACCGGCATAACTCGGACGAAAGCCGAGCTTTTGCATAGCGGCCTGTACGCGCTGGCGCGTCTGCTCGTTAACGTTAGGCAAGCCGTTGGCGACGCGCGAAACCGTCTGCTGCGAAACGCCGGCAGCGCGGGCGACGTCGGCCATGGAGACCGGACGCGTACCTGTATCGTTGGACGGGCGCCTTGCCACAGGATCACCTTCACCCTTGCGAGATCTGAATAGCGTGAATGCCGGCCCGGGCAGAAATACATCCCGCGCCGAGGCCCGCTATCGTCGGACGCATGTTAACGTACTCTACTTTTTCTATCTGCATCTCTTCTGCTTTATAAGTCCATACGGCAGTACCGTTCACGGCTGAATTTCTACCGATTACCAGATTCTCAAAAAGTGACAAGCGATGTGTTATGAGTACGTTAACATAGCCCGTAACGTGCGGTATCGTGAACACTTGGTTCATGCCGCTTTAAGTTGTTAACGTACTCATAACGACGCAAAACCCACCCGGGCGCGCCAAGGAAAGGACTCCCATGACCACCCCCGACGAAAAGACATTCGCCACGCTCACCAAGCTGTTCGAGGAGGAGTTTGGCCCCATCGGCGACCGCCAGGTGCTCTACGTGCACGCGCCCGGCCGCTCCGAGATCAGCGGCAACCACACT
Organism: Collinsella sp. CLA-ER-H11; assembly: GCF_040092445.1. NCBI lineage: Bacteria > Bacillati > Actinomycetota > Coriobacteriia > Coriobacteriales > Coriobacteriaceae > Collinsella > Collinsella sp. CLA-ER-H11. The sequence goes on along the minus strand of NZ_JBBNLN010000006.1, from coordinate 121,338 downwards.
GACCACGAGGGCGGCCACGTCATCGCCGGCTCGCTCGATGTCGCCGTCGACGGCATCGCCGTGGCAACCGATTCCAACAAGGTTCGCGTAGCCGACGAGGGCTATCCCACGTTTGAAATCGCGCTCGACACGCTAGACGTTCAGGAGTCCGAGAAGGGCACGTCCGCGAGCCTCGTCCGCGGCATGGCCCACGAAATCGCTGCTCTGGGCGTTGAGCCCCAGGGCTTCGACTTTGCCTTCACCTGCTCCGTCCCCTCGGGCGGCGGTCTTTCGAGCTCCGCTGCTGTCGAGGCGGCATACGGTCGCGCCATGGAAACGCTCTGGGACGCACCCGCCATCGAGCCCGTCGCGCTCGCCCAGATGAGCCAGCGCACCGAGAACAACTATTACGGCAAGCCCTGCGGTCTGATGGACCAGGCCGCCGTTTGCTTGGGCGGCCTCGCCTACATGGACTTTGAGGATCAGGCTCAGCCTAAAACCCAGAAGCTCGAGCTCAACTTTGAGGATCACGGTTATGCGCTCGTGCTCGTTAAGGTCGGTGCCGACCACGTGGCCGCCACCGACGACTACGCCGCCGTTCCGCGCGAGATGCAGGACGTCGCTGCCGAGTTTGGCAAGGCACGCCTGTGCGAGGTAAACGTGGCGGACTTTGACGCCAAGCTCCCCGAGCTGCGCGCCAAGCTGGGCGACCGCGCCTGCCTGCGCGCCGTTCACTACTGGTACGAAAACGGCCTGGTCGATAAGCGCTGGGCTGCCCTGAACGCCGGCGACATCGATCAGTTCCTGGTCCTGACGCGCGAGTCCGGCGCCAGCTCTGCCATGTACCTACAGAATGTCGTTGCCAAGCTGGGCTCCGAGCAGCCCTCGATGTATGCCCTGGCACTGGCCGAGCACGTGCTCGACGGCCGTGGCGCCGTCCGTATCCACGGTGGCGGCTTTGGTGGCACCATCCAGGCCTTCGTGCCGCTCGACCTGGTCGACACCTTTATCACCAAGATGAACGGCTGGCTGGGCGAGGGCTCTGCCCGCCACTACGCAATTTCTGACAAGGGGGCTTACGCGGCATGGCTGTAATGACTGACGTGCGCGAGGCCGCGCAGAACCTGATCGAGTACGCTATCCACCGATCGATGATCGGCCAGGACGATCGCATCTGGGCGTATAACACCATTTTGGAGTGCATCGGCGCCACGGGCCCCGCGCTCGACATGACCTGGGCGCTGCAGAACGAGAAGCTCTCGCTCTTGCACCCCGATACCCTGCACGACTTTGACCTGGAGGGCACGCTTGCCTCGCTTTCCGAGGCTGCCGTTGCCAACGGCGCCGCCGAGGACACGACGTCGGGCCGCGACCGCATCGCCATGCGCATCATGGGCGCGCTCATGCCAAGGCCTTCGGTTGTAAACGAGGAGTTCAACGGACGCATGGGCGTCAACGAGCCCCGCGCCGCGACCGACTGGTTCTACGGCCTGTGCTGCGACGCCGGCTACGTGCGCCGTGCCGCCATCGCGCGCAACATCAAATGGAGCACCCCCACCAACTGGGGCGACCTGGAGATCACCATCAACCTGTCAAAGCCCGAAAAGGACCCGCGCGATATTGCCGCGGCCGGCGCCGCCAAAAACACGGGCGAGAAGTATCCCGCCTGCCAGCTCTGCATCGAAAACGAGGGCTATCCCGGACGCTCCGCTGCAGCCGACGGCGGCGCCCATCCCGCCCGCCAGAATCTGCGCGTTATCCCTATTAAGCTCGACGGCGAGCGCTGGGGCTTCCAATACAGCCCGTACGCGTACTTTAACGAGCACTGCATTGCCATGAGCTCCGAGCATCGTCCGATGCACGTCGACCGCAAGGGGCTGACCTGCCTGCTCGACTTTGTCGACCTGTTCCCGCACTACTTTATTGGCTCCAACGCCGACCTGCCCATCGTGGGCGGCTCGATTCTGTCGCACGACCACTTCCAGGGCGGCGCGCACGAGTTCCCCATGATGCACGCCGCCGAGGTCTCGCAGTTTAGCGTGCCCGGCTTTGACCAGGTCAGCGGTACCGTGTTGCAGTGGCCGCTTTCGGTGCTGCGACTACGATCGCACGACCGCGCCCAGCTGCTCGACGCCGCCGAGAAGATTATCCTTGCCTGGCGCGAGTGGACCGATGAGTCGGTTGGCGTCATCGCACACACGGCCGACGGCGTGGCCCACAACACCGTGACGCCCGTCATTCGCCGCGTGGACTCCCGCGGCAACGCCGGCGGCGAAATCTACGAGGCCTACCTGGCGCTTCGCTGCAACATCACGACTGACGAGCATCCGCTGGGCGTATTCCACCCGCATGCCGAGTACCACCACATTAAGAAGGAGAACATCGGCCTGATCGAGGTCATGGGCCTGGCCATTTTGCCGCCGCGCTTGGTTCCCGAGCTCGGCGCTGTCCGCGAGCACCTGCTGGCGGCCAAGGCAGATGCCAGCTACGACCTTGCCGGCGCGCTCGAGGGCGACGACCTTTGCCGCAGCCACGCCGCATGGGCTGAGGACGTCTTTGCCCGCCGCGCCGACGAGCTTACGGCCGACAACGCCATCGACATCCTGCACGAAGAGGTCGGCGTGGTGTTTGGCCACGTGCTCGACAACGCCGGCGTCTTTAAGTGGGACGAGGCAGGACGCGCCGCCCAACAGCGCTTTATCGACTCGCTATAGCATGCGAGCTCGAACGCACGCACTCAACAAATAGCGTCTACACGACAACGGCGCCCGCCGGCAACATCACCGACGGGCGCCGTTTTTGAGTGTAGTCATTGGGGTCATTCTTAAGGGGCGTTCTTAAACGACTAGTCATTAAAGAGCGTCCCCAATGACTACTTGCGACCAAGGCAACGCCGGTGTCTTGGCAACGACAGCGAAAACGCCCCTAAGCGAGCAAGGTGACGTGAAAGAGGAGGGCATTGACCTTCTGGTCATGCCCGACGATTGAACGTCAGATTGCCGCTTAGGGGCGTTTGCAGCGTCGAGCCGTTAAGGCGTTTGGTAAAACGCCTTAACTCTACAGCTCCGTTACTTCAACACTGTTATAGACCTCGTCCCAGCGGTCCATGACCAGGTGGCCGGTCTTGGGATCCATGGCGTTGAGCTTGCCGCAGGTATTGGCGGTCTTGAGCACCGTGACGTCGTCGGCACCAGCAGCAATGGCATGCGCAAAACCGGCAATGGTCGAGTCACCGGAACCCGTCGCGTTCACAGCCGCAATCGCGGGCGTCTTGGCGTGGAACGCGCGGCCCTCATGGAAGCCCACCGAACCGGCAGCGCCCATCGAAACGACAACCCAGGGGATACCGGCAAAACGGTCATCGGCGGCAAGCGCCTCGCGCAGGGCATCGACATCATCGGTCGTAAAGGACGTACCCAGCAGGCCGTTAATCTCGGTCAGGTTGGGCTTTACGAGCTCAGGCTTAGCGTCGGACTCCAGCGCGGCCTCCAGCGATGCACCCGAGGTGTCGAGCAGCACCTTGGCGCCCGCCTCCTCGGCAATCTTGACGAGCTCGGCATAGTAGCCGGCATCGACACCACGCGGCAGCGAGCCCGAAAGCGTCACAACGTCCGCCTTTGCTGCAAGCTCGGCGAATTTGGCCGTAAAGGCCTCGAGCTCGGCCGGGGCGATCTGCGGGCCGCTCTCCAAAAGCTCGGTCTGATTACCCTCGTGCAGAATATTCAGGCAAATGCGCGTCTCACCGGCGATGGGCACAAAGTCGTTCTTGACGCCGTCGGCATCCATAAGCTCGGCCATATAGGCACCCATGTGGCCGCCGAGCAGACCGGTCGCGAGCACATCGTCGCCCAACTGCAGCAGCACACGGCTCACGTTAAGGCCCTTGCCGCCAGCGGTCTTTTCGGGCGTCACGCGGTTTACATCGTCGATGATCAGCTTGTCGAGCTGATAGCGCGTATCAATCGACGGGTTCATGGTAACGGTCAGAATCATATTGAACTCCTGTTTAGAAAACCGGCCCGCGCCCCATCACAGAAACGCGAGCCGTCAATTAAAAAGCTGCAGAATGCCGGGTACCGCCAAAAACGAAGCACCCAAGCTCAGCAAGCAAAAGTGTTATCAGAGCAACTCGCCCGCCAGATGGCTTCGCAGCGTCGACTGGTCTGGCGTTCGGTAGAACGCCGGAACCTCCTTAGTCGTGGTATTCGCCGCGGTCCCACTTCTCGAGAAACTCGTCAAAGAAGTGCGGGTCGGCCTGAGCCTCGGCGTCGGCCTTATTGCAGGCATCGATCTTGGCAATCAGGGCATCGTGCTCGGGAGTCTTGTCGTAGGGCTCCTCCAGGAAGGCAAGCATGATGTCGGCCATCAGGAACTCGCCGGTAATCTTACCGCCAAAGCCCACGATGTTGGCGTTGAGCTCGCGACGGGCATACAGGGCAGAGGTCATATCGCGGACCAGGGCGCAGCGGGCGCCGGGAACCTTGTTGACGGCGTTGGTGATGCCAATGCCGGTGCCGCACAGGGCCACGCCAAAGTCGGCCTTGCCGCTGGCAACGGCCTCGCCCACGGCCTTACCGTAGATGGGATAGTGCGTACGGGTGTGGCTGTAGGTGCCGCAGTCGAGCACCTTGTAGCCAGCCTGCTCCAGGCGGTCGGCCAGATAGATCTTCTCGTCCGTAACGATATGGTCGCAACCGATTGCGATGGTCTTCTTCATCAGAACGTCCTTTCGTCTGAATTCACAAGTTGAGGTAGAAGTTCGAGTTCTCGGTGGCTCTCGTTAGGCCATCTTGTTGAGCATGTCGACACGGATCTGGTGACGGCCGCCAGCATACTGGGCGCGCAGGAACTCGCGGGCGATCTTCTTTGCGACCTCGGTGCCCACAACGCCCGGGCCCATGGTGACCATGCGCGAGCCGTTGTGCTCGCGGGTCATGTAAGCGGAACGCTCGTCGGAAATGTTGGCGACGACCATGCCCTTGATCTTGACGGCGGCCATATAGGAGCCGACACCGTACTTATCGAATGCGAAGCCCTGGGAATCCTTGTGCTCCAGCAGGTCCTTGGCAACGGCGGTCGCGGAATCGACAAAGTCCGCGGTAGGGGTCTCGGAATAGTCGACGACCTCGTGACCGTCGGCGATGAGCATCTCCTTGATGGACTCCTTCATCGACATACCGTCGGCATCGGAAGCGATTACAACCCTCATGACATCCTCCTTGAGAGATACGCAGGTGCGTAGTTTCTGTTTGGAAGTGTTGAATCGCGTTCAGGTCCGGGCATCTGAATGTGCGATTCTTCACTGTTCGTGTTTATTTGAACACATTCGAACATTAACTGCAACAACTATTTGTTTATCTTTGTTCTTTTTTGAACAAATACCATTCACGGGCGATTGCTGACCGTTTGGGCCCGGCGCGGACGTAGCGACCATGTGTTCAACAAACAAAAGGGCGGCCGAGAACGTGCCTCGGCCGCCCTTCGGCGGTATTCCCCGGTATATACAGCTGTTTTAGCTACTCGGACTGCCCGCCCTTCTTGGTATGCTTAGACGGGGTACTCAGAAAGCGGCCCGTCAAATAGTTCGCGGGACCGGAGATATCAATCCCCAGTAGCACGTGCCCCAGCCACAAAAACGCCGCGAGCACCAGCAGTGGAATCACGCACGAGGTCACGATCATCACGATGACACCTTCGATCAGATCGGTCACCTGCTGCACAATTTCATCGGTCATCTGCTTGGCACCACTGGTCACCGATGTGACGAGACCCGAGGCGCCGTCGGCAAGCTGCTCAAGCACATTCTTGGACTCTGTGGACTCGGTCTTTTTCTTGCTTGCTTTGGAACTGTCGCTATCTGCCGCACCCGCTGCGTCGGCCGCCTTTTGCTCGGCCGCTTCGATGCTCACTCGATACGTTTCGTCGACCTTTTGCGACACCCATACGCTTGCAGGCACCAAGGCCATTCCGATCATGGCGACCACCAGCACGCGCGTCGCCACACGGCGCAGGACGACGCTCGTGCTCCAGCGCCCGTGAATGCCGAGCGACACCGCAAAGAGCACCAGCGCAAACGGAATCAGGATACCCAGACCAACCGACCACAAAATGGTCAGCAGATATTTCTCGAGGTAAAGCACGGCAAGCACGATACCAAGGTTACCCGAAAGCTGTGCGAGCTGCTCGGCAACTGGCGTTCCTGTATCGCCCGGCAGCGCAGTGATACCCGCAGATAGGGCGACGCACGAGGTCGTGAGCGCCAAAACATTGCCCTTCTTTTGATCGATGACCTCGATGGTGGAGTCCCAAGTCTTGGTATCGGCGAAATGCGGACGAGCCACAAAGCCCGACAGCAGCGCCAGTACCACGAGCGCAACGATAAAGCCAATCTGTAGCTTTTTGTTTGCGCACACGACATCGGACAGGCTGGGCTGCAGCTCGGTTACCGTCGTGTGCTCGGTTATCTGGACAGGACGCCCATGAGCCATCTCGTTCGCGTCTCTTTTTTGTATTGACCCGTTATCCGGCATTTGGATACCTCCTCAGTCCGGCGTTTAATGCGAAAGGAAGTATACCCACCGAGCAAAAATCGAACGGGAGGACGAACGGAGCGCACCAAGACTGTCCCCAACGACTAGTCGTTTAAGAACGTCCCCAATGACTATCTCGGGATAAGTTGCGGTGGAATAGGGATTGTTTTGTGCCCACCGGCCCCTATTCAGTCCCTATTTCACCGCAACTTGGAGGAGAACAGAAAAGCCCTGCCGCGGGTAGCGGCAGAGCTTTTGGAAGGGGACTTGGTTGTAAGGACTCGTTAGGCGAGCTTGGCCTCGAGCGCAGCGATGCGCTTGTAGGCGTCGATGGTAAAGCGGGTCTGCTTCTCCAGAATCATGGTGGTCATGAGAGTGTCCTGAGCGTGAGCCATGATGAAGGTCATCTCCATCTCGCCACCGCCGGCCTCCTGCGAAAGCAGCTTGGTCTGCGTGTCGTGGGCACCGATGAGCGCATCGCTGGCATCCTTGTGCAGCTGCTCGGCCTTCTCAAAGTCACCCTCGCGAGCAGCATCGAGCGCTGCAAGCAGATCGGTCTGGGCGTCACCTGCGTATGCGACGATCTCGAATCCAACCATCGAGATTTCTTCTTTGGTTGCCATATTGCGTTCCTTTCACATATGAACCAATGGAGAGCATCGCGTCCGGGCATACGCGCTGCGTTCTGTATGGCAGAAACAATAACATTCAAACAAAAAAGAACAGCGCAAAACGTAATTTCGAGCTATGAACGGTCACTTTTCGCCCGTGAACGGTTTTTAAACCAATCTGAACAATATCGAACACAATTAGCGGCAACCCAAACAGGGCCGCACCCTAACGCAAATCGCGCACCGTATCGCCCTCTACGAGCACACCGGGAATCAGCATGTGCTCCACGCCAGACGCACCCCCATCGGCGCCGGCAATCTTGTCGACCGCCCACATGCCGACGCGCTTGTTGTCAAAGCGCACCGTGGTCAGGCGACAATCGGGCACGATGTCGCCCAGACTGTCATCAACACCCACCACACTCACGTCCTCGGGCACGTGCTTTCCGCGCGACTCGAGCCCGCGAATGCAGCCGTAGGCCATGGCGTCGTTGGAGGCATAGATGGCCGTGCAGGTCGGATCATCCGCAAGCACCTGGCCGGCAGCATATCCACTCTGCGCCGTCCAGTCGCCGCGCACGAGCTGCGGGGGCTCAATGCCATGCGCACGCAATGCCTCACGCCAGCCTTCCTCGCGCCGCATGCCCGAAAGCGAGCGCTCGGGACACGAGATAAAGTGCGCGGTTTTGTGCCCCCGCCCCAGCAAGTACTCGACCACCTGGCGCGAACAATCGAACTGGTCGCTATCGACCGTCGAGCACAGCGGGTGCTCCAGCATGGTAACGAGCACCGTCTGCATTCCGGGCAGCGGCTCAAAAGTGCCAAAGTCCGCCGGCATGCGATTCATGATCACAACCATGCCATCCACCGGCAGTGCGCTCATGCGCGACGATGCGCTCTCGAGGGTATACGGATGCCCGTCTACTTTAGTGAGGGTGATGGCATAGCCATGTTTGTCGGCCGCAGCGGCAAAGCCCTCCATACGGTCGAGGTTGCCGGTGCCGGTAATGTTGAACATGGCGACGCCGACGGTCTTAAACTTGCCGCGGCGCAGCGATCGACCGGCAAAATTGGGGCGATACCCCAGCTCGCGCATGGCGGCACGCACGCGTTCCTTGGTCTCGGGGCGCACGCTGGGCGAATCGTGCACGGTACGCGAGACCGTCTGCTCCGAGACGCCCGCGAGACGCGCCACGTCCTTAACGGAAACCGATTTTTTAACAGCGGCCATAGGTCGATCTTTCTATGTCAACGATGCCATCGCGGGCATCCCAACAGACAAAATGAACGCCTCCAAGTATATCCAACGCCTCCCCCACCATACGCTCACCACCCAAAACCTACCGTTCACCGACATTTTTGCTTCCCCGAACGGCTTTTGTCGCCCAAATGTTAACGTTGCCATTGTGCAAACACAGAGCCACCGGGCGGCTCAAACGTTTACGCGTAAGGAATCGACGGTTCGCAGGCACAGGAACCACCGGTTCGCTTCTTTTTTTGTGTCACAAAATGGCAACGTCAACATTTTGGCAACCGAAAGTCAAAAGCTACCATCGTTGCTAACCCACCGACTCTTAGGAGCATTGCATGGAGCAACTCATCGCCATCATCGAAAAGGGCCAGCCCTTTTTCAACGCGATCGCCCGTAACAAGTACCTCAAGGCGATCCGCGACGGCTTTATCTCCGTCATCCCCATCATCATCTTCTCGTCCATCTTCTGCCTGGTAGCCTCGGTCCCCAACATCTGGGGTTTCTACTGGCCCGATGACATCAACAACGCCCTGTGGAAGTGCTACAACTACTCCATGGGCATCCTGGCCATCGCCTGCGCCGCCACCACGGCCAAGCACTTCGCCGACGCTCAGAACCGCGATCTGCCCAAGAACAACCAGATCAACTTCATCTCGTGCATGTGCGCGGCCATCATCGGCTTCTTGCTCCTTTCGAGCGACACCATCGCCACGGACGCCGCCAGCGGCTTCAACACCACCTACCTTGGTTCCAAGGGCCTGCTAACCGCTTTCATCGCTGCGTTTGTGACTGGCATCATCTACAAGTTCTTCATTAAGCGCAACATCACCGTCAAGATGCCCGAGCAGGTTCCGCCCAACATCTCGCAGACCTTTAAGGACATCATCCCCTTCTCCGTCTGCATCACCGTCTTTTGGGTCTTTGACATCGTCTTCCGCGCTGCCTTTGGCTTCTGCTTTGCCCAGGGCGTCATCCAGGTGTTCCAGCCCCTGTTCACCGCTGCCGACGGCTATATTGGCCTCGCTGTAATTTACGGCGCCATGAGCCTCTTCTGGTTCGTCGGCGTCCACGGCCCCTCAATCGTCGAGCCCGCCATCGCCGCCGCCCTTGTTGCCAACATGACCGACAACCTGGCCGCATTCCAGGCTGGCCAGCACGCTTCCGCTGTCCTGACCCAGGGTGCCCAGTACTTCGTCGTCTGCATGGGCGGCACCGGCGCCACGCTCGTCCTGGTCTTTATGTTCTGCTTCCTGGCCAAGTCCCAGGAGATGCGCGCCGTCGGTAAGGCCGCTATCGTCCCCGTGTGCTTTGCCGTCAACGAGCCGCTGCTGTTCGCCGCACCCATCGTGCTCAATCCCGTCTTCTTTGTCCCGTTTGTCTTTGCCCCGATCGCCAACATCTGGATCCTCAAGATCTTTATCGACTTCTTGGGCATGAACGGCTTTATGTACACCCTGCCCTGGACCGTCCCCGGCCCCATCGGCACCATCATGGGCCTGGGCTTCCAGCCGCTCGCCTTTGTGATGCTCGCCCTTATCCTGGTCGTCGACTTCGTTCTGTACTATCCGTTCTTCCGTGCCTATGACGCCCAGAAGTGCGCCGAGGAGGCCGAGATCTCCCAGGAGGAGCTCGCCGCTAAGAACGCCGAGAAGGCCGCCAAGCTCAACGACGCCTTCCAGGGCAAGGCTGACGCCAAGAGCGTTGCCGCCGGCGCTGCTGCCGAGGCCGTGAAGGCCGACGCCCCCGCCGCTTCCGCAGCACCCGCTGCCGAGGCCACGGCCACCAGCGACCTCAACGGCAAGCGCGTGCTCGTGCTCTGCCAGGGTGGCGGTACCTCGGGCCTGCTCGCCAACGCGCTGGCCAAGGCCGCCAAGGAGCGCGGCATCAATCTTGAGACCGCTGCCGAGGCCTATGGCAACCACGTGGACATGCTCCCCGACTTCGATCTGGTCGTCCTGGCCCCGCAGGCCGCCAGCTACCTGGCCGACCTGCAGAAGGACTGCGAGCGCGTGGGCAACAAGTGCGTCGCCTGCCGCGGTAAGCAGTACATCGAGCTTTCCCAGAACGGCGATAAGTCTCTCGCCTTCGTAAGCGAGCAACTCTCGAAGTAAGTAACGCTCAAGGCCAGCCGACCATCCAAGACCGGCTGGCCCTTCGATTTAGACGATTGGATCATCATGTCCGTTAACCCTGCTAGCGTCACCAACCCGCCTGCGCAGTTTCCCAAGGACTTTGTCTTTGGCGGCGCTACCGCTGCCTACCAGGTAGAGGGCGAGACCCGCACCCACGGTAAAGGCAAAGTCGCCTGGGACGACTTCCTGGAGGCCCAGGGGCGCTTCTCCCCCGATCCCGCTTCGGACTTCTACAACCAGTACCCCGTCGATTTGGAGCTGTGCGAGGAGTTCGGCATCAACGGCATTCGCCTCTCCATCGCCTGGAGCCGCATCTTTCCCAACGGCACCGGCGAAATCAACCCCGAGGGCGTGCAGTTCTATCACGACCTCTTCGCCGAGTGCCACAAGCGCCACGTTGAGCCGTTTGTCACGCTGCATCACTTTGACACGCCGCTGTCCCTCTTTGAGAAGGGCGATTTCCTCAACCGCGAGACCATCGACGCCTTTGTGGACTTTGCCACCTTCTGCTTTAAGGAGTACGCCGACCAGGTGACCTACTGGTTCACCTTTAACGAGATCTGGGCCGACGCCTCCAACACCTACATCGAGGGCACCTTCCCCGGTGGTGTTAAGGCGCATCTGGCCGAGGCCTTCCAGTGCGAGCACAACATGATGCTCGCCCACGCCAAGGCCGTGCTGGCCTTCCACAACGGCGGTTTTAAGGGCAAGATCGGCGTCATCCAGTCGCTGGAGTTTAAGTACCCGCTCAACGAGAACGACCCCGCCGACATCAAAGCCGCCAACAACGAGCACGTGCTGCAGAACCAGTTCTTGCTCGACGCCACCTTCCGCGGCGACTACGCGCCCGACACCCTCGAGTGCGCCAACCGCTTGGCTGCCGTCTCGGGCGGCACCATCGAGATCCTAGACGAGGACCTCGAGATTATGCGCGAAGCCGCGCTCTACAACGACTACCTGGGCGTTAACAACTACCAGTGCCGTTTTTTGAAGGCTTACGACGGCGAGAACGACCTGCACCACAACGGTACGGGCGAGAAGGGCACCGGGCGCTGGCGTGTTAAGGGTATTGGCGAGCATGTGAACAAGCCTGGCATCCCCACCACCGACTGGGACTGGATCATCTATCCCGAGGGTCTGTTCGATCTGCTCGTCTACATTAAGCAGCGCTACCCCAACTACAAGCAGATCTTCATCACCGAGAACGGCATGGGCTACAAGGACCCCTACAAGGACGGTTTTGTGGACGACCAGCCGCGCATCGACTACATCGAGCAGCACCTGCGCTGGTTGCTCAAGGCCATGGAGGTTGGCGTCAACGTGGGCGGCTACTTCCTGTGGAGCCTGCAGGATCAGTTCTCCTGGACCAATGGTTACAACAAGCGTTACGGCTTCTTCTACGTTGACTTTGAAACCCAGAAGCGCACGCCCAAGGCAAGCGCATACTGGTATAAGCACGTGGCGCAGACCCGTCGTCTGGACTAGTGACTGGCGGGGTTGCCCACTCACATAACCTGTCCCCATTTCTCAGCCGGGGGCGGCACGTCACACGGCGCGCCGCCCCCGGCCTTTTTTTTGGGCGGACCGTGTCGCACGTTTGTCTCGATCTGTAACAACTAGCCGAGTTTTTTGGTCCTAGCTGTTACAGATTGAGACGAACAGGATTGCTCTTTCCGAAGAATCTAAATCTGTAACACGTAGCCCGCTTTTGACCGTCTACCTGTTACAAATCGAGACAAACGGAGTAGGACCTAACCCCGTATGTCCCTAACAGTCGAGCGTTCGACCAGCGTACTCGGCACATGAATCGCCTCGATAGACGAGCTCTCTCCAATCGCCGCCTCAAACGCAAGCTTACCGACACCGCGCAAATCAAATCGCAGCGTCGTCAGTCGATTGTGAGGAACAAGTCCCTCGAGTGCGTCGTCGATACCAACCACGCTCACGTCGTCGGGCACGGACAGGCCCGCGTTCTCGAGCGCGGCGATAACGCCCAGCGCCATCTGGTCATTTGCCGCAAGCACGGCAGTCGGCGCCTGCGACCCGCCGGCAAGCACCTCGGCCGCAATCCGCTCGCCCATGGCGTACCCACTGTCCGCACTCCAATCGCCACGCAGCATCGGAGCGGCATCGACATGAGCACGACCCAGCGTATCGCGCCAACCGGCCTCACGAAAACGCGAGGAAATCGAGTTTTCCGGACCCGCCACAAACCGCATATTCGAGTGACCATGTTCCAGCAGATAATTGGTCAACAGCTCGCACGAACCATACTGGTCGGAGTCGATCGTCGTGCAGCGCGGATGCGCATACATGGACAGGATGACCGTTCGCACTCCCGGCTGGGGAACAAACTCCTCAAAATCGGGAGCCATGCGGTTCATGTTGAGAATCATGCCGTCGACGGGTCGCTCGACCATGCGGCGCGAGGCATCGGCAAGTGTATAGGGCTTGTCGCCGCCCATCTCGATCATAGTGACGGCAAAATCGTGCTCGCGCGCCGCTTGTATGATACCCTCGAGCGTCGCCAGGTTACCGACACGTGTGATGTTGTACATGCACAGGCCAATAGAACGATACGACCCGCCGCGCAACGCCGCTCCAGCAAAATTGGGACGAAAGCCCAGCTCTTCCATGGCGGCCAGCACACGCTTGCGCGTCTTTTCCGTCACGTTGGGCATACCGTTGACCACGCGAGACACAGTCTGGCGGCTCACGCCAGCGAGCGCCGCAACCTCTGCCGCGCTCGCCGAATGACCATTCCTTGTCTGCTGAGCCATGCCTTCCACGCTAACCTGCTTCCCAACTATTCCCCGCGCCCATGGCGCATCGTACATACATCGATAACGTGCTCATGATACCCGAGCCATATACCACAACATGAAAACTTCTGTCAATCAAAACCGCTTACCGAACAAATACAACCGTTCGCGGCTGTTTGAAGTTGTTTTGTTTCTATACATCCCAGCCGGGTGTTAACGTGCTCATTGTCAAATGTTCACGTGCTCATTTTGGTTCTAATCATTTTAAGATAGTGTTTATCGGGCTTTTTCACCGCTGAACGCTAACCAGGGAGCCTCCTGAGCGCAAACGCACAATATCGAACAGCGAGACGAGAGGGTGTATGCATATGTCTTTGCTAAACCGCGTACAGCAGCTGCCGAAGGGCTTTGTTTGGGGCGCCGCAACCGCCGCGTACCAAACGGAAGGTTCCACGAAGGTGGCAGGCAAGGGTAAGACCATGTGGGACGATTACCTTGTCGCCCAGGGTCGCTTTTTGCCCGACCCGGCCAGTGATTTCTACAACCGCTACGAGGAGGATATCCGCCTTTCTGCCGAGCATGGACTCAACGCCATCCGTGTGTCCATCGCCTGGACCCGCATCTTCCCCAACGGCGACGATGCCGAGCCCCTCGCCGAGGGCGTTAAGCACTACCACGAGCTGTTCGCCTGCTGCAAAAAGTATGGCGTCGAGCCCTATGTGTCCCTGCATCACTTTGACTCCCCCGCCGCCCTGTTCAACCAGGGCGACTGGCTCAACCGCAAGACCGTCGACGCCTATGTGCGCTATGCCGAGTTCTGCTTCCGCGAGTTCCGCGAGGTCAAGAATTGGTTCACCATCAACGAGCTCATCAGCCTCTCGCACTCCCAATACATCCAAGGCAACTTCCCGCCCAACCATCACTTTGATGTGACGAGCGGCATCCAGAGCCAGCACAACGAGCTCGTTGCCCACGCCCGCGCCGTCAACCTGTATAAGGATCTTGACGAGACCGAGCACCTGGGCGGACGCATTGGCATGGTCAACGTCCTGACGCCGGCATATCCTGCCACAGACTCGCCCGCCGACCAGCACGCCGCCGAACTGTACAACGCCTTCTACACCGACTTCATCATGGACGGCGCCTTCCTGGGTCACTACTCCGCGCGCACCCTCTCACTCATCAACGAGATTCTGCGTGCCAACAACGCCACGCTTACGGTTGAGGACAGCGACATGGAGGAGCTCGCCAAGGCGGCGCCCCGCAACGATATGTTCGGCCTCAACTACTATCAGTCGGCGTTTATCGCCGCCTACGATGGCGAGTCCACCAACAGCTTTAACGGCACCGGAGACAAGGGCACCTCGTGCTTTAAGTTTAAGGGCGTCGGGCAGCAGGTCGATATGCCGGGTATCCCCACCACCGACTGGGATTGGCTCATCTACCCGCAAGGCCTCTACGACACGCTCAAGCACATCAGCGCCACCTATCCCAACCTCCCCGTCATCTATATCACCGAAAACGGCCTGGGCCACAAGGACCCCGAGCCCGACGCAAACGGCATCGTCGCCGATCCCGAGCGCATCGACTTTGTCGACCAGCACATGGAGAAGGTGCTCCGGGCGCGCGCCGAGGGCGTCGACGTCCAGGGCTACTTTATCTGGAGCCTGCAGGACCAGTTCTCGTGGGCCAACGGCTATAACAAGCGCTACGGCCTGTTCTACATCGACTTCGACACGCAAAAACGCTACATCAAGCAGTCGGCACTCTGGTACAAGGAGCTCGCCGACACTATGGCGGACGCGCAGTAGCGCATCGCCTCGCTTTCCCCCGAGAGGGGAGCGGCCCTATGCGATACAAACCCAGCCGCTCCCCTCTCTCCCCCTGGGACCGACCCCGCCTGCACCCGGGCTTTTAGCAAGCGGGAGACCATATAGGTTTTCAACGTCCATGCCATTAAGATTTCATGCAAAGAGGAGCGTGAACTATGGAATCGATCGTTAAGTTCTTGGAGAAAGGTCAGCCGTACTTCGACAAGGTCTCTAAGAACATCTACCTTCAGGCCATTAAAGACGGCTTTTTGGCAGCAATGCCCATCATCCTGTCTTCTTCTGTCTTCCTGCTTATTTCGACCCTGCCGGGCGTTGTCGCCACGGTCGGCGGCTTTACGCTGCCCGACTGGTGGAACGTCGACGTCGTGAACTTCTGCAACAAGGTTTACAACTTCACGATGGGCGTCGTGGGCATCATGGTCGCCGGCACCACCGCAAGCGCGCTGACCGGCTCCAAGAACCGCCGCATGCCTGCCGGCAAGGCCATCAACGCCACGAGCACCATGGTCGCCGCCATGTGCGCTATGCTCATCTTGGCCGTTACCCAGACGAGTGCCAAGATCGACGGCGCCGATGTCTCGGTGTTCTTTACCGACAACATGGGCACCAAGGGCCTACTGAGCTCCTTTGTCGCCGCATTTGCCACGGTCAACATCTATGCCTTCTGCATTAAGCGAGACATCACCATCAAGCTGCCCAAAGAAGTCCCCGGCGCCATCGCCCAGAACTTCCGCGACATCTTCGCCTTCAGCTTCTCCATCCTATTTGTCGCCGTCATCGACGTTATCTGCCGCACCTGCTTGGCCGTCCCGTTTGCCAACGTCATCTCCACGCTGGTGAGCCCGCTGTTCGCCGCTGCCGATTCCTACGCCGGCCTCGCCCTCATCTGGTTCATGATCCCGCTGTTCTGGTTCATGGGCATCCACGGCCCCTCGGTCGTTAAGCCTGCCCTCAACGCCGCGCTGTTTGGCAACATCACCACCAACCTCGCCACGCTGCAGGCCGGCGGTCACCCCGCCCTCGCCCTGACCGAGAACTTCGGTAACTACATCGGCGAACTCGGCGGCACCGGCGCCACGTTCATTGTCCCGATCATCTTCCTGCTCTTTATGCGCTCCAAGCAGCTCAAGGCCGTCGGCAAAGCCTCTGTCGTACCCGTGATGTTCGCCGTCAACGAACCGCTGCTGTTCGCCGCGCCCATCATCCTCAACCCGTACTTCCTGATCCCGTTCCTGTTTGCCCCCGTGGCCAACGTCCTCATTGGTAAGTTCTTCATCGACTTTTTGGGCATGAACGGCTTTATCTATGCCATGCCGTGGGCACTCCCCGGACCGATCGGCACCTTCATCGACACCAACTTCCAGCCGATCTCTCTGGTCCTGGTTGTCGTCCTGCTGGTCGTTGACTTCTTAATCTACTACCCGTTCTGCAAGGCCTACGACAACGTCCTGTGCAAGCAGGAGGCCGAGACCCTGGCCGAAGAAGAGGCCGAGGAGACCAAGGCCGTCAAGACCGCTGCCGCCCCCGCCGTTGAGGCTCCTGTTGTCGAGACCGCTTCTGCCACTGAGGCCTCCGCAGCTCCGTCCGCCCTTAAGGGCAAGGATCTGAGGGTTCTGGTTCTGTGCGCTGGCGCCGGCACCTCTGCACTGCTCGCCAACGCGCTTAAGGAAGGCGCCGACGAGCTGGGCATCGACATTACCGCCAACGCCGGTGCCTACGGCAGCCACTACGCCATCATGGACCAGTACAACGTCATCGTCCTGGCTCCGCAGGTTCGCACCTATTACAACGAGATGAAGGCCGACACCGACCGCCTGGGCATCACGCTGCTGTCGCCCAAGGGCAAACAGTACATCGACCTCACTAAGGATCCCAAGGGTGCCGTCGCCTGGATCGAGGAAAACCTCGAGGCATAAGACGCTGACGCCACCTGCCGCTCGCAGAAAAAAAATGGCCCGTGCATCGATGCGTGATGCGCGGGCCATTTTGTTTAGACCGCACCCGTCCTCCTGTTCATCTTAATCTGTAACATCTAGCCGAGTTTTTGGGTCCCAGCTGTTACAGATCGAGATGAACGAGCCGAGCACGTCTATGCCCGCAGATCCTTCACACTGGAGCGCTCGACCAACACGCCCGAGACAAGCGTACGGCTTCTGGAGCTCGGAGCTTCTAGGCCCGCAACGACCTCGTTGAGCGCACGGACGCCCAGCTCGCGGTGGCGAAACTTCACCGACGTCAGAATCGAGTTGGGAATCGTCTTGTAGAGCTCATCGTCGAAGCCAATCACGGACACGTCGTCGGGCACGTTGAGTCCTTTGTCACGTAGAGCCATCATCACGCCGTTTGCCATGCAGTCGTTAGCAGCGAGGACCGCCGTGCAATCGGGTTTATCGGCAAGAACAAGACCCGCTGCATAGCCACTATCCGCATTCCAATCGCCTTGCAGAGGCTCGAGCGGCTCAATGCCACGCGCCTCGAGTGCCGCACGCCAACCTTTCATACGGCACTGACTCGACAGCGACTCTTTCTTACCCGAAACGAAGTACACGTTCTTGTGCCCGTGATTCAAGAAGTACTCGCACGCCATGCGCGCGCCGCCCTCTTGGTCGTCACTGACGGTGGAGCAGGTAGGATGTTCCATCGGTGTGATAATCACCGTCTTGAGGTCTTTCGGTGCCTCAAAAGTATCAAAGTCATCGACCATCTGACGCAGGTTGAAGATCATGCCATCAACAGGCAGCTGCGACATCCTACGCGCCGCTTCGGCAAGGGTCATCTTCTCCCCCGCCCGCTTTTTGATCATCGTGAGCGCAAAGCCGCGTTCTTCGGCGGCATCGGCGATACCGTCAATCATGTCCACGGCACCGCCCGACAAGTGAAACAGCACGACGCCGATGCACCCGTAACGGCCTAACTTGAGCGAACGTGCGGCAAAGTTGGCTCGAAACCCGAGCGCCTCCATGGCCGAATGAACCTTATCGCGTGTCGACTCTCGCACGCTATCGGGCTCGTTAATCACGCGCGACACCGTCTTGAGAGAAACGCCCGCGGCAACTGCCACATCATTCATTGAGACATTTTTCTTGTCCATCGTTGCCACTACTTCTCCAGTCGGTCTTGCATCGCTTGTTTTTTGCGTTCTAGCATACACTACCTGCCTGACTGACAAATCAACCGTTTACCGGACAATATCGACCGCTCACCCGTATATCCTTGTTGCTCTTCCAAAAATGTCTTACGTTGTCATTAACGAAATGACAACGTTGTCATTTCGCAATGCCTTCCTTAAGCAGGAAGGTTTCCGGGCAGTCCTGACCATCCATCGACGACCAGTTCCATCCACATGCATCGCGCATCAAGTAGCAAAGGAGCTCTATGGACGCCATCGTAAAGATGCTCGAAAAGCATCAACCGTTCTTTGAGAAGATCTCGAGGAACGTCTACCTCCAGGCCATTAAGGACGGATTCCTTGGGTGCATGCCCATTGTCCTCACCTCTTCGATCTTCCTGTTGATCGCCACCCTTCCTGGCGTAGTTGGCATCACGCTGCCCCAGCCGCTCATCGACTGGTGCAATAAGCTGTACAACTTCACCATGGGCGTCATGGGCATCATGGTTGCCGGCACCACTGCCAAGAACTTCACGGCGTCCATGAACCGTCGCATGCCCGCCGGCAAGGTGCTCAACGACGGCTCCACCATGGTTGCCGCCCAGTGCAGCATGCTGCTGCTCGCTGTTACGCAGTTCACCACCAAGCTCAACGGCTCCGAGCTTTCGGTCTTCGATTGCACCAGCATGGGCACGCGCGGTCTGTTCTCGGCCTATATCGCCGCGTTCATTACCGTGTGGGTCTACAAATTCTGCGTCTCGCGCGATCTGACCATTAAGCTGCCCAAGGAGGTCCCGGGCGCCATCGCTCAGAACTTCCGCGACATCATCCCCTTTGGCGGCGCCGTCATCATCTGCGGCATCATCGATGTCGTCGTGCGCAACCTCATGGGCGTTCCGTTCTCCGAGCTGCTTATCAAACTGCTCTCCCCGCTCTTCACCGCTGCAGAAACCTATCCTGGCCTTATCCTTATCCAGGCAGCCACCGCGTTCTTCTGGTTCATCGGCGTCCACGGCCCCTCGATCGTCCAGCCGGGCATCGACCCCATCCGTCTTGCCAATCAGGCCGAGAACCTGCAGGTTCTGCTGGCCGGTGGTCACCCCGCCCACTCCCTCACCTTTAACATGTCGCTCGTGGGTGAGTTCGGCGGCACCGGCGCCACGTTCATCGTGCCGCTTCTGCTGATTCTCTTTATGAAGTCCAAGCAGCTCAAAGCCGTCGGTAAGGCCTCGATTGTTCCTGTTGCTTTCGCCGTCAACGAACCGCTGCTCTTTGGCGCGCCGATGATCCTTAACCCCTACATGCTCATCCCCTTTGTTGCCGCCGGCTGCGTCAACGTGAGTGTTGCCAAGTTCTTTATCGACAATGTGGGCATGAACGGCTTCTCCTTCGTGGTGCCTTGGGCTACCCCTGCCCCCATCGGCATCTTCATCACCACGAACTTCCAGCTTATCGCCCTGGTGTTTGTCGCAATCATCATCTTGCTGGACGCCATCATCTACCTGCCGTTCTTGAAGGCATACGATAAGCTGCTCTGCGACCAGGAGGCCGAGCGCGCCGCCGAGCTGGGTCTTGAGTCCGATGGTGCCGCTTCCATCGCCGCCAGCACCCCTGCGCCCGCTGTCGAGCAGACTACCGCTTCCGTCGAGCCGACCGCCGCTGCCGCCGACAGCAAGCCTGTCGCCGATCAGCCCGAGCCCGCCGCCGACGTATCCGCTAAGAAGGACGTCGATGGCCTGAAGGTCCTCGTCCTGTGCGCCGGCGCCGGCACCTCTGCCATGCTTGCCAACGCCATCAAGGAAGGTGCCGCACAGACCGGAGAGAACATCGCTTCCTCCGCAGGCGCTTATGGTCAGCACACTGCCATCATGGATCAGTACGACGTCATCGTGCTCGCCCCGCAGGTTCGCAGCTACTACAACGACATGAAGGCCGACACCGATCGTCTGGGCATTAAGCTGCTCGCTCCGCGCGGTAAGGAATATATCGACCTTACTCGCGACCCCGCCGGCGCCATCAAGTGGCTCCGCGAGAACCTCGACTAGTTCCTCCCTCTGTTGGTGCCCGGATCCCCAGTTCGGGCACCTCTCCCTATTCGTATCCCACAGAAAGGATGACTCATGACCAACCCCATGCAGTTCCCCGACGGCTTTGTGTTTGGCGGCGCCACCGCCGCTTACCAGGTTGAGGGCGAGACCCGCACGCACGGCAAGGGCAAAGTGCCCTGGGACGATTTCCTGGCAGCTCAGGGTCGCTTCTCCCCCGATCCCGCAAGCGATTTCTACAACAAGTACCCGGTCGATATCGACCTGTGCCAGCGCTTCGGCATCAACGGTATCCGCGTCTCCATCGCTTGGAGCCGCATCTTCCCCAACGGTACTGGCGAGATCAACCCCGAGGGTGTTGCCTTCTATCACGAGCTTTTCGCCACCTGCAACAAAGCTGGCGTTATCCCCTATGTCACGCTCGATCACTTTGATACGCCCGAGGCCTTTTACCAGAACGGCGGCGAGGGCTTCCTGACGCGCACGACGATCGACGCCTTTGTCGAGTACGCCAAGTTCTGCTTTGCCGAGTTCACCGAGGTCAAGCACTGGTTTACCTTTAACGAGATTCCCGCGACCGCCGAGGGCAGCTTTATCGTCGGCAACTGGCCGCACGGCGAGAAGTATCGCCTGGACAAGGCCTTCCAGCTCATGCACAACATGATGGTGGCCCACGCCAAGGCTGTCGTCGCCTTCCATGAGGGCGGCTTTGATGGCGAGATCGGCATTGTCCAGAACCTGGAGCCCAAGTATCCCCTCGACCCCAACAACGCCGCCGACTGCGAGGCAGCTCGCATGGCCGACGTCATCAACAACCGCTGGGTACTCGACGCCACCTTCCGCGGCCATTATGCAGCCGACACCATGGAGGCTGCGACCAAGCTGGCCCATATCGCCGGCGGCGAGCTCGACGTCCGCGACGAGGACATCGCCGCGCTGACCGCCGCGCTCCCCTACAACGATTGCCTGGGCGTCAACACCTACAAGTGCCAGTTCCTGCGTGCCGCCGAGGGCGAAAACGACATCAACCACAATGGCACCGGCGACAAGGGCTCCTCGCGCTGGTTCCTCAAGGGCGTGGGCGAGTCATGCGTGCGCGAAGGCGTACCCACCACCGATTGGGACTGGATCATCTATCCCGAGGGCCTGTACGACCTGCTGCTCCGCATTAAGAACGATTACCCCAACTACAAGAAGATCTACATCACCGAGAACGGCATGGGCTATAAGGACGACTTTGAGGACGGCTTTATCGACGACGCCCCTCGCATCGACTACATGCGTCAGCATCTCGCATGGATCCTCAAGGCAATCGACGGCGGCGTGAACGTCGACGGTTACTTTGTGTGGTCGCTGCAGGACCAGTTCTCCTGGACCAACGGCTATAACAAGCGCTATGGCCTGTTCTACATCGACTTTGAGACCCAGAAGCGCTATCCCAAGGCGAGCGCGTACTGGTACAAGAACGTCGCGGAGACCGGCCTGCTCATGGCCTAACTTTTGCCGCATACCCCTTGTCGGCCGCATACGAATCCCCCACGGGTTCGTATGCGGCCTTTTTGTTTTGGTTCGGCCCGTGCGGGCCGTTTATCTCGATCTGTAACATCTAGCAGGGATTTTCAATCCTAACTGTTATAGATTTAGACGAACGGGCGACCAGGGCTGAAAGATCTCAATCTGTAACACGTAGCCCACTTTCGACCGCCTACCTGCTACAGATCAAGACAATAAGATAGTCAAATCCAAACTTTCCAAGCAGTTATAAAGCATGGTTTCTAGTTTTCGGTATCACGAACATACTTTCGGTATCATTTGATACCGATATGATACCGAAAACATATTCGGTCCCGCTGGAGGACTTCGTACGCTACCCAACCAAGTTGCAGGTTCACGAACTCCGTCGATCTTCCGAGCGCCCATGAATTCCTATTTGCGCGTCAAATCGCGTCACGTTGACACGTAAAATGGCGCGCAAATTTTTACGCGTCATTGTAAAGCGGTACCCCCGCGCCAGCAGGGGCAGAAGTATCGTCTGTAGCATTAGTTAGCAGATGACCCGCGTATGTTCCTCGATGGCGACACGATCCTCGGCGGTAATACCCGGCTCGCACACCACGGCGTCCAAACTGTCCAGGCGGCAGAAGGTGTAGAAGTCGCGCTTGCCGATCTTGCTGGAGTCGGCGATGAGGTAGCGCGAGTCGGCCTTGCTAAAGGCGAGCTGCTGGATACGACCCTCATCCATATTAGACGTAGACACGTCGCCATCCAGAATGCCGTTGGCGCCGATAAACGCCGCGTCGATGCCCAGTGCACGCAGGGTATCCTCGGCCGTTGGTCCCACAAAAGCGGCGGTGCGGCGACGGTACATGCCGCCTACCAGGCACAGGTCACAGTCCTCGCGCGGCTCGAGCAGGTTAAAGACCGAAAGCGAGTTAGTCACGATGCGCAGGCGACACGCCGGCAGCATCGAGGCCATCTGCTCCACCGTAGTGCCCGTGCCCAAAAAGATGGTCGAGCCTTCCTCGATAAGCTCCACGGCGCGGCGCGCGATCTGCAACTTTTCCTCGGCATGCTTGGTGCGCTTTTCGCTGTGCGAATACTCATGGCGCAACATAGCATGTGGACGGCCCTGCGCACTGCGGGCTCCACCGTGCACGCGTTCGATCTCGCCCAGGCTCGCAAGTTCCTCAAGGTCGCGGCGGATCGTCATATCCGAGACACCTAACGTATCAGAAATCTCTTTAACCGAGACCGTGCCCTGCTCTTCGAGCAGCTGACGAACCTTATCCTGTCGCTCTGCCTTAATCACGATGAATCCTCGCCGTTCTTTGCGCGCATATCATTCAAACAGTAACGAACAAATTGTATCAGACTCGTACGCGTCACAAATGAACGCCCGCGCAGCTCCAATCATCACTTTTTTGAGAAAAATACCCCCTGCTTTAGTGGGGTGTAGTGATAATCTCGCCTGTTCGCGCTACAGTTTGTCGGAAATACCTCGATGTTAGGAACCAAATGATCACTTCCGAGCTTTTCGGCACCGCGCCGTGCGGTACCCCCGTTCATCGTTACACCCTCAACGGGCCCGAGATCTGCGTTCGCATTATGGACTATGGTGCCACCGTGTTGGGCATCGACGTGCCCGACATCCCCGGCAACGTGCGCGATGTGGTGCTGGGCTTCGATAAGCTCGAGGATTACTTTGACAACCCCGCCTGCTTTGGCGCGACCATCGGCCCCGTGGCCAACCGTACTGCGGGTGCCACGATCACCATTGACGGTACGGACTGGCATATGCCGGCCAACGAAGGCGTCAACAACCTGCACAGTGATCTTGAGCATGGCCTGCACAAGCGCGTGTGGGATGTTGAGCTCGACGAGGTCCACAATGCCGTGCGCATGACCACCTCGCTTAAGGATGGCGAGCTGGGCCTGCCCGGCAACCGCACGTTTACGGCCGTGTTTACCGTAACGCGCACCGGTTGCTTCCGTATCGAATATGGCTGTGAGAGCGACCGCGCCACGTACGTGTCCATGACCAACCACACGTACTTTAACCTTGCCGGCCACAACGCCGGCATGGACTGTGAGCACTTCTTTGTTGCTAACGCTGCCCACTACCTGCCCATCAACGAGCAGAACATTCCCACCGGCGAGATCGCTCCGGTCGAAGGCACGCCGTTTGACTTTCGCGAGCTGCGCCCCGTCGCGCCCGGCATGGAAGCCGACGACCCGCAGATTAAGCAGGCCCGTGGCTATGACCACTGCCTGTGCATCGATGGCTATCAGTACGGCCGCAATCTGCGCCGCGCGATGCACGTCGAGGAGATGTGGACCGGTCGTGAGCTGGACTACTACACCACCGCCCCGGGTGTGCAGCTCTACACCGGCAACTGGCTGGGCGACGAGCACGCCAAGGACGATGCTAACTATGGCTGGGGCGCCGGCTTTGCCCTTGAGGCCGAGATGTACCCCGACACGCCGCACCAGCCGCTGTTCCCGCAGGGCATTGTGGGCCCGGGTCATCCCTACAGCAATGTGATTGAGTACCACTTTATGAGGCACTAAGCCCACAACGCAACATATCGCACAGCAACGCCCGCCGGCACCACCGCCGACGGGCGTTTTTTCATCTTTTGGGCTCTTTTTCGCTGTGACTGTATGAGTGACATATCAAAACTATGCCCATTTACTACGTTTAGCCCGGGATGCTCGGCCATGCACCGGTTTTTGCTAAATGCGCGAGCCGTCTACCTGCGGTTTTGTTTTTCTCAAATTCGACATGCTCGGCGATAGCCGATCAAACGTAGTAAATGGGCATTGTTTTTGACAGGCAGCATCGCGCGCGTCCCTCGCAAGGGCAAAATGATTCGTTTTTCTCCGTCCCCAAGGGATCAGTTGAACAGATTGCCGATGGGGTCGGGATTGGAGCTGGGGAGGTAGCGGATTTCTAGCTCTATGCCAAGCTTTTGCAGCTCTTTAAAGGCGGCGACATCTGCGTCGTCTACGGCAACGGCAGGCGTTATGGGGCGCTTGCCCTCCCCTGTCTGCATATGGCCAATGCTGATCTTGGTTATTGGCACACCGCCCTTAACCAGCGCGAGCGCATCGGCAGGTGAGGCCACCATGACCAGAATCCATTGACGCGGCGTTGCGGTATGAATGATATCGATGGTCCTTTGCACCGAGAAAAACCTTGTCCAAACGCCTTCTGGCGCCGCCACCCTCATGGGTGCCCATTGGCGCGAATCCGCCGCGATCTCATCGTTGACGATTAGGACAAGGTTGGAACCAGTCGCCTCGTTCCACAGCTCAATGTCTTGCCCGTAAATAAACCGGTCATCGATGCGTGTGAGAAGAATCTTGGGTTGAGCCATCGCTGCCCCATTCTGTTTGAGACCCGTAAGAGCAAGACATCGCGTCTCCAATATTAGTGCATTTAAAGTGAGAAAAGCCGTCAGAACACTTGCGCGGATGTGCGATGTCCCGTATCATAGACAGCCGTTGACGCCTCAGTTGCGTCACCACATGGCCGCCAGCGTAGCTCAGTTGGTAGAGCACCGCTCTCGTAAAGCGGGGGTCACCGGTTCGAGCCCGGTCGCTGGCTCCATTCACAAGATAGCCGCCTTCGGGCGGCTTTTTTGTTGCCGATTTCGAGCGCACATCCGCCAATGCAAGCACATCGCCGCCGGCAACTCCCCACTCAACAACAAGCCCCGCCAACCGCAATCCCCAAAGGAACCGCGATCAGCGGGACCCAAGCGCGCTCCCCCAAGGGTAACGCTCGCAAAACGAACAGCTCAGCCGAGCGGCTCGTTACTCTTCCCAGTAAGCATCTGCAAGCAGCTTAAAGCAGATCTTCTTGACCGGCTGTGCGCCATCGCCCGGGAACTCGAGCGTGGGCATATGAGGCTCGCCGGCAACAAACAGTGCAAACTTATCGTCAGCAAGATCGCCGGCGATCGAAGCGTCGGAATCGACCAGATCGTAGTCGTCCTTCTCGTCAAACTCCTGGACCAGTGTCAGGCTACCCGTAGCGACCTTAAAGGCCTCGCGGCCCTCGACGTCGATCTGCAGATCATGATAGCGCTGATGCGTCTCATAGTGAGCCTCGGCCTCGGGACGCGTCGTGGGCGCCATGACGTTCGCAAAGACCTTGTCGCCCAGAATCGGATGGCTGCCGACCTCGAGCTCCGCCGGATCGTTCTCCTCGAGCCAGTCGATCAGCACGTCGAGGCCCTTGAGCATTCCGCGATACTCCTCGATATCGCCCAATGCACCGTAAATCATCTAAATCCCCTCTCGGATCGCTTCTTTGGCGGCTACTCGGCAAACGCGTTACCGACGCTGTTGCCACCCACATACGCCTCGACCAGGGTAAGGTCGGGATTGAGCACGACAAACTCGGCGTCGCGCCCCAGCATAATGCTACCGCACTTGTCGTCGACATGAGCTAGCAAGCAATGCCGGGGCCGACGCCCAGGCTTTTACAGCTCGGTCACGACAACGCCGTTGTAGACCTCGTCCCAACGGTCCATGACCAGATGGCCGGTCATGGGATCCATGGCATTGAGCTTGCCGCAGGTATTGGCGGTACGCAGCACCGTCTCGTCGTCCGCGCCAGCAGCAATGGCATGCGCGAAGCCAGCGATAGTGGAGTCACCAGAGCCCGTGGCGTTAACGGCAGGGATATCGGGCGTCTTTGCGCGGAACGCACGGCCATTGTGGAAGCCAACGGAGCCGGCAGCGCCCATGGACACGACGACCCAGGGGATATCGGAGAAGCGGGCATCAGAGGCGAGCGCGGCGCGGAGCTCGTCCACATCGTCGGTGGTAAAGCTCGTACCCAAAAGGCCGTTGATCTCGGTCAGGTTAGGCTTGACCAGCTCGGGCTTAATTTCGGACTTAAGGGCGGCCTCGAGCGAAGCACCCGAGGTATCGAGCAGCACCTTGGCGCCGGCGTTCTCGGCAATGCCCGTGATCTTGGCATAGTAGTCTGCCTCGACACCGCGGGGCAACGAACCCGAGATGGTGACGACGTCGGCCTTGCTCGCAAGCTCGGCGAACTTTGCGGTAAAGGCATCGAGCTCCTCGGGGGCAATCGTCGGGCCGCTCTCGAGCAGCTCGGTCTGGTTGCCGGCGTGGAGGATGTTGAGGCAAATGCGAGTCTCGCCCTTGATGGGCACAAAATCATTCTTAATGCCGTTGGCATCCATGAGCTCTTCCATATAGGCGCCCATATGACCACCAAGCAGGCCGGTTGCCACAACGTTGTCGCCCAGCTGGCCCAGGACGCGGGCAACGTTAAGGCCCTTGCCGCCGGCGGTCTTTTCGGGTGTCACGCGGTTGACGTCGTCGATGACGAGTTCATCGAGCTGATAGCGCGTATCGACAGACGGGTTCATCGTAACGGTGAGGATCATTTTTAACTCCTTATCTCGCAGGCTCCTTGTGCCTCGCGATACGAGTCGACAAAACGGAATTACAGGATCTCAATCGTGAACGAGCGCACGATGGTTTCTTTGGGCTTGGCGATAAGGCAGCCGCGCTTGTGCTCAAGCACGTCGTCCTCATCGGAGCAGGTCGAAAGGCCGCCCCAGGGCTCAACTGCTACAAAATCGCCCTCGGGCTTACTCCACACAATGAGATACGGGAAACCCTCAAAGCTCAGGCGAACGCCTTTGTCCTCGCCCTTCTTGGAAAGCGTGACCTGACGGCTCTCGAGCACGTCAAAGATGGTCTCCGCAAAATCGAAGAGCTCGTGCGACAGGGGCAGCGTCTTTCCCACCATGGGGTTCTTGGAGCGGTTTGCGACGTCAATCAATCCAGTCGAGGGAACGGCGGTGCAGAGCTCCGCAGCCTCGTCTTTCTCAAAGCGCAGCTCGTAGTCCGTATAGGCCTCGCCCTCATCGAGCGGACACCTAAAGCCAGGATGACCGCCGATAAAGAACGGCATGTCCTCGGTTCCCTCGTTGGTCACCTCATAGGAGACGCGCACGGCGGTATCCTCGAGCGTATAACGGGCGACAAGCTTAAACGGATACGGATAATCGCTCAGCAGCGCGGCGTTATCCTCGGAAGCCAGGCACATCGCCAGCTCGTTCTCGCCTTGGCTCAGCAGCTTCCACTCCTGTTTGCGCGCAAATCCGTGGCGAGCGAGCTTTACATGATGCCCGGCAAACGTCATGGCGCTGTTATCGCGCAAACCTCCGCAAATCGGGAAGCAAATCGGTGCCTGGCCGGACCACACGGCGGGATCGCCCTGCCACAGATACTCGCGACCTCCGGCCTCAATCGAGGTAAACGAACCACCAGCCGTGGACACCTTAATAGAAATCGAATCGTTGGAGAGAGCGTATTCCATTGCCCATCCTTTCGAACAACTGCTTTTTTGCTCGCAAGAACCCGTCTCGGCCCTGACCAAAGGACAAACCCGCACGTTCATCGATGCGTCCGGTATCCCAGCCATGCAACGGGGTACCATACAGACATTGATGCAATTACAGCTGAAAGGCCTTCTTATGCGAACCATCATCCTCTACGCCTCGCGCCATCACGGCAATACGAAAAAGCTCGTGGACGCCATCGTTGAGGCACACCCCGAGATCGATACCCTCGACGTCAAGGCGCTCGGCAAAAACGAGTATCCCAACCTGCACGAATATCATCTGATCGGTGTCGCCACGGGCATCTATTACTCCGAGATCGACAAAGATATGGCACGCGTGCTCACTAACGTGCTGCAACCGCAGGACAAGGTGTTTGGCCTTATGACCTATGGCGGCAAAAACAAGTGGTACGGCAAGGATATCGATGGCATCTGCCGCATGAGGCAGGCCATCTTTATGGGTGTCTACGGCTGCCCCGGCTTTGATACGTGGGGGCCGTTCAAACTCACCGGCGGTGTCCAAAAGGGACACCCAACCGCTGAGGAAATTAAGGGCGCCGTCGACTTCTTCGACAAGATCGAAGACGAGTATGGCGACATCATCGTCGAAGAGTACGCCAAGCGCGAAAAGCGCCTAGCATACGAGAAGGAGCATCCTGCGGGAGGCCTGGTGGCCGGCGTTAAGCGCACGGCAAAGAAGATCGCTAACAAGCTGCAACTGTGAAGGTGCTTTTGAGCGTTTAACCCATACGGCGGGTCCGAGCAGATTCGGGCCCGCCGTCTTTTTCTATCGTTACTCGGTAAAGGCGTTGCCGACGCTCTGGCCGCCAACATACGTCTCGACGAGGGTGAGCTCATGGTCGAACACGACAAAGTCGGCGTCGCGACCCGGCATGATGCTGCCGCACTTATCCTCGATGTGCGCGGAGCGTGCCGGCACCTCGGTTGCCATGCGAATGGCGATATCGGCGCTGGCGATGCCCCAGTCGACGATGTTCTTGACGCCCTGGGCAAGCGTGAGCACCGAGCCGGCAATGCTCTTGCCGTCGGCGAGCCAGCACAGGTTGTCCTTCATGATGACGTCCATGCCACCGCTGGTGTAGCTGCCCTCGGGCATGCCGCCGCAACCCAGACAGTCGGTGATGAGCACCGTGTGCTGCCAGCCCTTTGCCTGCAGCAGCGCCTTGATGGCGGCAGGGTTTACGTGCTTGCCGTCACAGATGATCTCGGCGTAGGTCTCGGGCGTGGACATGGCAGCACCCACGACACCGGGCTCACGGTGATGCAGCCCGCGCTGGCCGTTATAGGTATGCGTAAAGCAGCTGGCGCCGGCGTTGATGGCGGCGATGCACTCATCGTAGGTGGCGTCAGAGTGACCGATGCTGGTCACCACTCCCTTGGCATTCAGAGCAGCCGCATAAGCAGCGGCACCGTCGCGCTCGGCCGCCATGGCGCTCTTAACGATGCGACCACCCGCAGCCTCCTGCCACTGATCGAAGACCTCCTCGGAGGGATCGATCAGATAAGCGGGGTTCTGCGCGCCCACGTGCTTCATGGTAAAGAAGGGGCCCTCCAGGTAGATGCCCTGAATGCGAGCACCGCAGAAGTCGGGGCCGCGACCCTCGTCCGCCTGAGCGATGGCAGCGCAGGCGTCCTTGATCTGCTCGACGCCATCGGTGAACGTCGTGGGCAGCCAGCTGGTGGTGCCGCGACGGGCTAGCTCGGTCGAGCTGATATCGATGCCCTCGGGATCGTTATCGGTAGTCGAGTGGTTGTAGAAGCCATGGATGTGAGTATCGACCATGCCCGGTGCGATCCACGATCCCGTGTAGTCCTTAATCTCGCAAGAGGGCTCGTCGGCCTGCCAGGCGCCAAAGACGCCATCCTCGACCATAAGATAGCCGCCCAGTTGCGGGCCTGCCGGCAAGAAGAACTTGTCAGCCTTAATTGCGTACGTGCTCATATGCACTCCTTGCTTCTAAAGCAGTTGACTGTGGTGATGCTTATACCCAGCACACGTGAAACAAAAAGCGCCCGCCCGCCGTTATGAGCGGACGGGCGCCCTTACAGGGGGACGCGATTAAGCGGTGAAGGGGTGAATCGTCACGCCCTTAACCACGCGGTTGACCGTGCCGGTGGGGCTCGGCGTATCGGGCGTGTTGCCCACGCGCACGGAGTTGAGCAGGCTGATAGCCTGGGCAAACATCACGAACGGCAGAGCAAGGTAGCCCTCGGGAAGTGCCTCGTAGCCCTTAAAGGTGAAGGACTCACCCTCATAGACGGTGGCACCTTCCTGCTGAACGGCGATGGTGTGCTGAGCGATCTCGTCGCCACCGATCTCGTTGAGGATGTCGATGTCGTACTGACGGGTGTAGGCGTCGTTATTGACGAACACGAAGACGAGCGTCTTATCGTCGACGAAGGACTTAGGTCCGTGACGATAGCCCATGGAGGTGTCGTAGGAAGTAGCGACCAGACCGTGAGCGAGCTCGAGGATCTTGAGCTGGCTCTCCTGGGCAAGGCCACCGAAGGAGCCAGAACCCAAGTAGGTCACGCGGTTGAAGTCGCCAGCCAGGTAATCGGCGATCTCGGGCTCACGGGAGATGACCTCCTCGCCCATCTTGGCGATGGTCTCGACCCACTCGGCCTTCTGCTCATCAGAGGCAGTGTCGAAAATAAGGGTAGAGAGCAGGGTCATGCAGGAATAAGAACCGGTCATGGCGAAGCCCTTGTCGTTGGCGCGCGGAATGAGCAGCGTCAGCGCGTTGGGATCATCGGCAGACTCGACGGCGAGCTTGCCCTCGGGAGCGCAGGTGATGTTGAGGAACTTGACGTTGTGGACGAGCTCCTTGGCAACGGCAACGGCGGCAAGGCTCTCGGGGCTGTTGCCAGAGCGGGCAAAGGAAACCACGAGCGTGGGATCCTCGGCGCGCAGGAAGTCGCGCGGGGCGCTCACGATGTCGGTCGTGGCGATGGGCTTAAAGTCGTAGAGATCAGTGTTGCCAGCGTGACGCAGGTACGGGGCGCAGGTATCGCCAACGTAGTCGGACGTACCGGCACCGGTGAAGACAACGGACAGACGACCCTCGCCCATGGCGCGAGCCTCGGCCAGGAAGGCCTCGATGGCCTCCTTGTTCTCGCGATAGATGTTGAGCGTATCACGCCAAAGCTCGGGCTGCTGAGCAATCTCGGCCGTGGTGATCTGGGCGCCGAGCTCGGTGAGCTCCTCGACACTCTTCTCGAACATTTCTAATACCTCTCTCTAGAAGTAATCCTCTGACGTGCAATTATACACTTCGGTTGGTTATCTGGTAGTAACCAGTTAAATGCAAAGAATCATCATATGGAAACGATGCGAACACTAGTCGCTACGCTGGTGGTAAACCTTGTATTTAAACTGATCGGCACGAGCAACCGAGAGTGTGTACTCCACTACCTCGTTTGACTCGTTATACGTAGTCCTGACCAAATCGAGCACAGGCGAGCCCTCGACAATTCCCAAAAGGTGGGCATCGGTGGGACGGGCTATGCTCGCATAGAACTCCTCTTCGGCCACGCGTATCTTTTGCTGAAAGTCTTGCTCAATCACATCGTAAAGCGGCTTACGCTCCAGCAGCGGTCGCTTTAGGGACAAAAATTGACGAACTGGTAGATAGCTGCGTTCGACCATCATGGGCATGTTGTCGGCAGAACGAAGGCGTTTAAGCTTAAAAATGCGATCACCGATACGCAATCCCATATGCTCGGCCAGATTTTTATCGGCCTCCATCTCGCAAAACTCGAGAATCGTGGTCTCGGGGTCGCGACCCATCGCGCGCATCTGCTCGGTAAAGCTGTAGGACTGCATAAGATTGGTTGCCTTTGCCGAACGGTCGGTCACAAAGGTACCGCGACCGTGCTGCCGAACCACCAGTCCTAAACGCTCCAGTTCCTGCAGAGCCAGGCGTACCGTAGTACGCGAGAGACCATAGCGCTCCGAAAGTTCGCGCTCGGAAGGAATCATGTCACCGGCGCGATATTCATGGTCGATCTTTTCGGTCAGAATATCGACCAGCTGATCGTACAGCGGTTGCTTACGCGCTCCGATCGCCATCCTATCCTCCCTTTTGCTCGAATTCGGCTAACTACCTAGGGTGTTTAGCATTATCTGTCTGCCACACCCGAATCATCAAGAAAACAAAAGCCGCGCGCTCTTTCGAGCACGCGGCTTTTAACATACACATGGCTTAAGGGGTCGGGGTGTGAGCCGCGTAGGGACACACCCCTCAAGCTAGAGCCTTACCAGATGCTCGGCCAGAGACCAAGCGGGCCAGCGCCCAGGATGCCAAGGACGAAGAGCAGGAGAATGCCCTTGGTCGGGGTCCAGCTGTGCTTAGCGAACATGTAGTAAAGCAGCAGCGTAAGCATAAGCGGGACAAGCTTCGGGACGATAGTGTTGAGAGTGTCGGCAACAGAGAAGTTGACCGGATCCTCGGTAACGGTGCCGTAGGTAACGGACTCCATGCCGTTGCCCAGATCGGTGACGCCGCACTCGACAGGGTTGCCGTCGGCATCGGTGGCGGTGAGGGCGTCGCCGTCCTCATTAGTCATGGCGATGGTACCGGCCTCAGCGGTCTCGGTATCGATGCCCTCCATACCGGTGAAGTTCTCGGCCTCCTTCTCGGAGACGATCACGGTAGTGGCGGAGAGGCCACGGGTGGTGCCGTTGGGGATCTCGAGGTTGATCTGGGTGCCACCCATGGTGACGACCAGGCAACCGACGACGAAGACACCCATGATGGAAGCGGCACGCGTGAAGGCCTGCATGTTGGCGGTCAGAGCGTCAATAGCGCTGGTACCAAGCTTGTAGGACCAGTTCATGAGCCAGAAGCGCAGAGCGAACTGGACGGCGTTGAAGATCACCAGGAAGATGATCGGCGCAGCAGCGTTGCCGTTGATGGCCATGTTGGAGGTGATGCCGGCCGTGATAGGCACGAGCGTCAGCCAGAACAGGGCGTCACCGATACCACCGAGCGGGCCCATTGCGGCGACGCGGACGGCGCGGATCGTGGGGATGTCAACCTTGTTCTGCTCGAGCGAAAGCACGATGCCCATAACAAAGGTGACGAGGAACGGGTGGGTGTTGAAGAACTCCAGGTTATGGCTCATGGAAGCCGCGAGGTCGTTCTTGTTGGTGTGGATCTTCTCCAGACCGGGGATGATGGAGTAAAGCCAGCCAGCGGCCTGCATGCGCTCGTAGTTGAACGATGCCTGCAGGAAGCAGGAGCGCCAAGCCATCTTGTTGAGGGTCTTCTGGTCGAGCTGCGGAGCAGGAGTGAGATCCTCGTAGTGCTCCGGGATCACATACTCATTAGATGCCATCTTCGAAGTCACCTCCGTCAGAAACAGCTGCACCCTTCAGCTCGGTCTGCTGCTGGAAGTCCCAGAAAGCGATGCCGAAGCCGATGAGAGCGAGGATGAGCAGAGCAGGGGTTGCCAGCGAATCGTTGGCAACGGTGATGAGTGCGAGGCCAAAGCCCATGAGGAAGAAGCCCCACATATCGCGGTTCATCATAACCTTGAGCAGGACGGCGAAGCCGACGAAGCGCATCATGCCGCCTGCAGCGGACAGACCGGTCTGCAGCCAAGTCGGGATGGCAGAAGCGATGGTCTGACCAATGGTAGCGCCAGCGATGAAGAACAGGGTGACGACGACAGCGAAGATCAGGCCGAGCAGAGCCATGGCGAAGTAGTTCAGGCGCTCGATGCCCTTGGTGTCCGCGTTGTGAGCCATGTTATCGGCCGTGGACATAAGCGGGGACATAAGCGTGAAGACCAGGGTAACGCCAAGCTGGCCAAGCAGAGCGAACGGAATGGCGAGGCCGACTGCCGCGTTGGGCTCGAGGCCCGTGGCGATAGCGAGAATGGCTGCCATGATGCCGCCGATGACGGCGTTAGGCGGCTGAGCGCCTCCGATCGGCATGTTGCCGATCGTCATGAGCTGATAGGTACCACCCACGAGAAGACCGGTGTTGAGGTCGCCAAGGATAAGACCGATGACGGCGCCGGTGACGATGGGCTGATAGAGAGACTCGAGGAAGTCAAACTGGTCGATTGCCGCGATGAACGTGACGACGAAGACCAGAGCGATCTGGATGATCGAGTATTCCATCTTGCTCCTCCTTTCAAAATGAATGTACGCACTTTGGATATCACGTACAGAACGTCAGGGTTTCACTCCTGACAACGTGGATCACGAGGATTACGAGAAGAGCTTGCTCGTGTCCTCAACAGGCGTGCTCGGAACGCGCCTGATCTCCAACTCCACCCCCAATTCCTGCAGCTCTTTAAACGCAGCGACATCCTCGTCGTTAACTGCGACGGAGGTGGCGACTTGGCGCTTTCCTTCCGACATGTGCATGTTGCCGATGTTTACCTTCTTTATAGGCACACCGCCCTTGACGAGCGTAAGCACGTCTTCCGGTGTTTCGGCCACGATGAAGATCTTCTGGCGCGGGCTCGCCTTGTCAATGACGTCGATGGTCTTCTGCAGAGAGAAGAAACGCGTAGCGACGCCGGCGGGAGCGGCCATCTTCATGAGGTTCTGGCGCATGGTGTTGGACGCCACGTCGTCGTTGGCGACGAGGATGAGGTTGGAGCCCAGAGTGGAGTTCCACTGGGTGGCAACCTGACCATGAACCAGTCGGTTATCGATGCGGGTAAGAAGAATGTTGGGTTCTGCCATGTTGATCAGCTTCCTTTCGATATTTGCTGACGACAGTTACTTGATCTCCTGAATCGCGTAACGCGAAACATCTACGACGGCTCCGGATCGGACTTTGATCTGGACCTTCTCGCCTTCGATGCCTTTGACGGTTCCGTAGATACCGCCGGCGAAAAGAACCTCCTGACCCGGCTTGAGCTCGGTGTGCAGCTCCTTGAAGTACTTCTGCTTCTTCTTCATGTTGATTTGCGACCAGATGGTGTAAATCAAGCCCATGATGACAAGCAGGCCTAAAAGGGCGACCGAGGAGCTCAGGACGTTGGCTCCGAAATCGGCCATTAGATGCCGTCCTCGTCGCCGAAGATATCCTCTTCCTCGGAGCCGGCAACGGATGCGACCGTCTGGGCGGTGACGCCCGTCTGGCCAACGGTCACGGCCTGCTCGCCAAGCTCGGCGAGCGTGGCATTGCCGCGGAGGAACAGAAGCTCAATAACCATGGGAAGGTTGGTGCCAGTCAGAACCTCGACGTTGTCGACATCCTGGGCAATCATCATCGACTGGTTGAACGGGGTGCCGCCAAGCAGGTCGGTAAAGACGAGCACGCCATCGCACTCCTCGCGCATGGCGGTAATAGCGGCGCGGAGATCCTCACCGTAGGATGCGGCCTGGTCGCCCTCAAAAGGAACGACGGTAAAAGCAGGCTGGTCGCCGGCAACCATAGCGATAGCGCTTGCAAGGCCGGGTGCGAACTGTCCATGACCGGTAAGAATAAAGCCAACCATTCAAATTTCCCTTCCGAAGGTGTGTACGATCTGAGTCCGATGATTTTCGGAAGCCAGCGGGCACTCGCCCTTAAAGCTTCTTAGAAAGCGTTTTTTGAAGACCAGTGGTTTCTAAACTGGTAGTAACCACGTGACGTATTGTTGTCACTATATCACCCTAGAAGAGGTCGCTTTCGCTGATTCAAACAGTAAAACGTTTTTGCACCGCTCACGGTGATATTTCGACCGTTTACCGCTCGTTAACACTTCTACCTGCGGTTTTGAAACCGTTTCGAAACGCTTTGGCAAAAGATCGGAACTTTCCCGGTGTCTAAACAACGCAGGGCGGCTAAAAATAGCGTGTGGAAAAATTGCAGGTCATTGTGAAGATATGTGAATTGGTCTTTTTGACTTAATACCAGTTAGAACCAGTTTTGAGATTATCGGTGAACGGTAGTTTTCGACCGTTCACCGGTTACTTGCAATCGTTTGCAGTTGTTTTCCCAGATGAATTAGGGGAACCCGGTGGAGCGCTTGCGCGATCAAAGGAAATTTTGGCATTTGTCCTTATCCCCCACGCGCCAAACTCCGGCATCCAAAATGAGCTAATAGCTCACGCTAATCGTTTTCAATCATTACTTACTCAGTATCCGTAATTATTTATCGTTTATCGTTAATTCTGATATGATACAAGTATCATCCCAAACGCCGATTGGAGGGGTTATGGCCCATCGAAACGCATCTATATCGAATGAAACCATCAGCCGCGAACAGACGGTAGCCAAACTGAGGAAGCTCGCTCGCATCTGCAAATGGGCCACGATCTGCATTACCACCGCGCTCGCTCTGGGGCTCCTCGCAGTCATTGCGATTGACCTTCTACTCATATTGCCTGGCCTCTCCCAAGGCCCGTGTCTCCAATCCGTAGAACTTCAAGCCGGCGAAGGGCCGTGCCTTGCTATCGTCGGCACCGATGCGCAGGCCCCACTTATGCTCGTCGCACACGATGGTCAC
Source organism: Collinsella sp. CLA-ER-H11 (assembly GCF_040092445.1). Classification (NCBI taxonomy): domain Bacteria; kingdom Bacillati; phylum Actinomycetota; class Coriobacteriia; order Coriobacteriales; family Coriobacteriaceae; genus Collinsella; species Collinsella sp. CLA-ER-H11. The sequence goes on along the minus strand of NZ_JBBNLN010000006.1, from coordinate 84,720 downwards.
ACTGCCATAGGGAGCCTCTTGATGACATGTCTCGCGCTTACCATCGCGCTAAGCGTGCGCAGGCTTTTCTTCAACATTGAAAAGGAAGGCAGGCCCTTTGACCTTGAATGTAACCAGACACTTCGTCGAGTAGGACATTTATTCCTTATCGGCGGCGTTGCCGTGAGGCTTCTTGGCGCCGTAATCACGGGAATGATACTCTCAGGATTTGGCGGCAGCTTTACGGATGCGTTCGTCGGCCAGTTATTCGAGCCCTCCATGCTCTTTGCAGGCCTGATTATTTGCCTGATTGCCAGCATCTTCCGCTACGGGTATATCCTGCAAAAACAAGATGACGAGTTGCTCTAGGGGGAATCCATGATTATTCTGCGGCTTGACCGCATGCTCGCCGAACGCAAGATCTCATCCAAAGAGCTTGCGGAATGTGTGGGCATCTCCCAGGTTAATATGTCACGCATTAAGACGGGCAAGGTTTCTGCCATACGTTTTTCAACTCTTGACGCGATATGCCGGGCACTCGACTGCCAACCGGGCGATGTACTGGAATATATATCCGACGATGAAGCCGATAGCCTTTTTGGGCTTAAAGATGAATAGCCATAATTAAACTGCCGATCACGCTCTCAACGCAAATAGCCCGCCAGAACGACTTCCGTACTGGCGGGCTATTTGCTGTCTATCGGCTAGATGCTCGATGAGCCGTGCAGCTCTTTACGCAAACAGGCCGTAGATGCTGATGTTGGCCTTGGCGTAGAGGCCGTTAGCATACTCGGTCCACTTGGAGCTGGCGCTCGAAGCCTGCGAGGAATACTGCTGGTAGGCGGTGTAATAGGCGGTCATGGCCTGCTTATAGGTGGCGCTATCGGCAGTAAAGGCATCGTCGGCGAAGGCCTTAGCGTAGGTGCTGTCGGCATCCTTCCAGGCGCCCTTCTCGCTATCCCACTCGTCGCCGGCAAGGTTGATGATGTAGTCGGCGTAGTCCTTGCTCGCGGTCTCCTCGTTGCCGTCAGCAGGCTCGGTCGGGGCGGTCGGCATGCTTGCGGAGCTGTCGCCGACCTTCTTCTTGTAGAGCTTCTGCAGCGTCGCGGACTGACGGACAATCTGCTTGGCCTGATCCTTGGACACGCCGTACTGCGTGGCCATGGTCTTGTAGTCGGAGGTGCCGATGGAATCCTCGGCGTACTTCTTCATCTCCTTGGAAGAGACGGTAATGCCCTCGTCCTCGGCAGCATCGAGCAGGATCTTGTTGCGCACGTAGGACAGGATAACGTCGGCAGACGGAGCGGTATAGTTGCCATCGCTATCCTTGACGGTGTCGAGGCTGTACTGGCTCTCGATAGCCTCGCGCGCGGTGATGTCGCTCTTCTTGCCGTTGTAGCTGTAGCTTGCCACGGTCGAATCGAGTTGGTCCTCGGTGAGGGTCGCCGAGCCGACGCCCTTGCCGCCAAAACCACCGTTGCCGATAAAGAAACCGACCACAGCAGCGATCACGACTGCAACCACAAAGGCGGCAATCATCGTCTTCTTGTGCTTGGATGCATGGTCGTCCACGTCGGAGTCGTTGTCCTCATCCTGCTCCTCGGGCATCAGATTCTCGTCAGCGGCATCCGCGGCAATCTGAGCCTCCAGGCGAGCGTCCTCCTCCTCGGCCGTCGTACCGGCGGCAATATGTTCGGCAGACGTACCGGCGACCAGATCGATCTTCTCCTCCTCATCACCATCGGGGCCTTCGCCGCGCTCGATGATCTGGATGCCGTCGATCTCGTCCTTCTCGTCCTTCTTTTGAATCAGACCCATATCGGTTACTCCTTGTTAGGAAACATAGTCCTCAATAGAATACGCCCGACAGAGCGCCGGGCGTATTGATTCTTAGGTTATACGCAAACACTTAAGTACTATTTAGGCGTTTGCAGTGTGCATGTCTTAGGCCAGGTGCGCGATAACGGCATCGGCAAAGGCCTGCGTGCCCACAGCGCCCTCAACGGAGCCGGTCTGGGCACGACGCACGTCACCGGTGACCTGCTCGCCCTCGTCAAGCGTGGCAGATACGGCGGCACGAATGCGATTGGCCGCGTCGTTCTCGCCCAGGTGATCGAGCATCATCGCAGCAGAGAGGATCTCGGCCGTGGGGTTGGCGATATCCTGGCCAGCGATATCGGGCGCGGAGCCGTGCGTCGCCTCAAAGATTGCGCAGTCGGCACCGATGTTGGAGCCGGGGGCCATCCCTAAGCCGCCCACCAGGCCAGCGCACAGGTCGCTGACGATGTCGCCGTACAGGTTGGGCAGCACCAGGACATCGAAGTCGTTGGGGTTCTGGACCAGGCCCATGCAGGTGGCGTCGACAATCTTGTCGTTGAACTCGATATCGGGATAGTTGGCGGCCACCTCGCGCGCAACGCGCAGGAACAGGCCATCGGTCGCCTTCATGATGTTGGCCTTATGCACGGCCGTCACCTTTTTGCGTCCGCAGCGGCGGGCATACTCAAAGGCGTACTCCACAATGCGGCGGCTCTTGGCGATGGAGATCGGCTTGATCGAGATGGCGGAATCGGCGGCGAAGGTCTTCTGACCCGAGCGCTCGACAAGCTGCGAGAGCTCCTCGACCTCGGCAGCGCCCTCATCGAACTCGATGCCGGCGTAGAGGTCCTCGGTGTTCTCGCGCACGATGACCAGGTCAACGTCGCGGAAGCGCGAGCCGTCGCCCGGCTGCGACAGGCAGGGGCGCACGCAGGCGTACAGGTCGAAATGCTTGCGCAGGGCGACGTTAACGCTGCGGAAGCCCGTGCCGACCGGCGTGGTGATGGGGCCCTTGATGGCAGCCTTGGTCTCGGCGACCGCATCGAGCACATGCTGGGGCAGCGGCGTGCCAAACTCGTCCATGACGCCGGCGCCGGCCTCCTGGACGTTCCAGTTGATCTGGACACCGGTGGCCTCGACCACGCGGCGCATGGCCTGCGTAATCTCGGGACCGATACCGTCACCGGGAATCAGGACTACATCGTGCGCCATAATCTGTTACTCCTCGTCTTCGGCGTCGTCAGATTTTTTAACGCTAGCACGCTTCTTCTTTTTGGAGAGATCCAGGCCAAAACGTTTAACAAGCATTTCGCAAATCTCGCTCGAACGGGCCTTGAGATAGCTGCCCTTGCCGTTCTCGGCATCGAACTTAAGGCGCAGCGCAAGCTTCTCGGCGACCTCGGCGTCGATCTCGCCCTGGCCAAACTCATACAGGCAACCGAGCATGTCGCGATACTCGAGGTCGCCGTGGTAGCACTGGATAGCCTCGTCTAGGATGGGCCAAGCCTCGCGCGAACGCTCGACGCTCGTGGCACCCCACACGCACAGCAGGCGGAAGGCGGCATAGCGCAGCGTGGACGAAATCTCGTCGAACAGCGCGGTCTCGGCGCCCTCAAAGGCATCGCCCAGCTGCTCGGGGCAGGTGGTGGCGAGCGCCGCCAGGGCATCGAGGGCCTCCCAGCGGGTCTGAGCCTCGGGACGATCGAGCGCCTCGATTAGCGCGGGCACGCAAGGCACGACGCGCTGCGGATCGCGCTCGGCAAGCAGGTGCAGCACGCGGGCGGCAAACTGACGGATGCGGCGCGTGGGGCAGCCGAGCTCCTTGACCAGGCGGTCGACGGCGTTCTCGTTCTCCTCTGCCAGCTGAAGCTGTGCCAGCTCCTCGTCGGTGAGCTGTTCTTCCTTGTTTTCTGCCATAGTTACCTCTTCTTACTATTTCTTAGCGTGCTTGCCAGCACCCTTGCTGTCATCGGTGACCGAGATGAGCTGTCGGTCGGCCGCGCCATCGTGACGCGCACGGCGACGTTCCTCGGCGTCGCCCGCATCGGCGGCGGCGCGGTGAGCCTTGTTGACGTTAAAGACCTCGTCGTGCTTGCGCCACGGGCCGACGGACTCGCCAAAACTCATCTTAAGCCCGGCGATAAAGCCGCCGAGCCAGCCGATCGGCGCAAACTGCACCAGCGGGAACAGCGAAAACACCCAGGTTAGCAGGACGACTGCCGCCGCACCTGCAAAATTGGCGATCCAGTAGTCGCGCTTGGTGATGACGCGCTTTTCGCACGCCCACTGGCCGCACAAAAAGCCGATGTAAATCGCAAAGATAAAGAGCACCAGCGCGAGCACCACGAACGTCCAGCTCATGGGCGCTACTCCTCGTGATGATGGCCGCAGCAGCACTCGTGGCCGTCATCATGGCCGTGGCCGCCGCAGCACTCGTGGTCCTCGCCATGGTGGTGGCCACAACCGCACTCGTGGTCGTCGCCATGCTCACCGCAACCGCAGCCGTCCTCGTGAGCACCGTGCTCCTCGGGACGATACTGCGACCAGTCCAGACCGGCGGCAATGGCGTCGGCTTCCTCCTTGTAGAGCACCGTGATGGCCTGGGTGCCCAGCTTGGCGCCACCGATGGCGTCGAGCATGTCGTAGAGCGTAAAGGCCACGTCGGCACCGGGCAGCGCGAGCTCGCGATCGTCGGCGTAAGCGAGCGCCAGGCGCAGGTCCTTGATGAAGTGCTCAACCATAAAGCCGGGCTTGTAGTCGCCGTCGAGCGCCTTGGGAGCCAGGCTCTCCATGGCGCCGGACTTGCCGGTGCCGCCCAGGATCATCTGGCGGGTCTTCTCCAGGTCAAGGCCGCTCAGCTCGGCAAATGCCATGGCGTCTGCCATGCCGACCATGCAGGCGCCCAGCGACACCTGATTGGCGAGCTTGGCAGCCTGGCCCTTGCCGGCGCCGTCGAAGCAGCAGATGTTGGCCGCAAAGGTGGCAAGGATGTCGCGGACCGGCGCGACGTCGTTCTCGGTAGCGCCCACGATAGCCGTGAGCGTGCCGGCGATAGCACCCGACTCGCCGCCGGTGACGGGGCAGTCAAACGCCATGCGACCAGAAACCTGGGCGGCCTCGGCAATGTCACGGGCGAGCTCGGGCGAGCTCGTGGTGAGGTCGATCAAGACCGCGCCCGGCTTGGTGCACGCGAGCAGGCCGTCGCCCGCCAGGTAGAGTTCCTCGACCTCGGAAGGATAGCCCACCATGGTAAAGACGACATCGGCGTTAGCCGCGGCATCTGCCGGCGTATCGGCCCAGACAGCGCCGCGCTCGATAAGCGCGGCGGCCTTGGACTTGGTGCGGTTGTTGACCGTGACGGGATAGCCGGCATCCAGGATGTGGCCGGCGATAGGGGCACCCATGATTCCGGTGCCAATGAATGCGACGGAGAGCTTGTTTGCCATGAAACCTTTCCTTTTGGGTTGGGTGTTGTTACCAGGTTGAATACTCGGTGCCAGCGTTTGGGCTGTGAGTCGAGGGCGATTACGGACGCAGCGCTTGCCTACTGACCGCGCACGCGGCGGGCGATACGGTCGGAAAGCGACGCCTTGTCGGCGCGGTTCTTACCCCAAAACGCGCAGCCCACCATGCCGGGGCCCACGTGCGAGCCGACGGTGGGACCCACGGAGCCGCGAATGATCGTGACGTCGGCGCAACCCTCCTCCTTGCGGATGGCGGCTTCGAGCCAGTCACCATCCTTTTCGGCATCGGCCGTCATGATGGCGATGGGCATGGTGCGATCGGGCACGTAGTTCTCGCGGAACGACTTGAGGATGGACTTGAGCGCCTTCTTGCGGCCGCGGTTGACGCCGATCAGCGACAGCGAGCCGGCCAGGTCGTAGGAGAGCTCGGGCTTGACGTCGAGCTTTGCCGTGAGCTGCGCCGCCGCGGGCGGAATGCGGCCGCCGGCAGCCAGTGCGTCGAAGCTCTCGAGCGTAAAGTAGCCGTGGACGTAGGTCTTTGCCTCGTTTGCCCAATCGACCAGCTGCTTGGCGGTCAGTCCCGCCGAACGCTGGCGCACGGCCTCGAGCGCCAAGAGCGCGCCGGTCGCGCAGGGCAGAGCGTTGTCGACCACGTACAGCTCAAAATCGGGATACTCGGCGCGCACGGCATCTGCCGCCTGGCACGCGGAGTTGTAGCTCGACGACAGCGCCGAGGTAAAGCACAGGTAGACCGTGGGCGTGCCCTCTTTGGCGCACTCGGTAAAGAACTCGATATAGCGACCGAGCGACACAGCCGAGGTGGACACGCGGGCACCAGCGCGCATGCGGTCGTAAAACTCCTTGGGCGTGATGCTCGACCAGATGTCATCCGTGCGCTCCTCGCCATCGATAATGAAGGGGAAACCCAGGATATCGACATCGAGGTTCGCGGCGACCTCGGGGCTAAAGTCGCAGCAGGTATCGACGACGATGCGGCAACGGTCCGAATGACCGGTAGATGCGGCCTTGTCCATCAAAGCGACTCCTTACGTAAAAAGGCGGCCACCCGCATGGGATGGCCGCCAACCGTTAACTCATGCAAGTTAACGTATTTTACTCGTCAAGTGTTTCGATGCGGGGCTTGATGATGCCATATCCACCATTCTTACGGTGATACACCACATTGATAAGGCCGGTCGTCGCGTTCTCGAACACGTAGAAGTCGTGGCCGAGCAGATCGGTCTGCACCAGCGCCTGCTCCTCAGTCATCGGGGTGACGTCGATAACCTTCTCGCGGACGAGCAGGTCGTCCTCCTCCTCGGGCAGCAGCAGGTCGGCCAGATCCTCGACGCGCTCGACCGGCGCGACATCCGCGGCGCTGGCACCGCCCTGGCGGTTGTCCACGACCTTGGTCTTGAACTTGCGCAGCTGGCGGGTGACCTTATCGGCGGAGAGGTCGATGGCGGCGTACATATCTGCACCGTGCTCGGCAACGCGAATCACCGAACCGCGGGCACGAACCGTGACCTCGACGATTGCCGGGTTGGGGTTCGAGGGGTTCTTCTCATAGCGAAGTACAACGTCGACCGTCATGGGCTCGATATCGAAAACCTTGAGCGCCTCGCCGATCTTCTCATCCACATGCGCACGCAGAGCATCGGTTACCGTCGTCTTGCGTCCAGAAACCTTGATATCCATACGTGGCTCCAATCTGCCTCGGGGACTTACCGTACTGGCTATGTACCCATTGCCGTGTATTTAATCACGCGGATTCCTAAAGACCCGAATAACGATTGCTTGATACCGCATACCGAAGTCTCGCACTTTTCTGTGGCAAAGTGCGCTATAGGAGGGAGCCGACAGATTTGTATTTGGTCCCGAAAATTAGCTTTGACCTGCTGGTTTTATAGGGATGAAAAAGCCGGACTCCCCTATTGGAGAAGCCCGGCAGTGCGTGTTGAAACCGTGAAAAGGTGTCCTTTCCAACGTATAGGAGACACCACCCCTAGCAATAACTAGCTATTGAGTTTGTTAATGTCGTCGTCGGTGATGGTGCCTTCCTGGCTGAACGATTTGTCCTCGGAGGATGCGGTCTCATTGTTGGAATCGGAGGACTCGCTGCCGGAGGACGTGGTCTCACTGGACTCAGAGTCGCCCGGTTGCACGTTAGCGCCCGAAACCGTCTTAGTGGTGAGGTCGTAGGGCATCGTGCCATACCAGACGCAGTGGACTGCCTCGAGCGTACCGTCGACCGTGATGCCGTCGAGGGCATCGCTCACGGCACGGCACAGTTCGTCATTGGACGAGAGGCCCGCAACACCAAGCGTCGAGGGCGCCTCGAGCGAACCGACATAGGAGACCTCGCTCATCAGGCGTGCAAGGTAGCCGCCGGCCGTGGAGTCGCAGATCACATAGTCGACCTCGCCGGACTCAAGCGCCTCAAAGCACTCGTTGATGTTGGAGTAGGTCTTTTGATTGGCGGTGATGCTCTGCTTAGCAAGCGCCTCCTGCGAGGCCGAGGACATTTGGACACCCAGAGTAGACGCGTTAAGGGTATCGGTGGAAACGCTTAGCGACCCACCATCGCTAGTTTTACCGAACACGGAAGTGGCATCGTACAGGCAGGTGCCGAGCGAGCTAATGTCCCCGTCCGTGGAGTTAATCTCGCCGATAAAGATATCGGCCTTTTTGTCGCCGAGCGCGGAATCTGCCGAAGACGCATCGACAAAGGCGACCTTAAGGCCCATGCGGCTTGCGAGGGCGCGGGCGGCGTCAACCGCATACCCCGTGAGCTCGCCGTCGGCGTCCTGCATGGCCTGCGGCGCATCGGAAGTATCGAGGGCGACCGTCAGGGTTCCGGAAGTGACCAGGGCATCGTCCGACACCGCCGGCGTGACGGTCTCGTACTCGATCTGGTCGATCGTGGGAGTCGTGAACGTAGACAGCGGGTTGAACGCGCATCCGCTCAGGCCCAAAACGGCGATGACCGCTGCGGTCCCAGCACCTAACCGAGCCGCGTGCATCAAGCTGCCCCTCACCATGTCCACTACCCTGCCTTCTGTGTCGTATACAATCCGTGCGTTGCGCGGAATATCAGGTTGTTCCCACCAGCTGACCTGGTATTTGACCCCACACTTGCGCACCGGGGTGTTTGCTCGGGAGGCCGCAGCCACCTTCACGACTGACCCGCTCGCCCGCGAGGCGGTATTGCCCCAAAGAAAGTAGAACGGACGGTGCGGCTTACATCTAGGACGCGCCATGATCGCGCCGCGCGCACGCGGTCGCTTACGTGGATCCCTTTGACCGCGTCTGTCTTGGACTAGGACGGGCATTTCGTCCGTCCGCAACCACAGCCTGGTAGGAACGAAGCGCATTATAGCTAAGTTCAAGCTAAAGTTTAAGGTTAGGGGCGTCATTCGCATCGCGAGTACAGATTTTGCGGGTCGGAGCGGACCATTCGTGCCCCTATGAAGCCCGGAGCTTCCCTACGGGGAGCTCCGGGGCACCCGTCTCAGGGTGCCGTGTGCAAAAAACGGCAAATATGAGTACTGTTACCAATTTAGTAGCAGCGTATTACCGCCTCACGAGCCCTTTTTGAGTTCCGCACAGCCTGCTTGGCGCCAAGATATTCCACATTCGTTTATTATCTCTTCGCTGAATCCAGATTATCGGCCCAAGTTTCTTTGTTTTTGCTGTCACTAATCTAGTAACAGTACTCATATTTGCCTTTTTTTGCACAGAGCATATAAACAGACCCCCTATAAAGCCATAGTTTTACGCTGGTTTGAGCCCAAAGCACGCTCGGAGCGTATTCAGCAGAGCATCTTGCCTCTTTCGACGAGCCTCTACGCGATTCTGATATCGCTTACCCATACGCTGGTGGATGCGCCATGCGAGTGCTTCCATCGCTTCCATGTCACAGAGCATTTCGTTGTTGACCGTCGCGACCTCGATTCCCATAGTAATCAAGCCCGTGTTGCGCTTTTCATCATGGATACGTCCCCTCCGAGAGGAATGGCCCAGCTCACCGTTGTATTCCAAGTCAAACCGGGCTGCTTCCTGAAAGGCATCGCAAACCGCATGCGGCATCCCCGAGATCGCCTGTGCACGGTCGTTGAACTCGATCTTGTAGTCGGTCTTAAAGGGACCACAGGCAAATCCGCCATAGGAAAACGGAAGCGAAAACATGGCAAGCATGATGCACTCCATGGGTGAACGCAGGTTTTCCGACAGATAGGGACACAGCCGCCGCAGCTGCTTGGCCGCGCTCCCCTTGCATGCCGCGAGGTAATCTACCAGGCAATCGGGTGTCAGCACGGACTCGACCTCAAAGTAACCGACATCTGGCGGCTGGTCTTTGTCCTTTGCCAATTTGTTCACGACAGGCGAGGTGTAGGGAGGCAGATACTTCCCGCGGTCACTCAGTGAAATCTTAGAGCACAGCTCCTGGGCCAGGGCAAATGCCTGGATGCAGCCGACCTCGCGCGCGACGGCTACGCAAAGGGCCTCGGGAGATAGACTGTACACCCCCGGTTCCACCTCTAGAATCGAGCCGGCGGGCAACTCGGAGCATACGGACCAGCTCACGCCAAGAATACGGCGGCGCTGCGCTGCAGACCCTACCAGCAAGCACAAATCCTCTTGCACCTCGCCGCTTGCGGCCCCAATCCGCACCAAATCGGGAAGATAGATGTCCTCGGTCGAGGGCGACGATGTGCGCAGCACACGGCGCTCTTCATCGGGATTAAGGTCCTTCCAGCTGATATAGCCCATCTGCCGGCGCTCGGCGCGCATCATGCGCAGCGCCGAGGCGCCGGTCAGAATTATGGAAGCCGCTAGCTGTTCGCCTGTCGGCTCGTTGCGCCGCTCAATCTTTACTGCCACAAAACCACCCCTACCAAACGCGTGCGATAGTGAGGCCATCAACGGCCGTGGCACCGGCGCGCTTGAGTTCCGCCGAAGCCGCTGCCATCGTCGCACCCGTGGTGATAACGTCATCGATAAGCAGCAGGTGGCGGCCGTGCACGTCCTCAACCGTCTCGTACATGCCTTGGGCACGCTCGCGGCGCTCCTCACGACCGAGTTCACGCTGGTCGCCATGCCCGTACTTGACGAGAGCATCGAGCAGGGGAACACCCGACAGCTCGCAAAATGGGCGCGCAATAGCCTCCATATGATCAAAACCACGCCGCCGAAACGCTGCCGCCGTCGCAGGCACAAACACCACCGCATCCGCGCCGGACAGCACACCTCCATAGCGATCGGGCGCTACGACCTGGGCATGCAGGGCGGTGTCGTAGACCAGCTCCGCCAGATACGGAGCCAGACGTCGCTCGCCCGCGTCCTTGTACGCTTTAATGATGCGCGGCAGTGGATGCGCATAGACAGCGCACGCCAGGCAGCGGTCGAGTGCCTCCGCCATTGCCGAGGACGTGCCCTCGACCGAACACTCAGTGCACAGCAAATCCCCAAACGGGGCGCCGCATCGGGTGCAGCTATGACGTGGGTCGATGAGCGTGAGCGCGGTCAGGCAGTCTTGGCAAATAAGCGCACCGGCGCGCTCGCAGCCGGCACATCGTGTTGGCGACAATGCCTCGAGCGCCTCGCGTGCCACCCACTCGGCAAACGGTAGCAATTCGTCCGCAAACGGTAGGGCGCCGGCGCCCTGCAGACGGCTCAATATGTTCAGATGGCTCTTCAAGACACAACCCTCCCTACGTTCGGTCGCAGGGAGGGTTGTTGATTCGGCGCTATGATACCCCGATGCGCTCGGGGCAAGGCGGGCTAAATCCGCTCGCGGGCGTTATTCGCCGGCGGGCGGTTGTGGTGCGGACGAAGACGGGGTCGGGCCCTCGCCACCATCCTGGCGCGGCTTGCGGGAACGGCGACGGCGACGGCGCTTTTGACCCTGGTCGGCCGAGCCCTCGCCACCGCGATCCTCGCGCGGCTCGCGCTCGTCGCGAGCGGCGCCACGCGAAGCCTTGGCAGCCGCTCCCCCGCCATCTCCGGGACGACGGCGCGTGACCTTGACCTCGCCATCCGAGACCTGATCGGCCACAGAGGGCACTGAAGGCTTCTGCTGCGTGCCCGAGGAATGGCGACGGCGCGGACGCGGCGCGCGCTCCTCCTCGCCACGTGACTTGCCGCCCTTGTCGGCAGGCGCATCGGAAGCCGAGGGGCCCTTGGAAGCGGCACCAGCCTCGCGAGCAGCTGCGGCGCGAAAGGCGTCCTCGCGCTCCTCGCTCGACAGATGACGGCGGCGACGACGTGTGGGGTTCATGCCACCGCCGCGATTCTGCTGCTGGGGCTGCTGAACCTCGCGCTCGCGAGAGGCGTTCTTGCCCGCGGCTGCAACCTCGGTAGCATCGCCCGAGCCCGCGCGCTTGCGACGGCGACGGCCATCGGCCGCCCCCTCGGCCTCGGGTGTCTCGGCCTTACCGCGGCCTTTTCCGCGGCCACGGCCCTCGCCCTGACCCTGACCGGCGCGAGCATCGGATTCAGCATCGCGACGACGGCGCTTGGGCATCGACGTGCCGGCCAGACGGTCGGCACTCGACAGGCCATCGCCCACATCGACGCCGTTTTCGCGATCGAGCTCCATGAGCGCCAGGCGCATCTCGGGCGACTCGATGCGCTCGAGCACGTCGCGCGTCACGCAGTCGGGGCGGCAGTTGCAGCCCTGCTCGGCGGCCTTCTTTTTGCAGCCCTCCGAGCACGTCATATCGGCTAGGTTGACCTTAAAGACTTTGCCGTTCTCCAGGCGCAGCACCAGCTGCTCACGCGGCGTGTCATACTCCTGGATACGCGCCTTGCCAAGCGGCGTATCGATGAGCGTCTTCTTTTTGGGCGCACGGCTCTTAAAGTCCTTGTAGGCCTCGAACTCGTAGCGCAGGCAGCACATCAGACGACCGCACACGCCGCTGATCTTGGAGGAATTGAGCGGCAGGTCTTGCTCTTTTGCCATGCGAATCGAGACGGGCTCAAACTGTCCGCCAAAGCGCGTGCAGCAGAGTTCCTGTCCGCACTGGGCATAGCCGCCCACCAGGCGGGTCTCGTCGCGCACGCCGATCTGGCGCATGTCGACGCGAATGTGCAGCGTCGAGGACAGATCCTTGACAAGCTGGCGAAAATCGACGCGCTCCTCGGCCGCAAAGTAGAACACGGCCTTCTCGCCGCCAAACAGGTACTCGACGCCCACCGGCTTCATCTCGAGGTCGAGCTCCTTGACCAGGCGGCGGAAGTCGACCATGGCCTCGTCGCCCTGGATGGCCAGGTCGTCGGCAAGCTGGAGGTCGATGTCGCTCGCCACGCGCAGCACGGGCTTGAGCGGCTGACCGATCTCGTCTTGCGGCACCTCAAAGGGATCGGCCGTGACCAGGCCAATCTCGGTTCCGCGCTCGGTGGAGCAAATGGCATAATCGGCCTCGAGGATATCCAAATCCTGCGGATCGAACCACAGGTCGCGCGAGGCGTAGGTAAACTTAACGGGTACGACTAACGGCATTTCAGTGCCTTCCTGATATCGAACAGCATGACCTCGATGGCCAGCTGGGGAGTAACGTTTCTGGCGATGTTGCGTTCGGCGGTTGCGACTGCCTCGAGCGCCCGCGTGGCGCCCGCAACATTCGTCGCGGCGGCAAGCCGACCGATCGTGTCGCGCACGTCTTCGTTCACCACGTCGGCCGCCTCGTCCTGAAGCGTCAGCAGCACGTCGCGCATGAGCGTCCGCGCGCTCGCCAGCGCTTCCATGATACCCGAACGCTCGCGCGCGTTGAGTTCGCGCTTGTTGCGGTCCTCAAGCTGCTTCAATGCTCCACGCGACAGGTAGTCGGCGTTTTGCTCGAGCACCTTTTCCTGCGTGGACTTGACCTCGGCTAACGGCGCCTTAACGGCGACGATGAGTGACTTGGCACGGCTGAGCACGTCGGCCTCGTCGGCGGCAATGAGCGAATCGATGGCACGAACCATCTGACGGCGGGCGTCCTGGCGCTCGGCGCTCTTGAGGAACTCGATGCCACGCGTGGGGCTTCCCGCTACGGCGACGGCCATGCGGCAACGCGCAGGGTCCTGACCGGTGGCGCGGCTCACGGCCTGAGCGGCGACGGCGGGCGACACCAGCCGAAACGGCACGCACTGGCAGCGGCTCACGATGGTGGGCAACATCACGTCTGCCGAGGTGCCCAGCAAGATAAACATAACGCCCTCGGGCGGCTCCTCGAGTGTTTTGAGCAGTGCGTTGGCGGTGTTGGCGCGCAGCTGCTCGGCACGGTCAATGATGTAGACCTTGGCCTTGGCGCGGATGGGCGCCAGGGGTACGTCGTCGAGTAGCTCGCGCGTCTGGGCGATGAGGTAGCCCGTGGCGCTCTCGGGCGTGTAATAGTGCACGTCGGGGTGCGTATGGCGGGCGACGCGCACGCAGCTATCGCATGAGCCGCAGCCATCCTGCTCGCACAGGAAGGCTTGGGCGAGCGCCCACGCGGCGTCGAGCTTGCCCGCGCCGGGCGCGCCCAAAAACAGGTAGGCGTGCGATGCGCGACCGCTGGCGACGGCATTGGTCAAAAAGTCGCGCACGCGCTCTTGGGTGTCAAGCTTGGCCAGCAGGCTTGTCTGAGCGGGGGCCATGTTACTCGGCCTCCTGGGCAAGCGCGGCGGTGACGGCGTCCTGGGAAATGTCGAGGCCGTAGACGCGAACCTGCTCGACCGTCCGCGCGAAGACGTCCTCGATGGACGCGGTCGCGTCGATGAGCTTTACGCGGTTTGGTTCCTCGGCGGCGATGGCGCAAAATCCCTGGTAGACACGCTCTTGGAAGGCCATGCCCTTAGCCTCCATGCGATCTGCCGCGCCACGGGCTGCCATGCGCAGCGCCGCCTGCTCGGGCGTGATGTGATAGACGAGCGTGAGCGCCGGGTGCGTCCCCGCGACGGCCAGGTTGTTGGCATCGCGTACTATCTGGCGATCGAGGCCATCGGCAAACGCCTGATAGCAAGTTGTGGAATCGTAGAAGCGGTCGCACAGGACCACCTTGCCGGCAGCAAGGGCAGGCGCGATGACCTCGTGCACCAACTGGGCGCGCGCGGCCTCGTAGAGCAACAACTCGCAGGTGTCGCCCATCGCCGTATTGGCGGGGTCGAGCAGCAGAGCACGGATCTTTTCGCTGATGGCGGTACCGCCCGGCTCGCGCAGGGTCACAACCTGGTAGCCGGCAAGGTCGAGCGCACGGGCAAGCAGGCGCGCCTGCGTAGATTTACCGGCGCCATCGACACCCTCGAGCGTAATGAAGCTATGTTGAGCGGGCTCAAAAGCCATGGGCGCAGCCCCTTCCTACAAGGCGCGTAAATGCAGATATATCAACCAAGCCATGATACCCCAGTGCTCGGCGCGTCCCAAATCCAACCTAGCCATCGAGGCATCCCCGAAGTTGCGGTGAAATAGGGACTGATTGAAGCTCTGAGACCGCCAAACAGTCCCTATTTCACCGCAACTTATGATGGGGAATTTTGGACGCTGGGTATAATCGTCGTATTGCATTGAAATGTGGCGAAAGGAGTGGCAATGTCTCGGTATTGCGCCTCGTGCGGCAAGCTTCTTGCAGATAATGCCAAGTTCTGCACCTCGTGCGGTGCACCCGTTGAGCAAACAACCGCAAGCGATAGCCAGCCCGCTTTTGAGCAGACCGGTTCCCTCGATACGCCGCAAGCCAAGGCGGACGACCCCCTCGCCTATCGCCCCGACCCCGCCGCAGGCCCCGCAGCCGTCGAGACCACGCAGCGCATACCCGTCGCGAGCGGCTCGCCCCAACAGCAGCCGGCTCCCGCATACGCGCCCGCTTCGTCACAGACCCCCGCTCCCAAAAAGAGCGGCACCGGGCCGCTTATCGCCGTTATCGTTGTGCTGGTGGCGATCATCATCGCCCTGGTCGTTTTCTTTGTGATCAAGCCTTTCGACAACGCCGCCACGCAGACGACTGCCGAGGTAGCTAAGCTGCACCATGACGTCGACGACGATGACCTAAAGCCTCTCGGCGATCCCAACAGCCTGTACGACGATGATGACGATGACGACGACGAGGATGGCGGCGAAGCAACGCTCTCCGAGCAGAATCTCTACCGCCGACTGAGCGAATACTACGACTTGCTCGAAGACCTCGACAACTACGTCCGTGGCTGCGCGCAGAACTTCAACGGCAGCTATCTGGAAGAGGATCGAACCACCCGTCAAAATCTCGCCGACGTCGCCGAGCGCACGGAGGACACCATCGAGCAGTATTACGACATCGTCGAGGACCTAGACGTCCCGACGAGCTCCAAGAACTACAGCTCCTGGAAAGACATCGTTGCCCTGTACGACGACCTGGATCACCGCATTGACGCAATCTGTGATGCCTGGGAGATCAGCCTGAAATACGCCAAGCCTGCGGACCACAAGAATGAGATCGTGACGCCACTGTCGCGCGACAACGTGGCGGGCACCAATGACAATAAGTACCGTCTAGACTTTGAGGAGCGCTATCCCGGCGCCAAACCCGTCGAAGTGAACTAGTCGCATGCGACGTTCTCAAACGACTACTCATTAAAGAACGTCCCCAATGACTGCCTAGAAAACGAGCGAGGATCGCGGGGTCCTCGCTCGTTTTTGTTTTCGGCAATGTTTCGACTGCGCCGCTACTTGTCGGCAGCGGTCTTTTTGGTAGTCGACTTCTTGGCCGTCGCCTTTTTGGCCGTCGCCTTTTTGGCGGTCGTCTTTTTAGCCGCCGTCGTCTTCTTTGCCGTGCTCGCCTTGGTCGTGGTCTTGCGGCCGCGGGCGGGCTTCTTCTCCTTGGTCGGGCAGTCCATGTTGACGCAGATACGCCACGGACCGCGTGCCGTGTTGACCACCACGATGGGAGCGCCGCACTCGGGGCAGGTCTCGCCCGTCGCCTCGAGCTTGCCACGCGCCGGCAGCGGATAGCTCACGCCGCAGTCATCGTAGTTGGTGCAGCGGATAAAGCGCTTGCCGCTCTTTTCGCTCTTGTGCGCGATCAGGTCGCCATGGCGTCCTGCTTCGGCGCACACCTTGCACTCGCCCACCTTAAGATCGGGCTCGTAGTTGGTGGGGCACGTGGGGTTCACGCAAATCTCGAAGGCCTTCTGGCGGAACGGCTGGCACTTAATGCGCGGTGCGCCGCACTCGGGACACACGGCCGCCTCGCCCTCGAGCGGGCTTACCTTGACGCCACTCGGCACCGGATAGGTCACGTCGCAGTCGGGCCAGCCCATGCAGCCAATGAAGCTGCCGCGGGTCTTGGCGCTCGTCTTCATAACCAGATCCTTGCCGCACTTGGGGCAGGCACCCACGCGCGCATCGGCCGTGACGGCGTCGCTGATGGCGTCGCCCAGCTCCTGCGTGTGCTTGAGCAGCTCGTCGAGCACGCCGGCCAGCAGTGCGCGCGAGTGCGTCACGACATGCTCTTCGGTGTCCTCGCCGCGCTCCACACGGGTCATATCGCCATCGAGCTCGCTGGTCATATCGGGGCTCGTGATGCGCGGGGCAAACTGCGTCAGCGCGTCGATGATGGCGATGCCCAGCTGGCTCGGCTCAACGGGATCATTTTTAAGATAGCGCACGGCATACAGACGCTCAATGATGCTCGCGCGCGTGGACTTGGTGCCCAGGCCGCGCTTCTCCATCTCCTGCACGAGCTTGCCCTGGCTGTAGCGCGCGGGCGGCTCGGTCTGTTTGGCCTCGAGCTTAATGTCGAATACGTCGACCGTGTCACCCTGCTCAAGCGGCGGCATCTGCTCGTCGCGTTTAAGGCCGTACGGGTAGGCCTCGCGGAAGCCAGGGGTCACGAGCACATCGCCCGAAGCCACGAACGGCTCACCATTCACGTCGAGCTCGAGCTTGGTGTTCTCGATGGTCGCAGGACCCATAAGCGTCGCCAGGAAGCGACGGGCGATGAGGTCGTAGAGTTTGCGCTGGCCGCCGTCGAGCGTGGACGGATCGCCCTCGCCCGTGGGATAGATAGGCGGGTGGTCGGTGGTCTCGACTTTGCCGCGCGTGGGCTTCATGGGACCGGCGAGCACCTTTTTGCACACGGGCGCCAGCGCCGGGTTGATCTTTGCCAGGTCGCTCACCACGGCGCCCAGATCGAGCGTCGCAGGGTACACGGTGTTGTCGACACGCGGGTAGCTGATGAGGCCCGCCATGTAGAGGGACTCGGCGATGCGCATGGTACGCGCAGGCGAGATGCCCTCGGCTGCGGCAGCAGCCTGCAGCGAGGTGGTCGCAAACGGCGTGGGCGGCTGCTGCTTGCGCGAGCGTTTGGTCACCGCGGCGACGGTTGCCGTCGCAACGCCGTCGACATGGCTGTACGCCGTCTCGGCAGCATCTTTGTCGGTAAAGCGCGCCGTCTTGTGAGCGATCTTAAAGCGATCATCCTCGGCAGCACCCTGTGCGGCGCCCATGCCGCGGATCTGCCAATAGTCCTCGGGCACAAACGCCATGCGCTCGCGCTCGCGCTCAACCACCAGGGCGAGCGTCGGCGTCTGCACGCGACCGGCGGAACGCACGTTGCCAAAGCCGCCAAACTTGGCGAGCGTCAGGTAGCGCGTGAGCACCGCGCCCCAAATGAGGTCGATGTGCTGACGGCTCTCGCCGGCGTCGGCCAGGTTCTGGTCGAGCGAGACGAGATTATCGAAGGCCTGCGTGATCTCGGCCTTGGTAAACGAAGAATACTGGGCGCGGGCGACCGGCAGGTCGGGCGCAACCTCGCGCACCTTGTTGAGGGCGTCCGAACCGATCAGCTCGCCCTCGCGATCGAAGTCCGTAGCGATGATGACGCTGTCGGACTTCTTGGCAAGGTTCTTGAGCGAGCGAATGAGCTCTTTCTCGGCCGGCAACTTAATGACAGGCGCCCAGGTGAGATACGGCAGGCTCTCGAGCTTCCAGCCCTTGATTGAGATGCCGTCGGCAAGAAACGGCTTGCGCTTGGTGTCGTAGGGCGGACGTGCCAGGCCATCGGGTATGTCGGCCGGCAGCATCTCGCCGTCCTCGGTGACCGAATACCAGCCCAGCTTTTTATTGAACAGCACGCTGTCACAAAAATCGGGCGCGAGGATGTGACCGGCAAGGCCAATCGTCACGCACTCCTCGCCCTTCCACTCAAAACGGTAGATGGCGGTGTTGTACACCTTGTCCTTTTTGGGCTTACCCGTGGACAGACGCTCGGCAATCTGACGCGCGGCGTCGTTTTTCTCGGCGATGATGAGCTTCAAAAGAGGCTCCTATCTCGTATCTCTGCGGCTACGCCCGCCCGTATGGCGGCCGACTTACGCCCTTGCTTGCTCAATCTGCCCGATGAGCCAATCGCACCAGGCATCCATGCCCTCGCCCTTGCGCGCGCTCACGGCAAACCGCGGCGCCTGCGGATTGAGGCCATCGAGTGTCTTAGTATACCTATCCATGTCAAAATCGAAAGCCGGGGCCACATCGACCTTGTTGAGCAGCTGCGCGCCGGCGTGTTGGAAGATGCCCGGGTACTTGATGGGCTTGTCGTCGCCCTCGGGCACCGAGAGGATCATGATGGACAGGTTCTCACCCAGGTCAAAGTCGACCGGGCAGACCAGGTTGCCCACGTTTTCGATAAAGATGACGTCAATGTTTTCCAGACCCACAGCCTGGTCGAACGCGTCAACGGCCTCCATGATCATGTTGCCCTCGAGGTGGCACAGACCGCCCGTGTTGATCTGGATGGCGGGCATGCCGGCTTCCTTCATGGTGATGGCGTCGACGTCCGAGGCGATATCGCCCTCGATGACGGCGCAGCGCAGGCCGGCCTTGTCGCGCAGGCGCTCGTTGGTGCCCAAAATCGTGGTGGTCTTGCCCGAACCGGGGCTCGACAGCACATTGATCACATAGGTGTTTGTCTCTTTAAATCGCTGACGCAGCTGATCTGCCAGGCGCTCATTGCGCGACAGGATCGGCGACGCGATATCAATCGTTTTCTCGGCCATACTCGGCGCTCCTTACTTCTGCCATCTGGGGACGGGGTAGAAATGGTAGATTTCGTCGTTGACACTTGCCATTTTGCCTGCTTGCACACGTTGGAACGGAATGTCAAGCCGCACGGCGTATCTATTTCTACCATTTATACCCCGTCCCCAAATGGCTAGCGGGCTAATCGTCGGGGGTTTCGATTTCGATACTTGCGATGTCGAGCTCGCGGCCGTGCAGTAGGCGCACGTTGGCACCACCACACTGGGGACAGCGACAATGGAAGCGATCGTGGTCGAAAACCTCGCCGCAGTCCAGACACTCGCTTTGTGGATGGACCTCCTCCACGGCAAGCTCGCAGCCCTTCGTGAGCGGGTCCTCGTCGCGAAATGTCTCCCACGCAAAGTCGAGCGCCTCGCGCACAACTTCGGTCATATCCCCGATACGCAGCGTTACCAAAACGGCGCGCGAGGCCCCCGCCCCACGCGCCGCGCGAATCACTGTATCGAGTATGCCGCTGACAATGCCAACCTCGTGCATACCGATTTACTCCTCGTCGTCCTCATCGTCCGAGAACAGGTCCAGACGACTCACAAACAAGCCCTCCTTGCCCTCGCGCGCGGTAATGACCACTCGGGCGATGGCAAGCGAAATCTCGTAGAGCGAGAGCAGGGCGCCATACATGAGGCCCAGCGTAACGGGCGAGCCGTCGGGCGTGATCACAGCCGAACCCACGAGCAGGCCTACGTACACGTAGCGCCAGGCGCTGCGGAAGGCCGCGTAGGACACGATGTGGAAAACAGACAGGTAGAAGATGATGAGCGGCAGCTCAAACGCCACACCAAAGCCGATCATAAAGAGCAGCTCCATGTTGACGTAGTTCTCCAGGTCGGGCAGTGCCGTGGCGACGGCCGAGGTCTCGCCGATGAGCCACTCAAAGCCCGCCGGGATGATGATGAAGTAGCAAAAGATTGCGCCCAGGAAGAACAGCACCGTCGAGGCGAGCACCGTGGGCACGACCCACTTGCGCTCGTTGGGGCGAAGCGCCGGCAGGAAAAACGCCAGAATCTGCCAGATAATCATGGGCGTGCACATGACCACGGCCATCTTGATGGCCAGCGAGAAGCGCAAGCCAAAGCCGCCGAGCGTGGTGGTGATGTAGAACTTACCGTCCGGCACAAAGGAGCGGATGGGGTCTTCCAAGATGTCGAGCACCACGGGCGTGGCGAAGTACAGCACGATAGCGGCGGCAAACACCGAGACGACCACGATGGTCAGGCGGCGACGGAGCTCTCCCAGGTGATCGAAGAGCGGCATTCGCGCAGGTCCGATAGGCATTACTCATCGCCTCCCTTCGGGGCGTCGGCGGCAGCGGCTTCGTCCTCGGCCTCGAGCTCGCGAGCGAGCTGGTCGACGACGGCCTTGCGCTTGCGGGGACGACGGGCGTAGAGGTCAGCCGTCGTGGGCTCTGCCGGCTCGGGCTCCGGCTCTGCAACAGGCTCGGGCTCGGCAGGCTCGGCCTCGGCGGGCTCGGCGCCCTCGGCCTCATCGGCAGCACCTTCGCCCTCAGCAGCACCCTCGCTCGCGGCCTTCTCGGCGGCAAGGCGGGCACGGCGCTCGGCAAAGGTCTCCTTCTTGGCGGGCGCAGCCGTCTCGGCGGCATCCTCGTCCGCATCGGAATCGTCGTCGGTCGCAGCGGCCTTCTTGGGCTTGACCGGGGCCGACGCGGCCTCGCTCACCGGATCGATAATCTCGGACTGAACAACGGCCGTCATCTTTTCCTGCGTCTCGCGGAACTGACGGATGGCACGGCCGATCGTGCGGCCCATCTGCGGGAGCTTATCCGGGCCAAACAGCAAAAAGCCGAAGACCACGATGATCGCGAGCTCACCCTCTCCAATACCAAACACACATACCTCCAAGGCTCGATGTGAGTCGAGCCCGCACCGCGCCATTCGGCCGGAACTCGTCTATTCATTCGGTCAAGTATAGCGCCCGGACGCTAAAACGTCCGAGCGCATCACAAACATATGCCAAACGGCACGCCCTTTTGGGGGCAAAGATTATGCAGCGGTGATCGAAATCTCCTGGTCGACACCCAACAGCTGAACCACGCGCATCACCGGGGGCTGCACATTGGTGCAGCTAAAGCGCTTGCCGTGGTCGACCGCGTGGTGCGCGGCGCCCACGAGCACGCCAATGCCCGTCGAATCGATGTAGCTCACTTGGGCAAAGTCGAGCTCAACGGCCTCGGTGGGCTGCTCGAGCGCCAGGTCGATGGCATTGCGCAGGCTATCGGCGTTAGAAATATCGATCTCGCCGGTTACCTTAATGGTGTAGAGCTCTGGCGTGGGGTTGGTGGAAATACCCAAATCCATAAATACGCTCCTTTACGTATCGAAAGTGCGGATAGTACGGGAAGCCGCGCGTTAGGCGCGCTCGGCACGCGCAAGCTCGGCAGCGACGAGCTTAACGGCCAGCACCAGCACGTCGAGCGCGGCCTCCAGGTCCTCGACCGTGGGATAGCTCGGCGCGATGCGGATGTTGGTGTCGCGCGGGTCCTTGCCATAGGGCCAGGTAGCACCGGCCGGCGTGAGCTTGACGCCCAGGTCGGCGCAAAGCGCGGCGACCTTCTGGGCCGAGCCCTCGGGACCATCGAAGCTTACAAAGTAGCCGCCGCGGGGGTGCGTCCAGGTGGCACAGCCCGTATCGCCCAAGCCCTCGGTGAGCTTGCGCTCGACGGCCTCAAAGCGCGGACGCAGGAACTCGGCATGCTTTTTCATGTGCTCCTTGACCGCCTCGATGGTGGGAAGGAAACGCACGTGACGCAGCTGGTTGAGCTTGTCGGCGCTGATGAGGCCGGCCTTCAGGCGCTTGGAGAACTCGGCGATGACCGCGGGGCTCGCACCGATAAAGCCGATGCCGGCGCCCGGGAAGGTGATCTTGGACGTCGAGGCAAAGGCCACCACGCGGTCCTCGGTACCCGCCGCGCGAGCGAGGTCAAAGATGTTTGCGAGCTCGTCGGTCTCGTCGTACAGGTCGTGCACGCAGTAGGCGTTGTCCCAGAAGATGCGGAAATCGGGCGCGGCCGTGGGCATCTCGACCAGACGGCGCACAGTGTCCTCGCTAAAGGTGATGCCCGTGGGGTTGGAATACTTGGGCACGCACCAGATGCCCTTAATGGAGTCGTCAGCGGCAACGAGGCGCTCGATCTCGTCCATGTCGGGGCCGTTGTCGGTCATCGCAACGGGGACGTTCTCGATGCCCAAGTCGGCGGTGATGCCAAAGTGGCGATCGTAGCCGGGAACAGGGCACAGGAATTTGACCTTCTTGCCGTCGTGCGCGGCCTCGTAAGCCTCCCAGGGCTCGCTGCCGCACGAGCGGCAGCGCCAGAACATGCCAGCGATATCGTGCTCGATAAGCAGGCTCGACGAACCCAGTACAAGCGTCTGCTCGGCGGGGCAACCCAGGAACTCCCCTGCCAGCTTGCGTGCCGAGGGAATGCCCTCAAAGCAGCCGTAGTTTGAGCAGTCGACGTTGCCGTCGTGCAGATCGGCATCGGCATTGAGGATATCGAGCATGGGTCGAGAGATGTCCACCTGGGAGGGCGACGGCTTGCCGCGGGCCATGTCGAGCGCCAGGCCCTTGGCCTTGACCTCGGCGACCTCGGCTTTGAGCGCCTCGATGGCGGCATCGAGTTCGGTGGTTTCCATCTTCTGGTAGATCGTCTGCATGGGTGCGACCTTTCGCGAAGCGGGACGTTGCAGTTCGTCTAAGTATAGACCGCCACCGCCGCAACGGCATGAAGCCGTGATAGATTAAGTTCATCGCAATGATTTACGAATCGCCGCGCATGCCGGCGTGGGGCGCCCAAGGAGGCACTATGGAGTACGGATCGTTCCAGGCCGAGGAATTCGGCGACCTGCAGCGCCTGGTCGACGGACTATTTTACGACCGGCACGCCATCGACCGCCTGGATCTCATCGTGCAGGCCGAGATCTTGGACCTCGCGCCCGACCTCATGGAAATCGTGAACCTATTGCCGCCCGGCTACTACGACCGCCAATCGCTTTGCGACCAGCTCAACTCCGCCCTTGCCGCCCACGGCTGGGGCGCCGTCTACGGAACGGTGGAATAAACCTAGTCGTTTAAGAACGTCCCCAATGACTAAAACGCCGCTTGTGATGGTGTTCACAGGCGGCGTTTTCAAACTTGTATGTGCTCTTACTCGTCCTTGGGCGCGGGGTGTTTGCAGACCACACTCATGTAGATCATGCCGAGCACGGCAGCGGTGACCGAACCGGCAAGGATGGCGGCCTTGGCAGCCAGAACCTCAAACTGAGCCGTCGGGAAGGCAAGGCCACTGATGAGGATCGACATGGTAAAGCCGATACCGCCCAGAATGCCCACACCGGCAATCATGTGCCAGTTGACATTGTGCGGCAGCTCACAGACCCTAAACTTAACCAGGGCAAACGTCATGCCAAAGATGCCGATCGGCTTGCCCAGCAGCATGCCAAAGTACACGCCGAGCGTCACCGGGTCGGTGAGCAGCGTGCTCATGTCCACGCCCACCAGGCGAACCTGTGCGTTGACGAACGCGAAGATCGGCAGGATCACAAAGTTGACCGGCGTGGAGATCAGACGCTCCATGCGGATGAGCGGCGGGGTCACGCGGTGCATGACGCGCTCGACCTTGGTGGTCGAGACGGTAAAGTCATGCTGGCCCAGGATGTGTGCCTCGTCGTCGTAGCGGTCGTCGAGCAGCGGCAGGCACTCGCCCAACCAATCGGTGAGGCTATCGAGCTTAACGCCGCACTTGGCCGGGATGGTAAAGGCCAAGATGACGCCGGCGAGCGTAGCGTGCACGCCGCTCTTGAACATGCAGAACCACAGCAGCAGGCCCAGTACCGAATACGGGGCAAGGCGGTAATGCTGCGTCTTGTTGAGCCACACGAGCGCGCAGGTCACAAGCGCGGCGGCGCCCAACCAAAACGGATTGGGGCTCTGACCGTAGAAAATGGCGATGGCGGCGATGGAGATGAGGTCGTCGGCGATGGCAAGCGTCGAGAAGAACACGCGCACGCCGTTGGGTACGCGATTGCCCAAAAGCGACAGCACGCCCAGCGCGAAGGCAATATCGGTTGCCATGGGGATGGCCCAGCCGTTGTGCGCGCCGGCATGGTTAAAGATCAGGTAGATGCAGGCGGGAACGACGACGCCGCCCACGGCCGCCAGCATGGGGAGCATGGCCTGGCGCGGGTTCTTGAGCTCGCCGACCGTCATCTCGTACTTAAGCTCGATGCCCACTAGCAAAAAGAAGATCGCCATGAGGAAGTCGTTGACGAAAAGCTCAACGGTGAGACCGGCTGTCAGGTTACCCAGACCCACATACAGCGGGGTCTCCAAAAAGTGATGGATGGCCTCGTAGGCATCGGTGTTGGCGCAAATGACGGCGGCGATAGCGGCGAAGACCATGACGGCGGCGGAAATAGTGCCGTTCTCGGCAATGCGCTCCCAAATGTCGTGACGCTCAAAGCGTTTGCGCTCACGAACGTTAAACAGCTGCTCGGGTGCTGCCATGGGCGGCTCCTTTCACGGGAAGGCTCCCGTCTTAAAAAAGCACGGCCCGCCCAAGTGGCGGCGCCGCGCTCCAACGTATTACGCTTGCATCTAGCCTACCCTGCACGACAAGCGCACAAGCACGGCCGAAAAGCGGAACCACAGGTTGAACATTATTTGCTCAACGGCGCGGGCACGCCTGTCCAAGAGACGACGCGGCGCCGCGCACAAAAAACGACCGGAGCGCGGGGTGTCCGCGATCCGGTCGTGGCATTTGGTCAACTAAACCTAGCAGGCGGCCATGATGGGGGCAGCGACCTGCTTCTTACGGGAGAGGACGCCCGGCATCCAGACGCCGTCGTGCTCGTCGGCAATGCCCAGGCCCTTCTGAGCAGCCTCGGTCTCGCCCTCGAGCAGGACCTGCGAGCCCTCCTCCATGATGTCGGTGATGCACAGGACAATGCCGTCAGCACCCTTCTCGGCGGCGTAGGCGCGCATGGCCTCGCGAATCTCGTCGATCATGCCGAGTGCGCGGCTCTTGTCGACGGTCTCGTACTGGCCGATGAGCAGCTTCTTGCCGGCGGGCTCGAACATCTTGATGTCGTTGCCGACCATCTCGGCAGCGGTGAAGGAGCCGGACGGACGGGTAAGGAAGACCTCCATGCCAAACTTGACCGGGTCGACGCCCACTTGCTCGCCGAGCTTGGCGGCAACGGCGCGGTCGACATCGGTGGTGGTGGGGCTCTTGAGCATGAGCGTATCGGTCATCATGGCCGAGAGCAGCAGCTTGGCCTGGACGTCGGAAAGCTC
This sequence comes from Collinsella sp. CLA-ER-H11, assembly GCF_040092445.1. Taxonomy (NCBI): domain Bacteria; kingdom Bacillati; phylum Actinomycetota; class Coriobacteriia; order Coriobacteriales; family Coriobacteriaceae; genus Collinsella; species Collinsella sp. CLA-ER-H11. Next base: position 59,115 of record NZ_JBBNLN010000006.1, on the reverse strand, counting down.
AACGCCGAGCACGCCGGCGAGCTTGGTGACGATGGTGCAGCTGGAGCCCCAGGGCAGGCAGATGTAGTGCAGCGGGCCGGCGGTCTCGAAGTCGCCGATGCGGTGATGGTCGACGACGCCAAAGACCGTGGCGTCCTTAAGGCCGGCGACGGACTGGGCGGACTCGTTGTGGTCGGTGAGGACGACGAGCTGACCGGCCTCGACGGACTCAATCACGCGAGGCTCGGCGATGCCGGCGTCGGCGAGCAGCTTGGCGGACTCTGCCGGAAGCTGACCAAGGGCGCAGGCCTCGTAGGTGTTGCCGGCATACTCAACCTGGTTGAGCAGCTGGGACAGGACGACGGCGCTCATGATGGCGTCGTTATCGGGGTTCTGGTGACCAAAGACAAGAACGTTTGCCATGGATATCCTCCACTTGATATGTGTACTTGGACGTAGCTATGGTAGCACGCCGATGCCGAGCCTTCGCAGACAGAAGGGCCACGGCATATTTTGTGGCAGCCTTGGCCCCCATGCACCAGCTATTTGCCGGCAGCGCGCAGGGCTACGTAGGCGGCACCGATGATGCCGGCGTCGTTGCCGAGCGAAGCGACCTTAATGGGCGTCTCGCGCGAGGCGGAAAGCGCGTAGCGCTGGAAGTGCTCGCGAACCTTGTCGAGGTAGACATCGGCCGAGGCAGACGCACCGCCGCCGATCAGGAACATCTCGGGGTCGACCACGTTGGCAATAAGCGCCAGGGCACGACCGAGATAATCGGCCATGGTATCGGCCGCGGCCAGCGCGAGCTTGTCTCCCTCGCGGCAGGCCTGGAACACGTCCTTGGAATCGGAGGGGCCGGTGAGCTCGATGGGCTCGACGCCCGCCTTCTTGCACTCGGCAAGGTAGTTGCTCACCACGCCGGTGGCGCTGGAATACTGCTCCAGGTGGCCATGGCCGCCGCAGCCGCAGGTGCGCTCCTCAGCTGGGTTCAGGCACATGTGGCCAATCTCGCCGCCAGCACCCACAACGCCCGATACCACGTCGCCATTAACGATAACGCCGCCACCCACGCCGGTACCGATGGTGACCATCACCACGTTCTGCACGCCCTTGGCAGAGCCGAGCCAGGCCTCGCCCATGGCGGCGGCGTTGGCATCGTTCTCGTACTTAACGACCGCGTCGGGGCAGTGCTGCTGAATGGCGATCCTCAGCTCGGGCAGGTTAATGGCAATGTTGGCCTTGACCTTGGCATCGCCCGACGCCGGGATGGGGCACGGAACGGCCAGGCCAATGCCAGCCACAAAGGCGCGCGGAATCTGGGCCTTGGCGACCACCTGGTCGATAGCCTCGGTCACCGCGGCAAAGCCCGCAGCGTCAACGATGGGAGGCGTAGGCACGCTGGCCTTGGCCAGCAGGTTGCCGTCCTCGTCGAACAGACCCTCCTTAACCGAAGTGCCGCCGACGTCAATGCCGATGTAGTACTGCTTAGGTTCCATGGGAGCCCGCCTTTCTCGTTTAAACATTGCCTGTATGGTACCGCTCCCAAGGCAAAAACCTACCAAAAAGGGACAGGTTTGTTTTGGCAGGTTTTATCCTGGGAAACGCAAATGGCCGCTCAACAGGCCGCACAAGACCATCCCCAAAAATAGAGGCGCCGGGAGGCGGAGACTCCCGGCGCCCGTCAAAGGGACTATGTTGTCTGTTGGACCGCACGGTCCTTCGCGGCGATAACGCCGACTAGGCCTTAAGTGCCTGCAGCTGCTTGTGGATCTCGATGAGCTCCGTCGCCATGACGCGCATGGTCTCGGTACCGGCCATCTGGTCCTCGGCATGCAGCAGAATCAACGGGGCCTCGCCGTTACGCTCGCCGTTGGCCTCTTTCTTCAGAAGCCCCATGTGAACATCGTGGCCACCGTTATAGGCCTCGTCGCCCTGCTTGATAAGCTCCTCGGCGGCGTCAAAATCGCCCTCCTTGGCCTTTTGCACGGCATTGATGTACATGCTCTTGGCGGTACCGACGTAGCTGATGATCTCGAAGCAGGTCATCTGCAGTTCGTTCATATCCTCCATACAGAGCACCTAGCCCATCACGCTGACGCAGTGGTCGATGATGCCGGCAGCGTTCATGCGGCCGTAGTCGACCATGTTGATGACCTCGACCGGAAAACGACCGGCGGCCTCCTTCTCAAAGTCGCCCTTGGTGTAGCCGATCTGCGGGCCAAGCAGCAACATGTCGCACTCGTCCAGGTGATCGTGGGCCTCGTTCATGGGACGAGCCTCGACCTCGATATCCAGACCACGGTTTGCAACCTCGGCCTGCATCTTCTGGACCAGCAGGCTCGTGGACATACCGGCATTGCAGCAGAGCATGATCTTCTTCATGGTTTCCTCCTTATAACTGCGCGGCGCGCAGACGACAACTGGTTTTATTCCTTGCGGCTATTGTGCCCACCCCCCTGCATCTTTACACAAGGGAGAGAGCCGCGGGCACCGGCACCGCGTACCGGCGCCCGCAAAGGTGAAAGGGACGAACGTTAGGCGTTCTACTCGGCGAGAGCCTCCTGCTTGGCGATTGCCTTCTCGGAAATCTTCATAAAGGGCAGGTAGACGGCCATGCCAATGACAATCTCGAGAGCCTGCCACACGCCGGCGCGCCAGTCAAAGCCCGTAGCGAGCAGGGCATTGATGACGGGAGGCATGGTCCAGGGCACCTGGGCGATGCAGGGGCTGATGATGCCTGCGCAGGTAAGGCCATAGGTGATGCCGATGAACAGATCGGGGAGGAGGACAAACGGAATCATGAGCGGCAGGTTGTACACGATGGGGTAACCGTAGATAACCGGCTCGTTGATGTTGAACAGACCAGGCAGGATAGCCATCTTGGAAACGGTCTCGGAAGCCTTGTTCTTGGAGAACAGGAGCGTGTCGAGCAGAAGCATGAGGGTGCAGCCCGAGCCGCCGATGAGGGCAAAGCTGTTAACGATCTGCATGTTCATGTAGTGATCGGGCTGGATGGTGCCACCGGCGGCAAAGGTAGCCATGTTGTCGACGATGAGCATGGTCAGGATCGGCTCGACGGTAGCGCCAGAGATGGTGGACTGGTGAATACCGACGCAGAACAGCAGGTTGGCAAGGGTGTAGATGAGGATAACAGCCCACGGACCGGCGTTCATGATGCTCTTGAGCGGGTTGGAGATGCACGTGGAGATGATGGTGCACAGATCGGTGCCGGCGCACACGGCGAGCAGGGCCGCGGCAAGAGCGAAGATCGCGAGGTTGAGCAGCATCGGGATCATGACGTTGAAGGAGTTGGAGACCGCGGGGGGCACGCCCTCGCCCAGCTTAACCTTGAGCTTCTCGACGCCAGAAATCTTGATGAAGAGCGAGACGGAGAGCAGAGCGATGATAATGGCCGAGAACAGACCGTTAGTGCCGGTGTTGGCAGTCGAAAGGGCGCCCGTGACCTCGGCGGAGGTGATCTTGTCGGTGAGCAGCGGGCTCGTGGCGGCAAGCGAGGCGGTGATCTGCTGCGGCATCATGATGACGAAGGCAGAGATGGCGACGACCACGCAAGCGAGCGGGTTATCGAAACGCTTGTTCTTGGCGAGGCTGTAGCCAATCAATCCGGCCAAGATAATGGCAGAGACGTTGAGGGTGCCCAGCGTAATTGCCGAACCCCACGTCTGAAGGTTGGCAAGGCCCGCCGCATCGAGCGGGAACAGAGGGAACACGACGTTATTAATAAGAACCGCGATACCCGCAAGGATATAGAGCGGCGTGATGGTCGCGAAGGCGTCACGCAGGGAACGCAGGTGAACCTGATTTCCCACCTTCGCAGAGACCTCGGCAAACTTGTCGAGGAAGCTCTTTCCGTTGTCACTGGCCATGATTGCTCCTAACTTTCAAATCCGGCCTTTTCCTATGCGCACGGTGGTCTGTCGCCCTCTGCCACCAGATGTGCCATGTGTTGCGCGCGGCGGCGCGCGGTCTGGGCGTTCGCCCGGTCGCTAATCAACCACGTGGGTCGTGGCGACCTGTTTGAGCCAGGCTGCCGACTTCTTAAGGCGGCGCTTGTAGCCGTCCATGAGATCGACCTCGACAAAGCCATAGCGATTCTTAAAGGCATTGGCCCAAGACCAGTTATCGATGACGGCCCAGTAGTGATAGCCCCGGCATTTGGCGCCCTCGGAGATTGCCTTGGCAACCCACTCCAGGTGCTGGCGCACAAAGTCGACGCGGTAGTCATCCTGGATGGTTCCTTCGGCATCGCGGTTCTTGTATTCGTCCATGATGCCGATGCCGTTCTCGGAAACGAACCACTCAAGATCGGGGTAGTTCTTAGCGCAGTCCATGCCAAAGTCGTAGAGGCCCTGCGGGTAGATCTCCCAGCCGCGGCTCTCATTCATAACGGCATCGGGCCATACGTACTCGTCGGCAAAATGCGGCAGGCCGTACTGGTCGACCTTGCTCGCCGGTGCCTGAACACGCGTGGGGTGGTAGTAGTTGCAGCCGAGCCAGTCGACAACACCCTGCTTGAGAATCTCTTGGTCGCCGGCACGGAACGGGAGCTTAACGCCGCCCTCGGCCAGGCTGTCGAGCACATCGGCAGGAAGCTCGCCCTTGGTAATAAGGTCGAGCCACCAGCGATTGTTGATGCCGCTGGTCATACGCACGGCCTCGAGGTCTGCCTCGCTGGGGTTCTCCTTGGTGTAGACCGGAGTAAAGCAGTTGATCATGCCGATCTTGGCATCGGCGCGAATAGCGCCCTCGTCATAGGCCTTACGATAGTTGGCCACGGCCAGCGCGTGCGCCAGCGAGATGTGATACTGCACGGTGCGGGCGCGGTTGAAGTCGTGGAGCTGCGGGAACCACACGCCCTCCTGATAGCGCTGTTCGGGCTCGACGATGGGCTCGTTAAAGGTGAACCAGTACTTAATCTCCTGGCCAAACTCGTGGAAGGCGACGTCGGCGTAATGCGCGTAAGCCTCGACGACCTCACGGCTCTCCCAGCCGCCACGGTTAAAGAGGTAGGTGGGCATGTCAAAGTGGTACAGGTTGACGAACGGCTCCAGACCAGCCTCGCGAGAGGCGCGGAACAGCTCGTGATACCACGCGGCGCCCTCCTCGTTAAGGTTGCCGTCGGCATCGAGCAGACGGCTCCACTGGATGGAAGTGCGATAGGTATTCAGGCCCAAGTCCTTCAAAATGCGAAAGTCTTCCTGGTACTTGGCCATAAAGTCATTGCCGGCATAAGAGCCAACGCAGTTGTAGAACGAACCCAGATCCTGGATGGACCAGGTGTCCCACAGGTTCTCGAGCTTGCCGCCCTGGTTCCACTGACCCTCAGTCTGCGGGCCGGACATAGCAGCGCCAAAGAAGAAGTCGTTGGGCAGCTGATACTGTGCCATCAAAGTCCTCGCTTTCGTGTTCTAGAGCTTCCGGTTGGAGACGGGTTTGCTTTGGCAGGTTATCCGGCGCGGGCGCGCACCGGTCATACCGATATCCAACCCGCCAAAACAAAACCGTCCCCAAACGGTCGATCCTGTTGTGCGGAAGGATTCCGTTCGTTGCTTAAACTATAGCGCTCTAATTTTAAAAGTAAAGCGTCTTTTTCTTTTTTCTTTCTCGAACTTCTTAGATAAAAGTAATATGGGTGCCCTGTTGAGGGTTATACTTACTTTTGTATTCATATATGTCGGAAAGGAGGTTCCATGATTCCCAAATACGAGGCGATAGCTGCAGATATTCGTCGAAGTATCGAGGATGGCGCTCTTAAACCGGGCGACAAGCTTCCCACCGTCGTTGAGTTCTGCGAGCTCTATAGCGTTTCCAAAATCACCGTCAAACGAGCTATTGAACAAATCACCGAGGAAGGTCTTATTACCAGTCGACGCGGATCGGGTACCTACGTTAAGGACACGGCGGGGCTTCCCGGCCAGGCGTTTTTCCAGGGCAAAAACGACCGTGCCCAGGGTTTTTCGTATGAGCACCGCGGGGAGAAGGTGACCTCGGTGGTCTACGATTTCTCGATCGTTAATCCACCGGCGGACATCGCAGCCCAGCTGGGAATTGCCGAGGATGACTTTGCCTATCACGTCGTGCGCGTGCGTCAGGCCGATGAGAAGCCCATCGTTATCGAGTACACCTACATGCCCCTCGAGCTGATTCCGGGGCTGAAAAAGAAGGACCTATACGGATCGCTCTACCGATTCATCCGCGAGCAATGTGGGCTGAAGATTTCGAGCTTTCACCGTACCATTCGCGCCGTGGCAGCAACCGAGGAAGAAGCTGAGCGCCTGGATACCAAACCCGGCTCTCCCCTGCTCGAACTCAACCAGATTGGCTTCTTGGATAGCGGCGCCGCCTTTGAGTATTCGGTCTCGCGCAACGTTGGCGACCGCTTTGAGTTGCACAACGTAACGTTGGCATAGGTTTTTGTAGTCATGCGGGCGCTCGTTTTGAGCAGTTTTACGCGGCGCCCACGCAGCACAATGGGAGTATGAACATGTCCGATTTGATTAAACTGACGCCGATCTTCCACGAGAAGATCTGGGGCGGCCGTCAACTCGAAACCGTATTTGGTTACGACATTCCCGATGGTCCCATCGGTGAGTGTTGGGCCATCTCGGCCCACCCCAACGGTGACTGCCAGATTGCGGAGGGCCCGTATGCAGGCCACACGCTTTCGTGGCTGTGGGCCGAGCACCGCGAGCTCTTTGGCAACTGCGAGGGCAAGGAGTTCCCGCTGCTCATTAAGATTCTGGACGCCAAGGACGACCTTTCGATCCAGATTCATCCCAACGACGAGTACGCCGCTGAGCACGAGAACGGTAGCCTGGGCAAAACCGAGTGCTGGTATGTGCTGGATTGCGAGCCTGGCGCCACGATCATCGTCGGCCAGCGCGCGCATGACCGCGCCGAGGCCGCACAGATGATCAAGGACGGCCGCTGGGACGACATGCTCAACGTACTGCCGATCCACAAGGGCGACTTTTTCCAGATTGATTCCGGTACCGTGCACGCCATCAAGACCGGCACGCTCATTTTGGAGACGCAGCAGTCGAGCGACGTGACGTATCGCCTGTACGACTACGACCGTCCCGGCACCGACGGCAAGCTGCGTCCGCTGCACATTGAGCAGAGCCTCGACTGCATAAACTTTGATGCTCAGGCTCCGACCGACGGCACGATAACCGCGCCCGAGGTGGACGGCGTGACCGAGCTCGAGTCCAACCCCTGCTACACCGTCGATCGCGTGCGCGTCAACGGCAGCAAGACCCTCGACCAGCGCTGGCCCTTCATGTGCCTGTCGGTCATCGACGGCAAAGGCACCGTCTGCGGCGACCCCGTCCACAAGGGAAGCCACCTGCTGGCCCCCAGTACCGTCAGCTCCATCGACCTCGAAGGCAAGATGGAACTGATCATCAGCCACCTCTAGTTCGCACCAACAACCCAAACGCAACAAGGGGCTCCCCCGTTCACCAACGGGGGAGCCCCTTGTCCATATATATCAGCCCACCCGGCTCTCCAGACCAAAAAGCGAACGAGCAAAGCAACGCTCGTCTAGCAACGTTACCCAAGGACCTGGGCGGGCGTATAGGGCAACATCGATCGCGAGTTCCGCACGCAAAGGAGGCCACTTAATGTGGCCTCCGTCTTGCGCAGGACTGCCCGAGCAGGCGATGTTGCCCCATACGCCCGCCCAGGTCCGCCGGGATCACGACAGCTTGACGATCGGTGCAAAACCTTTCATAAGCTTTTTGGTCTGGCCGGTCTTTTCGAATTGAACCTCGATCATGTCTCCGGCGACCGAGATCACGGTACCCGTGCCAAAGGTCTTGTGGCTCACGGTATCGCCTGCGGCAAAGTCCTGCGATGCGCTGGCGCGATCGACCTTGCGCTCCACCGTCGGGGACACCTTGGACGAGGGCTTTTTGGCTCGCGGTGCGCCCGAGCCAAAGGTCGAGGCAACACGGCCGGCGTCTGGCGAGACCCCACGATGGCGCTCGGTCCCGTAACTGCTGCCGCCAAAGAAGTCGTCAAAGCTCGATCCGCCGCGCGAACCGGAACCGCCGGTCGAGCGCGTATGCGAACCGAACACCTTGCCGCCATACATGTCCGAGCCCATGCCCGATCCAAAGGTGCCGTGTCGGTCGCCGCGCTTCTCCCAGCCCGTGCCCTCAAAACCGGCAGAACCGATACCGCTAAACTCGATATCCTCAAACGGAATCTCGTTGAGGAAGCGCGAGCGCGGATTGGCAGAGGTCGAGCCGTAGGTGCGACGCGTTGCCGCATAGGTCAAGAACAGGCGCTTGCGAGCACGCGTGATGGCAACGTAGGCCAGGCGACGCTCCTCCTCGAGCTTGCCCGGATCATCGCTGCCGCCAAAATCGTGCACGTGCGGGAAGATGCCCTCCTCCATACCGGCCACGAACACCGCCGGGAACTCCAGGCCCTTGGCGGAGTGGATGGTCATCATGGTGATGGCATGCGTCTCGCCTGCCAAAGAATCCAAGTCGGAGCGCAGGGCCAGCCACTCCATGAGTGCCGGCAGTGCCTTACAGGTGAGCGGACCGTAGGTGCGCTCGATCTCGTCGGCATGCACGGCACCCGCCGGCATCTCCGTTGGCGTGGCATAGGCGTTACCCGCGATGGCGGCGGCCAGGGCATCCTGCGGCGAGAGCGCTGGAGCGGCTAGGCTATCGAGCGGGTTGGAACCAGCGGCGTCGCGAGCGCCGACCAGCGCCTCAAACGAAGACGCGGGCGCGGACGGTCCCGGCTCGGGCGCGGGCGCGCTCACCACGACGGGCTCGAGCTCGGCGCCGGCGGGCACGTCGGCAACACCGGCCGCGCGCAGCTCTTCTAGGCTCTCGAGCGTGCCCTCGATATCCTCGTGCGTCTCTTCAAATTCGGCAGCGACGCCCAGGAATTCCTGGATGTTCTCGGCGCGGCTCTCGGACTCCATGGTGCCTTCGGCGCGGAAGGCCTGCAGCAGGCCCGTCTTGTCGACGATCATCTCGACGACGTCCTTGAGTTCGCCGTCCATGCGGCGACCCTCGCGCACCAGCGACACAAAGCTCGACAGGCCGTTGCGGACCTTGGCGCTAAACATGCCCGTCTCGGCCGTCGCGATCTCGCAGGCCTGGAAGAACGAGCAACGGTTGTCGCGCGCCAGCTGCTCGATCTTTTGGATCGAGGTGGAGCCGATGCCGCGGCGCGGCGTGTTGATGACGCGCTTGACGCTCATCTCGTCGGCCGGGTTCACGATCATCTTGAGGTAGGCCATGACGTCGCGGATCTCGGCGCGGTCGAAGAATCGCGTGCCGCCCACGATCTTGTAGGGCACGCCCGCACGCAGGAACATATCTTCGAGAATACGCGACTGGGCGTTAGTGCGGTAGAACACGGCGATGTCGTCGTAACTCGTGCCCTTGGAGTGCAGCTTTTCGATCTCGCCGGCAATCCAGCGGCCCTCGTCGCGCTCATCGCTTGCTTGGAAGGCCTGAATCTTCTCGCCGTCGCCCTCGGCCGTAAACAGGCGCTTGTCCTTGCGCTGCGAGTTGTGACGCACCACGGCGTTGGCGGCGCTCAGGATATGGCCCGTAGAGCGATAGTTCTGCTCCAGCTTGACAGTCTTGCAGTCTTTAAAATCCTTCTCAAAGTCCAGGATATTGGTGATGTCGGCGCCACGCCAGCTATAAATGGACTGGTCATCGTCGCCCACGACCATGAGGTTTTGGTACTTGGCGGCCAGCAGATTGGCGATCTCGTACTGGACGTGGTTGGTGTCCTGATACTCGTCGACGCTAATGTAGCGGAAGCGCTCTTGGTACTTGTCGAGCACCTCGGGGCGGGTGCGCAGCAGCTCGAGCGTGCGCACGAGCAGGTCGTCGAAGTCCATCGCGTTGGCGGCGCGCAGGCGGCGTTCCAGCTCCAGGTAGACCTGCGCGGCCTTTTTGTCGTTGGGGCTGTCGGCGGATTTGAGCATGTCCTCGGGGCCGATCATGGCGTTTTTAGCTGAGCTGATCTTGCTGCGGATCATGTTGATGGGGAACTGCTTTTGTTCAATGCCGAGCGCCTGCATAATGTCGCGCACCATGCGCTTTGAGTCGTCATCGTCGTAGATGGTGAACTGCCCGGTGTAGCCCAGCAGGTCGGCGTCCTCGCGCAGCATGCGCACGCACATGGCGTGGAAGGTGCACACCCACATGCCGCGGGTGCCACTGGGGATGAGCGCCGCCAGACGCTCGCGCATCTCGGCCGCTGCCTTGTTGGTAAACGTGATGGCCAGGACCTGCCAGGGCTTAACGCCCAGGTCGCCAAGCATATGCGCGATGCGGAAGGTCAGGACGCGGGTCTTGCCCGAGCCGGCGCCGGCAAGGACCAGCAGCGGGCCCTCGGTGGTCAGGACCGCCTCGCGCTGGGCGGGGTTCAGGCTATCGATATCGACGAGCGGCTTGGCGGGTTTGGGCGCCGGAGCCGGGGCGTCGTAGATGTCGAGCGGAACGAGCTCGGGCTCCGGCGCAGCAGGGGCGGTGTATGCATCGAGCGGCACGGGTTCCGGCGCGGGCGGCACAGGTACCGCGACATTCTTTTCCCAGGGCAAGGGCTGGGTCATGGGCGACTCCTCATCTGACGGACGGCGCGCCTGCGGGCAGCGCCATAGTTTGAGCCGTACCAGTATACCGAGCCGCGCGGACACCGACGCAAATCACACCACGACTCCGTGCGTCACCGTCAGGCTCGCCCCAGCGGATTTGGTGCAATGGGGTCAGGTTAGTCTGCGCCAATCTATTGACAATCACGAAACCGCCGATGTCATGGCAGCAGCAGCGAGCGACGGTCAGGGCGAACAAATTAGCATGAAAAGGGGGCGGCATAGACCTTTTGGTCATGCCACCCCCTTTGAATGACAAGTTGTCGCCCTGGCCGCCGCGCAGTGTCGACTAAGTTAGAGGCCGAGCATCGGCTCCAGAACGAAGAAGTATGCGAGCACTACGATGCCCAGGATGATGCGGTAGACACCGAAGCACTTGAAGTCGTGACGGCGGACGAAGCCCATGAGCCACTTGATGGCGATGAGCGAAACCACAAAGGCCACAACGCAGCCCACGCCCAGGATAGCGACCTCGTTGGCACCGAACGTGCCGCCCTTGATGAAGTACTTGACCAGCTTGAGCGCACTCGCGCCAAACATGACCGGGATGGCCAGGAAGAACGTAAACTTGGACGCCACCGAACGCGTGCAGCCCAAAAGCAGGCCGCCGATGATGGTAGAACCGGAGCGAGACGTACCAGGCACCAGCGAAAGCACCTGGAAGCAGCCGATACCCAGCGCAGTCTTCCAGCTCAGGTCCTCGAGCGTGGCGATGGAGCCAAAGTCCAGATTCTCGTCATCGTCCTCATCCTCAGCGGTAGCCGCGGCGGGTGCCGCAAAGTGCGCACCGGCGGGACGTCCACCCGACACCACAGCACGCGAACCAAACGAACCGGCAACAGCCATTTCCTCGCGCTTGCTCGCGCGCCAGTTCTCGATCACGATAAACAGCACACCGTACACAATGAGCGCCAGCGCCACGACGGGAGCATTGTAGAAATGCTCCTCCATCCAGTCGTTGAGCGGCAGGCCGATTGCCGCGGCGGGAATGCAGCCAAGCACAATCTTGCCCCACAGCACCCAGGTGTCGCGGCGGCCCTCCTTGCCCTTGCTGGGCGAGAACGGATTGAGCTCATGGAAGAACAGCACGCAGACGGCCAGAATGGCGCCGAGCTGAATCACGACCAGGAACATGTTCCAGAACGTCTCGCTCACGTTCATCTTGACGAACTCGTCCACCAAGATCATGTGACCGGTCGACGAAACAGGCAGCCATTCGGTGATGCCCTCGACCAGGCCCATGAAGGCAGATTTTAGAAGCTCGATGATATCCAAAGGGACCCCCTCGTTAGACACCCGCCGATATTGTTCTGCGGACGGTGCGGGCGATGTCCCATTATCAACCGTTCGGGCGCGTCTGCGCCTACCCTTACCAAAAAACTCGTCCGTTCACAGAATTGCGAGCGGTCAAACCGAAATCCTTGGGTATAACTGCAACAAGATAAAGTGTTCGGCGGCCAACGCGCCCGCGCCCGCCCGAGGCACGAGCCCCGCGCCCGTGCGATAGACCAAGGAGGAAACCATGAACGAGGGCTACACCAAGGTATTTGTTTCACTCGATGGTACTGAGCAGCAGGATTTTGTGCTCGCACGCGCCATCAAGGTCGCCGCGAACAACGGCGCCAAGCTAATCATCGGCCACGTTATCGATTCCACGGCGCTCGAGAGCGCCGGTTCCTATCCGGTCGATCTGGTCAACGGCCTAGAGGAGGCATTTAAGAACTCCATCGCCAAGCAGCTCGAAGAGGCCAAGGCCAATCCCGATATTCCCGAGGTCGAGGTTATGATTCGCGCCGGCCGTATTCGCGAGACGCTCAAGGACGAGATGCTCGACGTGGTTAAGCCCGACCTGGTGCTCTGCGGCGCACGCGGCCTGTCCTCGATCAAGTATGCGCTGCTGGGTTCGATTTCGACGTTCCTGCTGCGCAACACCGACTGCGACATCTTGGTCGTGAAGTAGGTTCCTTCCCGCCGGCGCAGGGCCTGCGGGGTTATCACGCCGACGTCCTCGCCGCTTCGCGGCTGCGGGATGTCGGCTTAGATAACCCCTCCCGGCCTTGCGCCTTCGTCACCGTACTTCAACGAGTTGGCTGATAAAAGATGGCGTGCCGCCCCGTTTGGGGCGGCACGTTTTTTATGGGGCGATTCATTTAAATCCTTGCGGCTATATTCACGTTCGGGAACATAGCGCCAATTGCCTTAGCTAAGTTCACGTTCGGGAACATAGCCGTCCGCACCGTAAGACGGGCTGGCTACTCGAAATATTGGAACTTGTTGGTTGAGAAGGCGAATGTTACGACAAAGCCTTCGCCGGGCTCGGATGCCGCGGTGACGTCGATGCCCATCTTGGAGCACAGGCGCGCCACCAGGTAGAGGCCGATGCCCGTTGCGCGCTTGGTGGTGCGGCCGTTGTCGCCGGTAAAGCCCTTCTCGAACACGCGCGGCAGGTCTGCCGCACACACGCCGCAGCCGTTGTCCGCGACGGTAAGCTCGATGCGCTCGCTTGCCAGACCCTCGTCCAGCAACGCACCCGAAAACACGATCTTTGCGCCGTCCTCACGCGCATATTTAATGCTGTTCTGAATGAGCTGGCCCAGAATAAACTCGAGCCACTTCTCGTCGGTAAAGACCTCAAAGTCGAGGTTCTCGCACACCGACGCCACGTGTGCCGCGATGAGCTCACGCGCATTGGCCTTGATTGCGCCCGTCACCAAGGTCTTGAGATCCCAGCGGCGAATCAGGTAGTCGCGCTCCACGACTTCCGAGCGCGCATAGTACAGAGCTTGGTCGATATAGCGCTCCACGCGGGCAAGCTCGCGTGCCAGATCGTCCACGCGCGACAGGTCGTCTTCGCTACCGTCCAGGTTTTCCAAAATCAGATGGGCCGCCGCCAGGGGCAGCTTGGCCTCATGGACCCAGCTCTCGATATAGTCGCGATAGTCATCGGTCTGACGGCGGCCTTCGGCAACCTCGTCGCAAGCGGCTTTGCCCACCCGGCGCAAGACCTCGTACTCGAGCTCGCCCTCGGCATAGGTCGGGCATTGCACCATCTCCTGCACCCATGCGGGACTCTCGAGCTCCTCGGCCGCACGCTCCAGCTGGCGCAGAAAACGACGACGGCGCGCGTACTCGATCACGATGCCGAGCATACCAAAGATATAGGACACGCCGACCGCCACGACCACGATAGAAACGGGTGCGCCGGCGACCGTCAGCACAAAGCAGCTCAGCAGCACGCCGCACGTCCACACGGCGACGGGAAGCAGCGCGTCTTTAAAGAACTTGGCAAACGACATAGCCGGCCCCTAGACCGAATAGCCCTGGCCGCGGTGCGTGGTCAAATACCCCTTGATGCCGATTTTTTTCGAGCGTGGTGCGCAGGCGGTTGATGTTAACGGTGAGCGTATTGTCGTCCACGAAGGCGTCGGAGTCCCACAGGTCCTGCATGATGGCCGAACGCGAAACGATCTTGCCCGCGCGGCTCAGAAGCAGCGAGAGGATACGCAGCTCGTTTTTGGTGAGCTCGGTACTGGTGCCGGTTTGCGTGTTGGTGACCATGGAGCGTGCGAGGTCGAGCTCCAGTCCCTTGTGGACGAGCGTGCTGCGCTCGCCCGCCGCCGCGGTGCGGCGCAGCAAGGCATTGATGCGGGCCACGAGCACGCGCGCGCTGTAGGGCTTGGGAACAAAGTCGTCCGCGCCGAGCGTCATGGCCATGACCTCGTCGATCTCGGTCGTGCGCGACGTGAGAACGATGATGGGGACCTCAGATTCGCGACGGACCTCATGGCAGATGTGCTGGCCGTCTTTGACGGGGAGCGTGAGGTCGAGCAGCACCAGGTCGGGCGCGGCGGCGAGAATATCGCGCGAGACGTGCTCAAACGATTCGCAGGCCTCGACCTCAAAACCGGCACGGGCAAGGATGTCGACAAGCTCACGACGAATGGGCTCGTCGTCCTCAACGATATAGATTAGCGCCATGGATTCCGCTCCCCCTCTTGGTTGTCTTGCCACCATTATGGCTGCGAAACTGCAGGTGCGCGCCACGCACGTCGCCAAGGTGACAGAACTGTTCGCGAACGGGGGGCGTTTTGTCCGCCTTACGCTCGCGACGGGAACGGAGACTAAAATGATTCTTTAATCCCCGTCCCAGAAAAATCATTTAGCGGCGGGCACGAAGCTTTTCGTAGCCTTCGGCAAAGAAGGCGACCGTGGCGGCATCGGCCTCGGCGGCGTCCGTCTCGGTCGCGGGGACCACGCCGTGCTCGTCGCTCACTAGGAACAGCGCGCCCTTAAGCTGCGCGGGAATGTCTACACGCGTGACCGGGATGCCCTTGGTCTGGGCCAGCTGCTCGATGAGCGTCGCCGTGCCGCACAGAAACTCGTCCGCCGGCGCCACAAAGGCGAGCTCGCCGTTGTTGACGGCGGCGAGCAGCTCGGGCGCCACGCCAGTTTCGTCAGCCTCGGAGCGGGCCTCAGCGGAGCGGGCACGCAGCGCCTTGGCCGACGTATCGGCGAGCGGCTCGTACTCCACCACCGTCATGGCGGCGTTGCCGTTGATGTCGATCACCAGCATGAGCACGCCGTCGCGCGCGGTGTAATCGCCCTCGGCAAGCGACCACTCAACGTGCTGCTTTGCCCAGCTGAGCATGTTATGGGTAAGCGGCTCGCCCTGCACCAGGCGCTCGGACAGCGCGCGGATGTGACGGTTGAGCATGGGCACCTTTTTGTTGGACATGCGCCAACGGCATACAAGCGCGGGCTTGTCGAGCGTAAACTTCTCGACCGCCTCCTGATTGGCGCAAAAGTCCTCGTACGCACGCTGATCCTCGGCATTGCCAAACAGCTCGGCATCATCAATCTGGGGCATGGTCATACCTTTCGTGTTAGTCATTCCGTCCTCTTATACCAAAAAGACGGCCCTCCAAACGGAGCAGCCGTCTTTTGCAGAGATTATTTTGTTCCGGGGCGAAACTTAGTGCCTAAAGTGGCGGGCGCCCGTAAAGACCATCGCGATGCCATGCTCGTTGCAGGCCTGGACGCTCTCGTCGTCGCGCTTGGAGCCGCCGGGCTGGATGATGCAGGTCACGCCGTGCGCGGCAAGCACGTCGACGTTGTCGCGGAACGGGAAGAACGCGTCGCTTGCACAGGCAAAGCCGCCCTTCTCCACGCCCTCGCGCTCGCAGAAGTCCTCGGCGCGCTCGCAGGCAAGCAGTGCAGAGTCAACGCGGTTGGGCTGACCCGGGCCCATGCCAATACCGGCTTTGCCCTTGGAGACCAGGATGGCGTTGGACTTGACGCCCTTGCAGACCTTCCAGGCAAACTCGAGCTCGGCCATCTCGGCGTCGGTGGGCTTGCGGTCGGTGGGGAACGTAAAGGTCGCGGGGTCCTCGGTCACGTGGTCAACTTCCTGCACCAGCATGCCGCCGTCGACGGAGCGCAGCTCCACCTGGGCGCCGTGGTCCACGCCGCCGGTAGCCAGCACGCGCAGGTTGGGGCGCTTGGCCATGCGCTCGAGTGCCTCGGCAGTGTAGCTCGGGGCGATGATGACCTCGACGAACTGCTTGTTCTGATCGGCAAAGTGCTCAACCAGATCAAAGGGAACCTCGCGGTTGCAGGCGATGATGCCGCCAAAGGCGCTCTTGGGATCGCAGGCGAAGGCGCGGTCGTAGGCAGCCGTGATGTCCTCGGCCACGGCAGAGCCGCAGGGGTTCTGGTGCTTGAGGATCACGCAGGCCGGCTCGTCGAACTCGCGGACCAGGTTCCAAGCGGCGTCGGCATCCAGATAGTTGTTGTAGCTGAGCGGCTTGCCCTGGATCTGCTCGGAGCCCACGAGTGGGAACTGCGAGCTCGCGGTGTTCTCGCAGCCCTCGGCAAAGCGATAGACCGTGGCCTTCTGCTGAGGATTCTCGCCATAGCGCAGGTCGTCGACCTTCTCCAGCGAGATCTCGAGCTTGGCAGAGGTGTCCGCCACGTCGCTTGCCTGGGCGGCAAGCCAACGGGAGATAGCCGTGTCGTAGGCGGCGGTGGTCTGGTAGACCTTCACCTGCAGGCGACGACGGGTGGAAAGCGTGGTGCAGCCACCGGTCTCGTGCATCTCGGCCAGGACGGCATCATAGTCGGCCGGATCGGAGATGACGGTAACGCTCGCGGCGTTCTTGGCGGCAGAGCGCAGCATGGAGGGGCCACCGATGTCGATGTGCTCGATGGCATCCGCGAAGGTGACCTCGGGGTTGGCGACGGTCTTCTCGAACTCGTACAGGTTGACGACGACCAGGTCGATCAGCTTAATGCCGTGCTGAGCGGCCTCCTGCATGTGCTGCTCGGAATCGCGGCGGGCCAGCAGCGCGCCGTGAACCTTGGGGTGCAGGGTCTTAACGCGGCCGTCCATCATCTCGGGATAGCCCGTGAACTCCTCGATGGGGGTTACGGGAACGCCCGCGTCCTCGATGGCACGAGCCGTGCCGCCCGTAGAGATGATCTCGACGCCAAAGTCATCGACCAGCGTCCGTGCGAAATCGACGACGCCCGTCTTATCGGTAACCGAGATCAACGCGCGTGCGATCTTCACATCAGATCCCATGCAGTCCTCCTGTCTGGTACGCCGCCGTGCTCTGTGAGCCGGTGATACGTCGATCTGCAGCGCTCGCGCAGCGGCATTGAAAATACTGATTCAATGTAGCGCATCGAGCGCATCGATGCACCCCGCAACGGGCGCATATGCAGAAAAAGTTTGCGAGCGGAGGAGATGAGCACGGCACCGGGCACGGTGAGTTCATGGAACACAGGGGCACCATAATTAGATGCCAATAGCGTGGTAGAACTGTGCTCGATATGCATCCGCAAAAGAAAGAGGCACCATGGTCTCGCGGGTTCTCTACCGACCGTTTGATACCGAAGACTTCGACGCCATCGCGCTGATTCTGCAGCAGCTTTGGCATAACAATTCGGATAACGATGAGTACAACCGCCTTGAGGCCGCGTGCGACCTCGCCTATTGCCTTTCGTCGTCGACCTTTTCGCAGGTTGCCGTAATCGACGGTCAGGCGCGCGGCATTGCGCTCGCACGTGCGGGACAGAGCTCCGGCGCCACCGTCAAGGAACATTGGATGGATACCGAACGCGCGCTGCTATCGCAAATGCGCGAGCTGGAGCCCGATGCCTGCGCCGAGTATCTATCGTTTGTGCGCGCAACCATCCGAACCAACAACCGCCTGCTCGAAAGCAGCCCGTTGCCACACGACAACGAGGTCACGCTGCTTGCCGTAGATCGCGACGTCCATGGCCTGGGCGTTGGCTCGGTTTTGCTCGATGCCGCGGTCTCGTACCTGTCCTCGCGCGGGGCGACGAGGGCACACCTGTACACCGACTCCAACTGCTCGTGGAAGTTCTACGAGCTGCACGGCTTTAAGCGCGCGGCCACGCACCGCGCCAACCGCGAAGAGCGCCGCCACGACATGCCGCGCGAAAGCTTCCTCTACGAACTTGACCTAACGGCCTAGGCCCAGCAGCCATACCTAGTCATTTAGGAACGTCCCCAGTGACGAGTCGCTGGGGACAGTCTTCGTAGGTAGCGCATAAAAAGAGGATGGGCTTTCCCCAACGGCTGTCGAGAAAAGTCCATCCCGTAATTTAGGACCGTTAGAACGTTCCGCCGCCGCCTCCGCCGACGCCGCCGCCTCCGCCGCCCGAGAAGCCGCCACCACCGCCGCCGCTCGAGCTATCGGAACTCGAAGCCAGCTCACGGATGCTCTCGTGATACACATCATCGAACGAATCGAGCGGGGACTGGTTTCCGTAGTGATGGTAGTACCACCAGTAGCAGGGGTAATTGTCGTAGAAACCGTCGGCCTCGCGCACCTCGGGAGGAACAGCCTCGGCAAGCTGACGCAGGACTTCCTTCGAAACGCCCAGCGCCGCACCCATCACCAGAAGTTTATTCCACAGCACCAGATCGCCGGGGACGGCTTCCTTTAGACGCGTGAAGTCCTCAAGCCAATGCTTAAGCGCCTTGCAGCGAGCCGCCACCTCGGCGCCCTCCGGCGTAAAGCGGCGGAACGTAAGGCCCACGCCAATACCCACCAGCACAATCGGCACCGAGATAACCGCGGCGACAATGTTCGCCTGCGCGCCGTCGGTAAAGAAGATGGATCCCGCGGGAACACAGGCGATCAGAATACCGAGAACCAGGCAAAACACCATTGCGACAATGCCGTCCGAGGCAACGTACTCGCTATCGGCCAGCTTGCCCTTAACGGTGTTCTGATAGTCCTCGAGCTTGTCGCCCACGGGTGTAGCGTGCTGCTTGACGTAGTGCTGCAGCTCGTCAAACGTGCGCGAGCGGTCGCCGTTCTCGTCGGGCTTAGCACCGGCAAAGAAGACCTTGAGCACCATGCGGTCAATGCCCTTGGCCGACTTCCAGCCCGCATCACTCACCGTCACGCGATACGTCTGCTCTTCTTTTTCACGCCCCAACAGACCTTTCTTGGCCTTGGTCACGGTCGCCTGCTCCAGCTTGATCACACGGTCGTCGGTGAGCTTCATGAGCGTGGCGATATATGCCTGATCGGGCACCTCGTTCCAGCTCATGAGGGCCGAAAGCACGGCGGGATGGTCGTCCGAAGGCACATCGCGGAAATATTCGTCCTGGAAAAGCGGTTTGGGCTTGCGGCGGCGCAGCTTGAGCACAACGATTGTGCCGGTAAAGGCCACCGCCGCGACAACACTTAGTACGGCAAGTACATTGGCAATCATGCGAGCGTGAGCGCGGCGGGCGTTAGCCTCGTCGGCCCATGCCTTCTCCTCGCTCAGGATTGTCGGCATGCGCTCCTCGCTCGAAGCGGCAAGCTGCGGCACCCAGTCGCTGGGGAAGGCGATGCGCGCCTCGGCGAATTCGCCCTGGTGCACGCAGGGAATGGTATAGGTGACCATGGGTTCATCCGCATCGAGCGATACGTCGCCCGTCAGCGGGCCGTGCCCCCATGCGCGGAAGTTATCGCCCTTGACGGCCACCGTCCCGGCAGCGGCATTTGCGAAGTACACTTCCATCTCGACGTCATCGGAATCCGCGGACCAGCCGTCGCCCACGAATTTCCAATAGAGCTCGGCGGTATCGGCCCAGTTCATAACCGCACCGGTCATGGTGTAGCTCACGCAATAGATCGCGCTATCGCCGCTCTCGTGAGGGCTGAACACCTTGATCTTTACGCCGTCACCAGTCTGCTCGACCGTGTAGACGCCAGAGTCACCCTTGTTCGCGCTGTCGACCTTGTTAAACGCGGTGTCGTCTTCCTCGACGCTCAGCACATTGACGCCCGCCGCGCCGCCCTGCTGGTTAGAGCCCGTATTGATCTCCCAAAACACGCCGTTGATATCGTCATCGAAATCAAACTGGCGTCCCTCGACAACGGTCAGCGAACCGTCGGCCTCGACCGTGGCGCCGATATAGGTTTGGGTCATGGAGTAGCCGTCGGCGTGCGCGGCGACAGGCAGTAGCAACAACGCAAGCGCGACGAGCACGCAGACGGAAGCGAATCGCGCAAACAGGCAGCGCTGCCGACAAGTACTGGCAACGGGGGTGTTCATAGGCACATCCTTTGTCTGTAAAACCAACAGCGCCATTGTCCCACGTTTGCGGGTACGCATGACGAACATCTAGGCGACCGGAGTGCCAAACGGGATGAAAGTCACGCCCGCACCCCGACACTTGGAAAATGATCTATTGGGGACGGAGGAAAACGGATCATTGGGCTGAACCGACAGGCAGCAACAAAATTGTCGTTTGGGACGCTCTTTGGCCGAGTCCCGCGTCAGCAATAGATACCACTTCACAGCTCCGTCACAGGTGTAGCGGCTTTGTGTTGCTGCGGCGCGCGCTGATTGAGCCCGCGAGTAAAGGGCATAAAGCAGTTGAGCGAAAACGGTTGCCCCTTTCCCGTTCGCTCGTGGATCATGTCCCCCTTTTCCGCGGAAACCCCGGCAGTTGCGAAGAGCTGCCGGGGTTTCTGTTGTCTAAGGTGCCGAGTTGACGGACAGGAATCAAAGCACCGAGTCTGCGGCCCGCCATACGCAATGCGGGTCCTCGACAACTTGCGGACCACAGTGATGCCTCCCCATCGTGCCCCGCGCTATACTCGTCCGCATGGATATCAAAGCACGCAACATAGCAACGCCCGTCGCGGACGCGCCAACGACGACTCCCTCTCCCGCACCTGTCGTGGGTCGCTTTGCCCCGTCGCCCTCGGGCCGCATGCACTTGGGCAACGTGTTCAGCTGCCTGTGCGCGTGGCTTTCGGCCCGCAGCCAGGGCGGCAGCATCGTGTTGCGCATCGAGGACCTGGACGATCGCTGCAAGCGCCCCGAGCTTGCCGCCCAACTAATCGACGACCTGGCATGGCTAGGGCTCGAGTGGGACGAAGGCCCCTACTACCAGCACGATCGTCTGGACCTGTACGAGAGCGCCCTGCACCAGCTGCAAGACGCCGGCCTCACCTACCCCTGCTTTTGCACACGTGCCGAGCTCCACGCCGCAAGCGCACCGCACGCCAGCGACGGCACGCTCATCTATCGCGGCGCCTGCCGAGGCCTTTCTGCCGAGGAGGTTGCCCGCCGCAGTGCCCTGCGCGCCCCGGCCACGCGTTTGCGCGTGCCCGCCGTCGATGACCTCGCGGACGACGTGATCGAATTCGTGGACCGCACGTACGGCGCCCAATGCGAAGCGCTCGCCACCGAATGCGGCGACTTTTTGGTGCGCCGCAGCGACGGCGTGTTTGCCTATCAGCTAGCCGTGGTGATCGACGACGCCGCCATGGGCGTCACCGAGGTCGTGCGCGGATGCGATCTGCTGGGCTCCACGCCGCGCCAAATCTATCTGCAGCATCTGCTGGGACTTCCCACGCCGCACTACGCGCACATTCCGCTGCTCATGTCGCCGGACGGCCGCCGCCTTTCCAAGCGCGACCGCGATCTGGACCTGGGCGAACTACGCGCCCGCTTTGGCACGCCCGAGGCACTGCTGGGCTGGCTCGCCGGGCAAACGGGCATCGCGCCGGACACCACGCCGCGTACCGCCGAGCAGTTGGTCGAGCACTTTAGCTGGAATGTCATCCGCGCGCACCGGGAGAACATCACTGTAACGGCCGAGTAGCCGCTCAGTCCGCCCCTACGCAACATCCCAGGGCTGGAGTTCGTCACCCAGGCGAACGATGCAGTCGTAGAGCACGGTGTGGCGTTCGGCCGGGTTGGCATCCCGATGGAAATGCCCGTAGTACCAGCGTTTGTAATCCAAGTGGTCTTCCAGCTCATCGAAAAATGCCGTGAGCCGATCAACGGCGGGGTAATTCCAGCCGGGTGCCGGATAAAGCGTGGGCGAAAGCATGCGCGTAGAGCAGGTGTGGGTGATCACGTAGTCGACCTTCCAGCCCATGCTGTCGAGCTTTGTCCGCGCCTCCTCAAAGTTGCGCTCATCCGGCAGCTCCTGCGGCCACCAACTGGAATAGGGAATGCGGTATTCCTTGTCCACGCTCGTGGCGCCACCCATGGTAAAGATCATTGAGCCGTCGAGTTCAAAAACCTCGCCACGCGTCAGACGCCGTATGAGCGAGGTATCCGACAGGCGCTGCGTCAGCCCGCCGTGCCACAACTCCATGGGACGCTCCGCCCAGTGATCGAAACGCTCGTGATTGCCGTCGACGAACAGCACGGTATAGGGACGCGATTCCAGCCAGGCAATATCGGCACATTCCTCGGCAGAGAAATCCCACGGAAAGCCAAAGTCGCCCGCGACAATCAGATAGTCGTCGCTCGTCAGGCTATCCCCAAGGTCCCAATCGCGCAGCTTTTGCATGTCGAGGCCGCCGTGAATATCGCCCGTCACATAGACCGTCATCGGATTACCACTTCTCTCTTATATGTTTCGAGATCGTGCTCAATCTGCTCGTCACCCGTGGCGTTGACCCACCTCGGCCATTTAACGCAACACACCGGCTCGTCTACCTGCGCAAACCACGACCTGAGCTCCTTCAGGCTCACGGGGGCGTAGCCGTTAGCGTCCACACCCACGTCATAGCGCAGCAGCCCCTGTCTGAGGTTGAACTTGTTGTACGCGCCGCCGCAGCTGTGAATATGCCCGTGCAGATGCCAGCTGCCGTGCGACATGCCCTGCCAATCGACCATGGGATAGTGACTCAACACGATTTTTTGGCGGTTGATCTTGAGCACGCAAATGGGCGGCTCGACGATAAAAGCATCCGCTACGCCAGACTGCGTCCAGTCTTTGTCGTGGTTGCCGGGCAGTAGGTGGACGCGCTTGCAGGCAATGCTTTTGCGCAGCTCACAGGCGTCTTGGACCGTCATCTTAAAGCTGAAGTCGCCCAAGATGTAGAGCTCGTCATCCGCAGCGACCTTGCTGTTAATGTTAGCGACCATGGCGTCGTTCATCTGCGCAACAGTCGACCAAGGCCTATCGCTAAGCCGTAGCATGTTCTCGTGTCCAAAATGAGCATCGCTAGTAAACCAGATCACGGGGACCTCCTAACGCTGCGAGGCATCTGCATCCCTTAGGGCTTACCCTTCGTTCTTCCATCCAAACGGGTCAAGCACCCAAAAAACCAGATCGAGCACGCCGCCGGTCATCATGGCGCCGGCAAGGGCCATGCAGACGTGCAGAGAGACGGCATTTCGGAGCACGTCGAACGGCCCCAGAATAGCCAGCAGCGCGACCGCTGCGCCGGCAAGGCACAGCGCGAGGCACGGCCCCGCGTCCTTAACGCACTTCTTTGCGAGATGCTTGGTGTTGTCACTCATTGGTATCGAGCTCCTTAGAGAGTCGTTGTTCGGGTACATGCCGCCGCGGCAGAGCAGGGCGGCAGGGCAAGTGTCACATGTCGTGCGGACACAAATGCCGATTGCCGTCACTTACCTACCGTTCACAATAAGCAGTCTGATTTATTTCCACGAAGATCTTGATCTCTTCCTCGGTCAGTGAGATCCTTCGATCAAGCTTCCTGGATAGGGGCTGGAAGATGAGACGGATGTCTCTAGGCACAACACCATAACGCCCGATCACCGTTATGGCTTTCGTCTAGAGCTGGGAGACCAGCTTTTTTATTAGCGATGCTCCCTTTCAATCTCCGGCACTCCAAGAGCGCAGGCCTGTTGTTTTGACTACTTTAGACGAAAGGGTTTTGCTATGAGCACCGACATTATTGTTCGATTTACCGACAGCTACGTGCAAAAGCTTGGGGATATAAAAAAGGTCGTCGGCTTGATGTCTCCCAAATCTCTTATCCAAATAATTGATACGCTCGACCTCGATGCCAACCCTCGCAACTCTCGCTTGGGATCCGTTACCGATGCCATTCAGGCTTCCATCCGTGCGGACGAACTATCCCCTGAACAAAAGCTATTTCCTTTTAAGTCAAAGGGAATTTTGCTCGCGTCTTCGAACTATGAACCCCTTGAGCGCGGTCGCTATCGTTTGAGCTTTACCCCCAATGATGAGGTTGAGGGAATTCTCGACGGCGGACATAACACCCTCGCCATCGGCAGTTACATTCTCAGTGAAGCAGAGCTTGCGCTCGGCAATCGACCCCCCAAAAAGAGCGAAGTTTCGATCTGGGACTCATTCAAGCAAACATGGATGAACCGTCGAGCCGATATTGAAGACTATCTGTCACTTCTCCGTGAAGAAAAAGCGGCCCTCAAAGAGAAAGGCATAAGCACTCTCGACTTCTCGATTCCCGTTGAATTGCTCGTTCCCACCGATCCCAACGATGCGCTCTGCGTTGAAAACTTCCGCACATCGCTTCTGGAAATCTGCGATGCCCGCAACAATAACGCCCAGCTCACACAGGGCACCAAAGGCAATCAGGAAGGTCTTTTTGATTCCTTTAAAGCCCTCTTTGTCGAAAAGTACCCTGAATTTGCAGGCAACATCAGTTGGAAGACTAACGACGGCAAGCCCATTGAATCCAGAAAGCTTGTCGCGCTCTCCTGGATCCCGTTATCGCTCATCTCAAGTACCGTCACCTCTGGTGATATCGAAGCGCCGCAACCTCCTCTAGTCTATAGCGGCAAGGAAAAATGCCAGGAGAAGTTTTTGCAGCTGATGAGGGATGATCGAGTAACCAGAGCCTCTGGTTCGGCGCGCCGCGAACTCAAGAATCCGCAAGTTCTTAGCGCACTCAAAGTGGCTACGGACCTCCCCGGTCTATACGATGAAATCTATTCGCGCTTCCCCAAGTACTACAACAAAACCGGAAGCTACGGAAAAATCGGCGCCGCCAAGAGCCTTAAAAACAGTCGCGATGAATACCGAACCCCCTTCTTTAAAAACAAGGCGGGTAACCCTGTACCCGAGGGCTTTATCTACCCCCTAGTCTGCGGCCTCCGCGCCTTGATGGAAACGGATGATCAGGGGAAAGTACGTTGGAAAACAGATCCGCATGAGTTCCTCGATAGCCCAGCATTTGAAAACGTCGTTGCCCAGTACAGCGGTGTCATCCAGCAATCTGACTA
Organism: Collinsella sp. CLA-ER-H11; assembly: GCF_040092445.1. Lineage (NCBI taxonomy): Bacteria > Bacillati > Actinomycetota > Coriobacteriia > Coriobacteriales > Coriobacteriaceae > Collinsella > Collinsella sp. CLA-ER-H11. The sequence goes on along the minus strand of NZ_JBBNLN010000006.1, from coordinate 33,965 downwards.
CGACCCGCAAAAGGTCGGCAAGGGCGCTATGAGCTACACCGCCGTTGAAAACTCGATGAAGCTTGCAGTTCTTATGGGCTAGCATCTTTCACCGAAGAGCCTGTTGACCGCCATTAATCCAAGATGGATTCCGACCTATCGAAACGGCATCGCGATGGGTCAGAATCCATCTCATAAACGATCTAGATAGAAGCAGTTTGTTATAATGAATTAATCCAGTTGGAGATGCGGCAATGCGTCACATTGCAAGCTAGTCCGCTATATCCTCCGCAGTTTAAATCTACTTTTGCAACGTGATTTTTGATCCATGTGATCCGTTTGCCTTATTTATCCCATTCTCTGACGCCGTTTTGCACCGGCACCCCATCCCCCGCTATCGAGGTCTAATACTTTTCCGCGAAGTGAACGTCTGTTTTAGGACCCCTGAAGCATCCACATTTTTCGTCGGCAAAATCGCAGGATTCCAGTATCGAAACCGCAGGAAACGATGCCCTTAAAGTGTCGATACTTCGGGGGTCCGATTTAGCTCGTTCACTTCTCGGAAAAGTATTAGACCTCGCTGCTAGCTACCCAGAAGGACATCTCTTCCTTCCCCACCGCCACCCAAAAACTCATCCAACATTAATCTTGGCTCAAGAATCGCTTAATCTATAACCTGCACTATAGAGTTCGACCAAGGGCGGGGCGACGCCGCGCAACGCAGGCCGCCGAACGCAACGCTCGCACCCGGGCAGATCGCCCGGTGTCGCGCCCATCGAACGAAAGGACAGGTCATGGACGACCTCGAAAAAGTTGAAACCATCCGCACCAAGTGCAACGTGAGCTACACCGATGCCAAGGCCGCGCTCGACGCTGCCGACGGCAACGTTTTGGATGCCATCATTTGGCTCGAGTCGCAGGGCAAGACCCAGACCACGTCGGCGCACGCCGCCACCGAGTCCGCGCCAGTCGATGAGCCCTCGGCCGAGATGGTCGCCGCGCAGGCCGCCTACGAGAAGTCGAGCGAAAAAACCGACTTCTCCAAGAAGATGGACAGCGTTTGGGAGTACCTCAAAAAGCTCTTCCGCCTGAGCCTGGACACCAAGTTTATCGCCACGCGCCGCGATGCGATCATCCTCAACATCCCCATCCTGATTCCCATCGTCGCCCTGTTTGCCTGGGGCGCCACGATATGGCTGATGCTGATTGGTCTGTTCTTTGGCATGCGCTACCGCATCGACAGCGACGGCGATGTGCCCGGCAGTATCAACAACCTTATGAATCACGCCGCCGACGCCGCGGACGACATCAAGCAAAATCTCAACGACGACAAGTAATCTCAGACGGGGGCACGCATGGCACGGATCCTGATCGTAGAGGACGAAGAGAAAATCGCCCGCTTTGTGACGCTCGAACTGGAGCACGAGGGCTACCAGGTGGAGCACGCCGCCGACGGCCGCACTGCCGTGGACCTGGCGCTGGAGCGCGACTACGATCTGATTCTGCTCGATGTGCTGTTGCCGCAGCTCAACGGCATGGAGGTCCTGCGGCGTGTCCGCAAGCACAAGGACGTGCCGGTGATCATGGTCACCGCGCGCGATGCCGTGATGGATAAGGTTGCCGGGCTCGATGCCGGCGCCGACGATTACCTGACCAAGCCGTTTGCGATTGAGGAGCTGTTCGCACGGATCCGCGTGGCGCTGAAGCGCTCTGAGGCCGTGCGGGCGGCTTCGGGCGTTGGTGGCGCCGGCGCCGGGGCTGGCGTAGCGAGCAGCACGGCCGCCGGTATCGCCACAATGTCCCCGGCAACCGACACGGCCCAGACCGCTGCCTCGCCCTCCCCCGCCACGCTCACCGTGGGCTCGGTTGCGCTCGACCCCAATCGCCGCGAAGTCACGGTTGGCGGCTCGCCCATCGTGTTGACTGCCCGCGAGTTCGATGTCCTCGCCCTGCTTATGGCGCATGCCGAGACCGTACTCACGCGCGAGCGCATCGCGCACGAGGCGCTGGGCTACGAATACGTGGGCGACACCAACAACGTCGACGTGCACATCGCACACCTGCGTGCCAAAATCGAGGACGCCGGCGGTGCCCGCATCATCCAGACCGTGCGCGGGGTGGGCTATGTCTGCCGTGCGTAATGCCGAGGCCAAGCGCGTCACCTCCATCGCCCGCGCCATCAACTGGAGCTATATGTGGCGCCGCCTGATAAGCTACGTCTGGCTCGATCTGCTGCTGATGGTGATTGCGGCGGCGATCCTCGTCTATGGATACAACCAGACGCTGCCCGACAGCGCGTTTACCGCAGGCTGGATCCCCGGCGCCACCGTTCACGGCATGTCGCTGACGCCCGCACGCGGCTGGGACCCGACAACGCTCACCTATACCGTCGAGCTTGCGCGCACCAGCAAGACTTTCCCCCTCGCGCAGGACCTCGTCGCGCTATGGCCTCTCTACCTTGCCGCTGTGGGTTGGCAGGTCATCAGCGTGCTCAACATGCTCGGTGGTGCCCGCCGTGTGCGCCGTACCATGGCACCGCTCAACGACTTGGCCTTGCGCGTGGACGAACTCGGCCGCATGCAGCTCGCCGGCAGCAAGATGGAAACACTGGAGCAGGCCATCGAGCGCGCAAGCATCGACTCGCCGAGCGTCACCACCGGCGACGCCGACCTGGCAAGCATCGAGGTCGCGCTCAACCGCCTGCTGCGCCAGATGCAAGAGGCCAAGCTGCAGCAGATGCGCTTTGTCAACGATGCAAGCCACGAGCTGCGCACGCCCATCGCGGTGATTCAGGGCTACGTGAACATGCTCGACCGTTGGGGCAAAGACGACCCGGACGTGCTGGCGGAATCCATCGCGTCCCTCAAGGCCGAAAGCGAGCACATGCAAGAGCTCGTGGAGCAGCTGCTGTTTTTGGCGCGCGGCGATGCCGGGCGCACGGTCCTGCGGCGTGCGCATACCAACCTGGCCGCACTGGTCGGCGAGGTATGCGAGGAATCGCAGATGATCGATACCGAGCACACGTATCGGCTGGCCTTTGACGCTGCGCTTGCCAGCGACCCGCGCTGCGACGCACCCGTCGACGTGGCGCTCGTGAAGCAGGCTCTGCGCGTGATCGTGCAGAACGCCGCCAAGTACTCGGATGCGGGAACGACCGTCACATTTGGCATAACGCCCGATGCGGGCATGGGCACGATCGACATAAGTGTTGAGGACGAGGGCATCGGCATGAACCAGGAATCAGCAGCTCACGCGTTCGAGCGGTTCTACCGTGCCGACAACGCGCGCGATGCCGGCGCGCAGGGCTCGGGCCTGGGGCTCGCCATCGCCAAGTGGATCGTCGACAGCCACGGCGGCGTCATTGGCGTGACCTCAGTCGAGGGCGTCGGCAGCCGCTTTACGATTCGCCTGCCGCGGTAGGGGCGTCTCTCACGAATCGAAGGTGAATGGTTTTCCGCGAAGTGAACGACCTATTTTGGACCCTCGAAGCATCCGCACTTTTTGGCGCCAAAACCGCAGGAAATACCTGACAAAACCGCAGGAAACGGCGCCTCCAAAGTGTCGATGCTTCGGGGATTCGATTTCACTCGTTCACTTCGCGGGAAACCATTCACCTTCGTTTTACGACAGCCCGTCAGTCACCCTCTCGGCATTAAAAATGGGGTAAGGCCACGTGGCCTTACCCCAATTTTAGTTAGCTGTAGCAGCTTATGCGCTACTCGCGGCACAGGTGCACGGCGAAGCCGGCGAACTCGCGCTTAAAGTACACGAGCTTGGTGCCGCCGTCGGGCAGCAGCACGCGCGACTCCTCGTTGACCTCGAGCCCGCGCTCGGCAAACCACTTCTCGGCCGCATCGATGTCGTTGACGGCAAAGCCAATGTGGCCCTTGGCGCCACGACCGTTCTGCTTCATGATCTCGACCAGCGAATCGTTAAAGTACGAAACGGGGGTCTCGATGACGGGCAGACCCATCATCGTCGAGAACAGCTCCGCGATCTCCAGGGCGTCTGCCGGGTCGGCAGCGTTAATGCCCACATGGGCAACGCGCATGCCAAAGAGCTCGACCGGATTGGCGTTCTGCTCACTCATACAGGCAGCGCCTACTGAGCCATGACGTCGAGAACGGCCTTCTCAGCAGCGACGCGGTTCATGCCAGTCATGAAGGGCACGCCACTCACGTACGGGCAGGTGAGCCCCTCGGGGGCAACGGTGGTGGCGATCAGCAGATCGGCGCCCTCGTCGCAGTAATCCTTGGCCTCGGAGATGGCGCACTGCACGATCTCGTACTTGCCGGCGTAACCGTTGGCGTCGAGCAGGGTGGCGACCTTCTGGGCAACGAGCGTGGAAGTAGCAGCGCCAGCACCGCAAGCCAAAACGATCTTCTTCATAGGTAATGTCTCCCTTCATGGTTTACTTTAGGTAAGTGTACCGCAGCGAGCGATGGCACTCGGCCTCGATGAGCTTTTATGCCAGTTTGCTTGCGCGCTGCGTATAATACATCTAGTACGTGTTGTCATACCGCTCGCTTTATGAGCGACTAAGGACCCTAATATGCCCGATTCCCGCACACTCTGGACCGCCGTCGTTATCATCTGTATCGCCGTGTCGGTGTTCTTTAGCGTCAAAAAACGCACCACGTTTAAACGCCTGCAGCAGCTCATGGCCGCCAAGCAGTGGGACGAGTTCGATCGTTTGCTCGACGGCAAACTCACCAGCATGCTGTACCCGCGCTACAACCGCGACTACCTGCGCCTGAACTCCTATCTGCTGCGCGAGGACCACGAGCACGCCAGCGAGATGTTCGACCTGCTGCTGGGACTCAACCTGCCCAAGATGCAGCGCGTCGACCTGGTCATTAAGGCCTTTAACTACTACGTTGGCCAGGAGGACCGCAAAAAGTCCAAGGAGTTGCTGCACGAAATCAAGGGCTTTGAGGGCGGTCAGGCCGAAGCAGTCGCACACGAATGCCAGCTGATGTACGACACGATGATCCTCAAGCGCCACAACGACATTCCCGAGCTGGAGCGCATGCTCGAGGAGGCCGGTGACGACAAGGTCAAGAGCTGCCGCCTGGAATACCTGCTGGCCCTGCAGTACAAGAACAAGGGTGACGAGGCCAAGTTTGCCGAGTACTTGGAAAAGTCGGGTCAGCACTCGATGGCTGTCAACGCGTAACGGACGGCTTGTGCTAGACTTCTAGTCTCACGGGGGCGTGGCGGAATTGGCATACGCAGGGGACTTAAAATCCCTCGCCGCAAGGATTGTGGGTTCGAGTCCCACCGCCCCTACCATGTATTGCCTACGAGCCCGTATCCCTTTGGGGTGCGGGCTCGTTTCTATTACACGCCGGTGGGGCTCGAGTTCGCCCCCCTCGCCATCAGCCGACTTGTCTGGTTAGGGGCGGTTTTGCACCATGCGACAGCCCCATACATCTGCCTTATCCGAGAGTCTAGCAGTCAGAAGGGGAGCCTTTTGCGGCACGGGATCAACGCGGGCCATCGCAACTCCAAAGCCCGATGTCATTCGGAAAACTCGATGCGCTTGTCGCACACTTCAAGCGCTGCAGGACGATGGGTTACCGCGATAACGGTCTTGTCCGTCAAAGCGCTCAGGTTCTGCAGAACGCGCCGTTCCGTATCGGGGTCTAGCGAACAGGTCGCCTCGTCCAATAGGAGCACTGGCCTATTGCTGAAAACCGCACGGGCTATGGCCAGGCGCTGAACCTGCCCCTCCGATAAGCCGCCACCGCTTTCGCCCAACTGCGAATCAAGCCCCTCGGGCATCTCCCGCACAAAATCGGCGCATGCGATACGCAACGCATCCCACATGCGCAAATCGCAGGAAGCTCCTTCCGTATCGCCAAAGGCGACCGCTTCGCGCACCGTACCGCCCATAAGGTGGTTACCCTGGGGCACATAAGAGAAAAGGGAACGCCAGCGCGCCGTCAGAGGCTGGCGGGACCCATCCCCGAGCAGCACGCAGCACTCACCCGTTTCGCAAGGGCAAAACGCCATCATCGCCTTCAGCGTGGTTGACTTTCCGCAGCCGCTCGGACCGGTGAACGCAACGAACTCGCCTCGCCCGATGTTCATGTCGGGGCAACGAATTGCCCGCGGGCCGCAGGCGTCGGCGACATTGGGTGCCTCGGAGCCGTATCGGCATGACACCCCACGCAGCTCCAAGCCGGCAAAACCAGTCGTGTCCGCTTCGGGTCCCTCCCCCGAATCGGCAACGCCATCATAAGGCAGCGCTTCGGCATCCATCAGACGCTCGGCACTGGCCGTCATAGCGAAATACCGCGGAATGCAACCCGAGATGTTAGCCAACGGGCCCTGCACCTGACCGACAAGCTGCAACGCCGCCACGAACGTACCGTAGCTCACCGAGCCTCCGAGGATCCCATATGCACAATAGGCGGCAGCCACCAGATACGCGCCGCTCATGGCCAATCCAAATCCGATGTTGCACAAATTGGAGAATCGAATACGCCGCATGCATGCAGCCCGATAGTCTTCCAACAGCACAGCAGCGCCGCGCTCGGCGAAATCTTCCCTCTGGAAGCTCTTCACGACAAGCAGGCTGTTAAGGCACTCGACAAGATGGGAACGCGCGCATCCATCGGTTTCGCGGATGCGCTTGTGAAGGCGTTTGAGCACGCGACGAAAGCCCAACGTGAACCCAGCGAGCACGATTCCCGCGGGAATGAGCATCCAAGCGATTTGAGGGATCATGACAACAAGCAGCGCAAGCGCTCCGACAAGCCGGGCAAGCATACCCGCCGCAGAAGGCACAACCGTGGTGGCGTTGGATGCCACGATACGCGCATCATCGGTCAGGCGGCTCATCCATTCGCCGGTGTGGACAGCCTGCACGCTGGAAAGCTCGGCATGCAACACTTTGTCGAGGAATCTTAGCCTAAGGATATTCTGGAACATCGTGCGCGCACGTTCCTGCAGAAAGCGATACAGTGCCTGCAGCGCGATCAACGCAGCCGAAACGGCCGCGAACACGACAACGCTGAGGCGAAGCGCATCAGAAGCGCCGCCAACCGCAGCATTGACCAGGTCGCGCATCACCCATGCGGTGTAAACACCGCCACCGGCGATGACCACTTCAAGTCCGACAAGGGCGGCAACCATCCAGAGACGGCTCCCTAAAACGCGAATCATCCAGGGAACGGCATGCAGTTTGGAACCGGAATCCACGAGACTGGCCTCCTTGCGGGAAACACGATGTGAAGGGGCCCCGATCCCGCAGTCGAAGCGCCCTTCGCGATTAAGGACACAGGGCCGGACGCTGCGCAGCAAGGGGCACTTTGCCGTTTGCCCCTCCGAATCGGCGCATCTCTACCGCCCGAGAGGCGTAGCCTACTCCGAGGCGATCCCCGCCTTCACAAGCGCCTGCAGGAAGGTGTCGACATCGGCGGCCGCGCGCGGCTCGTCCACATCGTACGATTCGACCACGCGCGCAACGATCTGGTCGCGTGACAAACCCTCCTCGATGCCGCGCCATACGATCGCGGCGGTATCGTTAAGCTTCACGATGCCGCTGAACTCCGCAGCCGCTGCCCCCGTTGCGACGGCAACCCATTGACCGCCTACTTCCTGGATAACGAAGCCTTTCTTGATGTTCATGGCTAATTCCCTTCATGCCGTTTCCCTATTGCTTGCGAACAACCTTTGCATATGACTGCCCGGTCATGGCCTCGAACGAGGTTTTGACAGCGGTTTCCGATATATCGCACCCCATTGCCCACACGGGCACTTCGGCGAGCACCCGATCGATGCATCTCAAGACTGTCAATGCGCCAACAGGGCTTTTGCGCGGTATATAGCATTGCCTTACGATGGTTTCCGAGGCATCGGCTGGGGCCAAGCGCTCGATGGAGCAAGTTGGTGCCTGGCGAAGCACGCAGATGCCGGCAAGCGGGGCGTGCCCGTTATAGCCCCAACCTTCCTTGCCCGTCCACGGGCATCCGTAGACCATGGGTTCCCCACACTCGGGGACGTATAGGAACGGCTTGTCCCCGCAGAGAATCTTCGCCCCCCGGTCGCCAAGGTATCGCATCCATAGCCGTGCGTGCGTTGACTTGCCGGTGCCGCTGCGTGCGGTGAAGGCGAATGCGCGTCCCTCATACTCGACCACGCAAGAATGGAACACCACACGGCGCAGCGGCGCAACCTTCTCGGCGATCAGCCGGTGCACGGTGCAAAGCTCAACGCAGGGGTCGGAGTATTCTGGGGCCATCGCCCTATCGAATGCCAGATCGTCATCGCTAGCCCTTATGGTAAACAAGGGCTCATCGTCCGCGTGCTCCTCGAGATACGGCTCGCCAACCCGTTCGAGCAAGCCGAAACGAGAAGCCACCTGCACCGGAACGCCCGCGATCCTAAACCTCAAAAGACGCTCGCTATCTTCGCTTTGCGTCATGACCTACCCCTTCCTCGCTTCCGCTGATTCCAACGTCTTGATAGTCTAGGAAACGCGCGCTTGAGCGTCCGTTTTGCCCGCATGGCCAGCCGACGCCTTGCGATACGGCAGTGTTCGCCCCGGCGCAGCTTGCTTACATAAGCAAGGTAATCGGGATCGTCGACCGAGCACATCTTGCCATCGCGCACGAACGAGACCAGGATGCCGAGCACGTCTTCGAACGGGACATCGCGTTCATAGGTGACGCAATTGTCGCCAAGGATAACGTAGCCCGCGGGGCCCACCCCCACAATGCGATGCAGCACGTACCTACCAGCCGCCTGGTAATACAGCACCACATCGTTCTCGCGGAAACGCTCGCCGGGCTTTGCCGCCCTGATGGTCACAAGGTCGCGACCCTGCCGCAGCATAGGCTCCATGGACACGCCGCGCGTGCGGTACACGAGCACGCCGTCGCGGGCGAGCACTTCCTTGAATGTGCTTTTGGTTACGGGAACCGCTTCGTTATCAGCGATCATACAGCCCCATCTCCGAACCGAGGTTGCGGCGCCGGGCGGTTTCCTCCATATCGAAACGCACGCTACCCGCAATGTCCTTGCGCGTCAAAACCACGCGAACGCACCGCCCCGCTTGGTACACCCAGGCGAAAGGACGCAGCAGCGCATGCTTGCGCGCGGCCTTCCAGTTGCATACGCCGCCTCTTTGGAGATACCTGAAAAAGCCGACGGGGCCTCGGATTCCCGATAGCGCTGTGGCACCGGTCTTGCCCTTGATCTTCTTACCGAAATTACCCAGCAGCATCACATGCTCGAGCAGGTCGGCACAAACAGCGGGCTCCACCTCGGCGCACCATTCGAAGCCCTCCTCGGGAAGGCCCAGGTATATCTGGCAGAAACGCGTGAGGCACGTTGCCGTGCGCTCGACGCGTTCATCGCCCAAAAGCTCGGAAAACTCCGTCCAGCCATCATGGGCGAGATATGCCTTCGCAAACAGCATCCAGTCAATCACCTGGCGGAAGCCCAAGCCCCCAAGCGCCAGGTGCTTGCGCGCATGAAGCAGCAAAACGACGCCGTTGACCATGGGAGGGAACACGGGGAAGCTGTGCCCCTGCACGCAAGCTGCTTCCGTGTGTCCGAGCGCCTCCTGGAACAGGGCCTTCAAACCAGGTGTGCCCTGGGGAATGCCGTTTGGCTCCCAATGAAGCTCCAGGTGCACGCCGTCCTTGTCCAACCCTACGTGGTGATCGCAAACGCCGTCGTCGTCCTTGTCCTCAAAACCTGCGGCCACCAACGCAGCGCGGGCGCGCTTAAAATCGGCAGGAGACACCATGAAGTCGATGTCGCCATAGGAGCGCAAACCCGGATCAGGATACAACATGCCCGCCGCCGCGCCTTTTAGGATGACGGTCGGGATACCCTTTGCCTCCAAAACGGAGAGCATCTCATCCTGCACGTCAAGCAAATGCCCAAACAGGGCACGGCGACCTAGATCGTGGTTGAGCCAAGCGGCGGCAAGCGCGTTGTCGGCACAGGCGTCAAGCAGCCCGCCCGGCAACAACGCAAACCCGGGGATAGCCTGGGCCTGCAGCTCGGCATACACAACCGAAGGCTCAAGGCCTTCCGGCAACTTCAGCGACCCGTCTTCGGAGAACGCCGAACGGATGATTTGGCAAACGGTACTTTCGAGCAATGTCGTCGTCTTTCCAGTCTACTCAGATAGCCCGCAATGGCAGCTGGAATCCCTATGGTAACCGCCACGTCAGCATATCGGAACAACCTATAGCAGGCATATTACCCCCATCTGGTGGGGATGGTACTGGCAAGCACAACGGAATATGCCACATGACCCCAGGCGGAAAGCCATCGTTCACGAATCCGATAAAAGTTACCATAGGTACAGCATATGTGGGGATTTCCGCATGTCAGCCCCCTTGTTGACTGCCAGTCGTCACAGAATTAGACTGAAAATCGCATTGCAAGATTACAGGAGAAAAGGAAGCCTGCAAATGTCTGAGAATCAGTACAATGCGCCTGCTATGGAGCTCGTGGAATTCGGTAAGGAGGATGCCGTCTGCACCGCATCCACCGTCGAGGGCGGTAGCGGCGAGGATGGTCAGATCCCCGGCGGTCTTTAAAATTGTCTGTGTAAGTCTCGCGACCCGGGATTCCGATCCCGAGGAACGGAGGCACGCATGGTGAACTGCATCCCAAAACTTGGACGGCTTAAATAAAGACTACGCCGCGAAGGACTGGCTCCGGAACTCCTCCGGGGTCAGTCCTTTCAGTTTAACCCGCCTTCGCCTCGTGTCCCAATGGTCGACGTACGCGGCCTGGCGGGCGGCGTGATCAGCCGAAGGGGAAGCGGGGCGCCGGGCGTCCGGATGCGTCATGCCGAAATGGCGCGAAGCACGCGGCTGAAAAAACTATAGAGACACGTCCCAGAAAACTCATTCGCGGAAAGTCTCGAGTGGGCGATGCAGCTAAAAAGCACCGTCCCAAAAAAGACTACTCTTGGAAGGCGCTGAGGCCGGGGGTCCAGGCGATGGTGGGGGTCGCGCCGTCGAGAACCTCGTTGATGGTGGCGGCCATGCCGGCAAGCAGGCTGTTCTCGCTTACGGTGAGCGTGTCGTAGCCGCCGGCTCGCATGAGCTCGCGAATCACCACGGCACCTGCCAAGATCACGCCCGCGCGCTTGGGTTGCACGCCCGGTAACGCGGCGATGCCCGCAGCATCCAGCGCGGACATGCGCTCGATAGCGGTCGAAACCTGCTCCAGCGAAAGCTCGCGCAGGTGCACAAAGCTCGAATCGTACGGCTCAAGCTCGTGAACGAGTGCCACGAGCGTAGTGACGGTACCACCCACCGCCACCAGGCGCTCGGCGCGCTCAAAGTCGACAGGCAGGCTCTCAAAATAGCCCGCAAACTGCTCGTTTGCCCAGCCGGCAGCAGCCGCAAGCTCGTCCGTTGACGGCGGCAGCGCCGAGAAAAACCGCTCGGTCACGCGACGGCAACCGATGTCCAGCGAGCGCGTTCCCTCCAGAGCAAAGATACCGCGCTCCGGTGCATAGACGCCCGTCGCGAGCTCCGTGGATCCGCCGCCCGAATCGGCAACGATGATGCGCTCGCCGGCAAAGTCGTGCGCCACGCCAAAAAACGTCAGGCGCGCCTCGACCTCGCCCGGAATCACCTGCGGCTCAAGCCCCAGATCGCGCAGGCCGTCCAGCAGCAGCGCGGCATTGGACGCATCGCGCGCGGCGCTCGTGCACGTGGTGCAGACGCACGCGGCCCCAAAGGCACGGGCCTCGTCCACAAACATTCGGCACGCAGCGAGCACGCGTTCAACGGCCGCCTCGCAAAAGCGCCCCGTCGCGTCCACGCCCTCGCCCAAGTCGGTAATCTCGGTATGCTTGGACGATTCCACGATCGCCCCGCCCTCGACCTGGGCCAGCACCAGTCGCGACGACACCGTTCCCAGGTCAATCGCCGCCACCTTATATCGTTTGTCGCGATGCGTCATTGCAGGCTCCCCTCCGGGCGCTATTTGCCGTTGGACACGACCGTCTGGCCCTCGACGCCGTTAAATCCAAACAGCATATCGAGCGTCTGGATGTACCACGGCGCGTCCTTGCCGACCTCTTCGATCTCTTTGGCGACTTCACTGGCCTTCTTGGCGTTCGAGGACTTTTTGCTCGACGACGAGTCCGAATCATCGTCCAGGCCCAGCACGTCAATCTTGGTCTCGCCGGGCATCACCAGGCCCAGGTCCTCGGTCGCCGCGTCCTTAATGCCCTCCTCCGAGAGCAGTTTGTCGACGCTTTTCTGCAAGTCGTCGTTGTACTGCCGGCGAATCTCGACCTGCTTGGCCAAGATATCGCTCGAGCGCTTGGCAACGTAGAGGTCGCGCACGGGAAAGTACAGGCTCACGAGCACCAGGACGACGACAATGCCAATAAACAGCCCGCGCTGGGGTCCATGGGTAAAGTCGTAGATCGCCTTGACCACCGCGTTGTCGTTGGCGTAGCGCATAAAGTCCGAACCGGAGAGACGGCTCGAGGGCCTGGTCGACTTTTCGTGTGTTTGAGCCGAGGGACGCTGAGCATGCATCGGGCGCGCCGAACGTGGCGGGCGGTCCGTCGGCATATTCATTTGAGCACGGGGGCGTGAGGCGCTTGCCGGACGCTGTGCGCGGCGATCGACGCCGGCGTAGTCGGACCCGCCGAGCTGCACGGTACCCGTACGGCGAGGCGACGGCTCGCGCGAACCGGCGGAATAATACCTGTTGTCGTAAATCTGATCCATGTGCGCCTTGTGCGGTTGAGGTTTGTTTGCGCTAAGTCCTTTAGTTATAGCACGAGCGCCCGCACCGCCTTCGTCAGCCTTTGCTCGACATAAAAAAGGCGCTGAGCCGTATGGCCCAGCGCCCAATGGTGCTCAACAGTGCCCGGCGGAAGCGAGGCGAATCCGAGTCAGCCCCGCACACGCCGCTGCCTAGCGAATGTTGTAGAACGCAGACTTGCCGGCGTAGCGCGCGCTGCCCTCGAGCTCGTCCTCGATGCGGATGAGCTGGTTGTACTTGGCGATGCGGTCGCTGCGGCACGGGGCACCCGACTTGATCTGACCGGCGTTAACACCCACGACCAGGTCGGCGATCGTGGAGTCCTCGGTCTCGCCGGAACGGTGGCTCACGATGCAAGCGTAGCCGGCCTCCTTGGCAGTCTCGATAGCCTCGAGCGACTCGGTGAGCGTGCCAATCTGGTTGACCTTGACCAGGATCGAATTGGCGGCACCCAGCTCGATGCCCTTCTTAAGGCGCTCGGTGTTGGTGACGAACAGGTCGTCGCCTACGAGCTGCACCTTATTGCCAATGCGGCGGGTGAGCTCAACCCAGCCGTCCCAGTCCTCCTCGGCCATGCCGTCCTCGATGGAGATGATGGGATAGGTGTCGACGAGCTTCTCCCAGTAATCAACCATCTGGGCGCTCGTGTACGCTACGCCCTCGCCCTTGAGCTCGTACATACCGGTCTCGGCGTTGTAGAACTCGGTGGACGCCGGATCCATGGCGTACATGAAGTCGACGCCGGGCTTAAAGCCAGCCTTCTCGACGGCCTTGGTAATGTACTCGAACGGCTCGGCATTGGTCTTGAGGTTGGGGGCAAAGCCGCCCTCGTCGCCCACGCCGCCGCCCAGGCCGGCCTCGTGCAGCACGCCCTTGAGGGTGTGGTAGACCTCGGCGCACCAGCGCAGGCCCTCGGCAAAGCTCGGGGCGCCCACCGGCATGATCATGAACTCCTGGAAGTCAACGTTGTTGTCGGCATGCACGCCGCCGTTGAGGATGTTCATCATGGGCGTGGGCAACAGGTGGGCGTTGACGCCGCCCAGGTACTGGTACAGTGACAGACCCGCCGACTCTGCCGCAGCGCGAGCAACGGCCAGCGATACGCCCAGAATGGCGTTGGCACCGAGCTTGGTTTTGTTGGGCGTACCGTCCGCGGCGATCAGCGCGGCATCGACGGCACGCTGATCGAAGGCATCGAGGCCCACGACGGCGTTGGCGCACTCGTTGTTGACGTGCTCGACGGCCTGCGAAACGCCCTTGCCCAGGTAGCGACCCTTGTCGCCGTCGCGCAGTTCACATGCCTCAAAGGCGCCGGTCGAAGCGCCCGAAGGCACCATCGCGCGACCGAAGCTGCCATCCTCGAGCACGACCTCGACCTCGACGGTGGGGTTGCCGCGGCTGTCGAGCACCTCACGACCGTAGACGTCCAAAATGTCACTCATGTTGTCTCCCTCTCACTTGGAAACGTAGTGGATGCAAGCGACCGGCTGACCGTGCACCGTCGGTGCGTCTCCGTAAGTTAGCCATGTCGCACTTTTTGCATTATGCCCTAAGTTAGCCGAGGGATACATATGAATTGGAGAAATCATTCTTTGGGGCGCTCGTTTTTGCACCGAGCATTCATCTCTAGAGGTCGACCCCCCCCATTAAATTCTTCTATCGGCATACCGTCTTTACCTGGCTTGCGAATGAAAGAGCCAATAATGTGCTTTTACATCGTGCAAAGTTCTGGATATCGTGCAATTCTAAGGGTCTGAAGTTCTGGATATCGTGCACGAGGTAGCCATGCTTAAACGAAAAGCCTATGACAAACTACTAAAATGGAAGCATGAAAGCGCTGGTAAAACAGCACTTCTTATTGAAGGAGCCCGCCGCGTCGGCAAGAGCACGCTTGCCCGCACGTTTGGAGAAACCGAATACAAGTCCTGCCTTGTCATTGATTTCTTTCAAGCACCTGCCGAAGTTAAGCAATATTTTGAGGACTATCGCACTGACTTCGACTCGCTCTTCCTCTATCTCTCGGTTTTCTATAACGTCAAACTCTATGAACACGAGACGCTTATCGTCTTTGACGAGGTCCAGATGTACCCGCAAGCACGCGGACTCATCAAGTATCTCGTTGCAGACGGACGTTACGACTACATCGAAACTGGATCCCTACTCAGCATCAAGCAGAACATTAAAGATATCGTCATCCCATCCGAGGAAGAGTCTCTGGAACTTGAGCCCCTCGACTTTGAGGAGTTTCTTTGGGGCATGGACGAAAAGGGGCTGGCCGATCTCATTCGCATGAGTTTTAACAAGATGAAGCCGCTCCCCGATGCCCTACATCGCAGAGCGCTCTCCCTTATGCGCGAATACATGCTCGTAGGTGGCATGCCTGAGCCGGTATCCATCTATGTTGAACAGCGCGCTTTTGCGCCTGTCGACGCTTCGAAGCGCCGAATCGTCCAGCTCTATCGCAACGATATCTCTCGTTTTGCAACCGGTTACGAATTCAGAGTCGTCTCCGTACTCGATGGCATCCCGGGTCAGCTCTCTAGGCACGAAAAACGATTCAAGCTTTCCTCACTTGATAAAAACGCACGCATGCGCACCTACGAAAAAGCCTTCTTTTGGCTGGCAGACGCGCGAATTGCCAATATCTGCTATGCCGCAAGCGAACCGAGCGTGGGCCTTTCACACAGCATGGAGCAAACGGCCCTCAAGTGCTACATGGCAGACACCGGCCTGCTTGTAACGCTTGCCTTCTCTGACAACAACGATACCGATGAAGACGTTTACAGGGCCGTGCTTCGCGGCGACATCGGATTGAACGAAGGAATGCTTACCGAAAACTACGTTGCCCAATCTCTAAAGGCCAATGGGCACAGGCTCTTCTTTTATTCCCAAAGCGGAAAGAAGGAGGGGGAGGAGCGCATGGAAATCGACTTCCTCGTTACCCGACCCTATGTCAATGCCGCCGGAAAGCCGCGCATCAGCCCCATCGAAGTTAAGTCGCCACGCAGATACGGAACCATCTCCCTCGACCGATTCCGCGCGCGCTTTAACAAGAAGATTGGGATGGCTTACGTGTTGTACCCTAAACAACTCGAGTGGGATGCCGAAGCGCAGCTGGCACATCTTCCGTTGTATATGGCTTTTTGCTTGTAGAGACCTCTCTACGAATGGATGTCGTGAGAGACGCAGGCCTCACTCGCTTGCTTTTGCTTGGTCCCACAGGTCGTTGAGTTGAGCGGTTGAGCAGGCGGCGAGGTCATCGCCCGCCTCGTGCACGGCGGCCTCCATCGCGGCCCAGCGACGGCGGAACTTTGCCGTGCTGGCGCGCAGGGCACTCTCGGCGTCGATCCCCTCTTTGCGCGCGACGTTGACCAAGGCAAAGAGCAGGTCGCCAAACTCCATTTCGCGCTCGGGCGAGCCGGGCTCCTCGGCCTCAAACTCGGCACGCTCCTCGGCAACCTCGTCCCACACATCTTGGACCGTCTCCCATTCAAAGCCCACGGCAGCCGCCTTGCGCGACACCTTCTGCGCCTGCATCAGCGCCGGCAGATGCGTGGGCACGCCGTCGAGCAGGCCCTCGGGCGCAGCCTCGCCCGCCGCCACGGCCTTGTCCTTGGCAGCCTTCTCGGCAAGCTTGACCTCGTCCCAGATCTTGAGCACCTCGTCGGAGCTCTCGGCGTCCGCATCGCCAAACACGTGCGGATGACGGCGAATGAGCTTGGCGTCGATATCGCGCGCCACGTCGGCCAGCGTAAACTCGCCGGCATCCGCCGCAATCTGCGCATGCAACACTACCTGCATGAGAACGTCGCCCAGCTCCTCGCGCAGGTGTGCCGCATCATCGGCCTCGATGCAGTCGAGCGCCTCGTAGGCCTCCTCGATCATGTTCTTGCCGATGCTGCGGTGCGTCTGCTCGCGGTCCCACGGGCAGCCATCGGGCTGACGCAGGCGCCAAATGGTCTGCACCAGATGCTGCAGCTCGGCCGACGCGTCGACCAGCGTGGACAGATCGCGCGAGCCCTCGGCATTTTGCTGAGCCATATGCTGTGCCACGGTTAGTCCTCCTCCATGATCACGTGGCGGAACGCGCCGCCCTCGTAGACGCCGTAGCTGTGCGTGCCGTCCTTGGGGATGCTCACGCTGCCGGGGTTGAAGAGCCACAGGCCCGGGTGCGCGGCGCTCTCCTCGTTGACCTTGATGTGCGTGTGGCCGTAGACGAGCGCGGAGCCCTCGGGCAGCGCGGGCACGTGGTCGACGCTGTTGTGCATGCCGGCGCCAAAGACGTGGCCGTGCGTCAGGAACAGCTCGCGGCCGGTCTCGTCGAACAGCGTGGCGTAGTCGGCCATAACGGGAAAGTCGAGCACCATCTGGTCGACCTCGGCGTCGCAGTTGCCGCGCACCGCGATGATGCGGTCGGCCAGGGCGTTGAGCAGCGGAATCACGCGCCTGGGAGCATAGTCGCGCGGCAGGTCGTTGCGCGGACCGTGATAGAGCAGGTCGCCCAGCAGGACGATGCGGTCGGGCTGCTCGGACTCGATGGCGGCGACCAGGCGCTCAGTCCAATATGCCGAACCGTGGATGTCGGAAGCGATGAGGTATTTCATGGGGAGATCCTTTCGAGATGGGGCTAATGTGGCTGGGCGTGGGATGTCGCCGGCCGCGCTATTCAAATCGCAGTGCCGCGCTCTGAGCTGCCTGCATCACGCGCTGGAGCGGCACGTTATGCTCGCAAGCGAGGCGGGAGCAGTCCTCGTACTCGGGCGCCGCGCGCTCACTGCCGTCGGGCAGGGTGGCCACTTTAACGGACACCTCGCCCCATGGCGTCGTTACGCGCTCAAAGCGGCGTGGTAGGCAAACGCGCTCCATAACCTGGCGGCGGATGCCATTGGTCGTGGTTTCCAAAAAGATAATCGTCTGTAGGCGTTCGATATCCTCGTGGGTGCAGATTACCTGCAGCTGCCAGCCGGGGCGGCCTTTCTTGCAATAGAGGGGCAGCCAATGCACCTCGCGCGCACCAGCCTCGCGCAGGCGGTCGGCGGCGTAGGCGAGCACCTCGGGCGATGCGTCGTCGATATCGCATTCCAGCTTGACGATGGTCTCGGGCGCATCGGTCTCGCGGGACAGCGGAGATTTGCTATCGCATGGCATACGGTCCGGCTCCTTTCCGCACGGGCTCGTTTTGTTCACCCAAACGCTAACACATCGCGGGCGGCGTGGATGTGGCGGAGCGCGATGAGCGCGATTTTCCCTGTCCGCAAGAAACCGACACCCCGGCGCGCTCGTCGCATCGGGGGCCGCGCCGTTACAATGGGGCGGATTCGCTTGACGCAAAGGAGCCGCCATGTCTGCTTGCCCGCTGGTCGATTGCCATACCCACACCTCGTTCTCGGACGGGCACGCCTCGTTTGAGGACAACGTCCGCGCTGCTGCTGCGGCCGGTTGCCGCGTCATGGTCTCGACTGACCACCTCACCCTACCCGCCAGCATGGATGCCAACTGCGAAGTGCAGGTTGTCGAGGGCGACCTGCCGGCACATCGTCTGGCTTTTGAGGACGCCCGCAAGCTTGCCGCGCAGATCGCGCCGGAGCTCGAGCTTATCTATGGCTTTGAATGCGATTGGTACGAGGGCTGCGAGCCTTTGGTCGAGCGCTGGTCAGCGGGTGCCATAGTGCGCTTGGGCAGTGTGCACTGGACTGGCGATCCGGGCGATATCATGGCCGGTGCTGCGGGCACGGCGGGGACGGAGGACGTCGCTCGTCCCGATACGCCCGATTCGCGCTGCGGCTGGATCGACGACGACACCAACCTGCACGTTTGGGAAAACCTGGGCGTGCGCGGCGTGTGGGAGCGCTATGTCGATGACTGGTGCCGTGCTTGCGAGAGCCCGCTCAACTTTGACGTGATGGCCCACCCCGACCTGGTCATGCGCTTTTCGAAGGAAGGCTTTGCGCCCGACTTTGACCCCGCGCCATTCTGGGAGCAGATGGCCGAGTGCGCGCACGATACGGGCCGCCGCGTTGAGGTCTCGACGGCCGCGCCGCGCAAGGGGCTCGACGATTACTACCCCGCGACCGGATTGCTGCGTTGCTTTGCCCACGCCGAGGTGCCGATTGCTTTTGGCTCGGACGCGCACCGCGCCTGCGATATCTGCTGGAACATCCGCGAGGCCCAGGCCCACGCCTACGACTGTGGCTATCGAACCTTCGACATCCCCCACCTCACCGGCGAATGGGAATCCACGCCCCTCGCCTAAGACTAGTCATTGGGGACACTCTTCACAAATGACCCCTTGGAGACGGAGGAAAACAGGTCGTTTTGCTCACCACCGACGCCCGTGCAACACCGCCCGCCAAAAAGAACGCCCGTTTACTACGATGAACCGCAAACCTCCGGCCATCGGCTTAATGCGGAAAATAAAACCGCAGGTAGAAGTGTTGACGATTTGCTCAAAACCGACGTGTGGTCAGCAGCTCCAGTTTCATCGTAGTAATTGGGCATGTTATTTGGCAGCGCCGGCAAAGACTGTCCCAAACGACTAGTCGTTTAAGAACGTCCCCAATGACTACCCAATGACTAGTGGCGGCGGGCGTTGAGTTCGCCGGCCAGTTCGTCGAGGGTGATGCCGTAGCGCTCGAGCGTCACGAGCAGGTGGTAGACCAGGTCGCCGGCCTCGTAGCGAATGTGATCGTGGTCGTTATCCTTGCAGGCCATGATCACCTCGCTCGCCTCCTCGGCAAGCTTCTTGAGCAGCTCATCCTCGACATCGGTCAACAGGCGAGCGGTATAGCTTTCCTGCGGCGACGCGTCGCGACGGTCGTGAATCACCTCGGCCAGCCCCGTCAGCGTATCGCCGATATTTCCATCCTGAACATTCGCTGTGCGCACACCCATGGTTCAATCCTTTCTGGTTGGCCAAGCGCTTAGCCGAGCGCCCGCCCTACGCGAGTTTCTTAAAGAAGCAGGTGCGGTTACCGGTATGGCAGGCCGGACCCGGCGAGTCGACCTTGACCAGCAGCGTATCGCTATCGCAGTCGGCCCAGAGCTCCTTGACCTCCTGCATGTTGCCGCTCGTCGCGCCCTTGTTCCAGAGCTCCTGACGGCTGCGGCTCCAAAACCACGTGGTACCGGTCTTGAGCGTCAGCCCCACCGACTCCTCGTTCATCCAGGCGACCATAAGCACCTCGCCGGTGTCATACTGCTGAACCACACAAGGAATAAGCCCACGGGCGTCGTATTTGAGCTCGGACGCAGTTGTCACTTGCTCCATTTAAAAATCCAATCTCACGGGAATTCCCTGCGACGCCATATACTCCTTCACCTGGCGAATGCTGAAGGTTCCAAAGTGAAAGACACTCGCCGCCAGCACGGCATCGGCCTCGCCCTCGATCACGCCCTCGGCAAAATGCTCGAGCGTGCCCACGCCGCCGCTCGCAATCACCGGGATCGGCACCGCGCGCGCCACGGCACGGGTGAGCGCCAAGTCAAAGCCAGCCTTGGTGCCGTCGCGGTCCATGCTGGTCAGCAGGATCTCGCCGGCGCCGCGACGAGCCGCCTCCTCGGCCCACGCCACCGCGTCGATACCCGTGGCGTTGCGGCCTCCCGCGGTAAAGATCTCCCACTTGTCGGCACCGGATGCGCCGGGCAAACCGACGCGCTTGGCATCGATTGCCACGACCACGGCCTGACTGCCAAACGCCGCGGCAGCCTGGCTGATCAGCGACGGGTCGCGCACGGCCGCCGAGTTGAGCGATACCTTGTCGGCACCGGCAGCCACCATGGTGCGCATGCCCGCCAGGTCGCGAAAGCCGCCGCCCACGGTATAGGGAATGGCCAGCTCCTCGGCAGCATGCGCCGCCATCTCGATGGTCGTCGCGCGGTTGTCGCTCGTGGCGGTAATGTCCAAAAATACGACCTCGTCCGCACCCTCGCGGTCGTAGGCGCGCGCCAGCTCCACCGGATCGCCCGCATCGCGCAGACTCACAAAGTTGACGCCCTTGACCACACGGCCGTCCTTGACGTCCAGGCAGGGAATCACGCGTTTGGTAAGCATAGGCTACTCTTCCCCTCGGACGGCGGCCAGCGCCTGGACCAGCGTAAAGTTGCCCTCGTAGAGCGCACGACCGGTGATGGCGCCTTCAATCGCGCCCTCACCCACCGCGGCCAGTGCGCGGATGTCGTCGAGCGTCGAGATACCGCCCGAAGCCACGACGGGAAAACCCGCAACCTCGGCCACATGGCGATACGCCGCCACATCGATGCCCGTCTGCATGCCATCGCGCGCGATGTCGGTATACACCAGATGCTTAAAGCCCAGCTCGGAAAGCTGCGCCACGGCATCGTCGAGCGCCACGCCCGCGCCGTCGCGCCAGCCGTTCACCCTGACCTGGCCGTCGCGCGCGGCAATGTCAGCCACCAGCAGCTCGCCAAAGCCTTGGGCTGCCACCTCGGCAAAACCCGGCTCGGTCACCAACACGGTGCCCAGCGCAATGCGGCGAGCACCATAGCCGGCCAACTCGTCGATGCGCGCGAGCGAGCGGACGCCGCCGCCCACGTCCACGGACAGACCGTCGACGCCGCAGATGGCCTTAATCGCCGCTGAGTTGGCAACGCACATGTCCTCGTCCTCGCCAAAGGCAGCGGACAGGTCGACGACGTGCACCCAGCTTGCGCCCTGCTCGGCAAACGAGCGGGCGACGGCCACGGGGTCGTCGGAATATACCTTGCAGCGGCTGCGGTCGCCGCGCTCCAGGCGCACGACCTTGCCGCCGATCAGATCGATTGCGGGAAATAGGATCATCGGCCACCCTCCTCGACGATGCTCACGAAGTTCTTAAGGATGCGCTGACCCAGCGCGGAGGATTTCTCGGGATGGAACTGGCAGCCCCACACGCTGCCATGGCGCACGATGCACGGGAAGCTCCGCGTATAGTGCGTGAGCGCCAGCACATCGGCGGCATCGGCGTCGTCGGCCACCGCATAGCTGTGGGTGAAATACATGTTGGCACCCTCGGCAAAACCGGCAAGCAGCGGATCGGCCGCACCGGCGGACGTCATGTGCACCTGGTCCCAGCCCACGTGCGGCACCTTCAGGCGGCTCGACTCCAAGCACGTGCACGAACCGCGCATAATACCCAGGCCATCGACCCAGGGACCACCAGCCTGCTCGGAGGCGCTGCCGTCGGCGACCACGCCCTCGTCCGCTGGCACGCCCTCGTTGCCGCGCTCAAAAAACAGCTGAAGGCCCAGGCAGATGCCGAGCAGCGGAATCCCGGCGGCGACGGCATCGAGCACGGCCGCCTCCTCGCCGCTCCGACGCATAAAGGCGATCGCGTCATAGAACGCGCCCACGCCCGGGATGACCAGGCCGTCGGCATTGCGGATCTGCTCCGGATCGTCCGACGTGCAGGCGGCGGCACCGGCGCGCGCAAGCCCGCGCACAACGCTCGACAAGTTGCCCTTGTGGTAGTCGACCACCACGATCTTCGGTTCGCCCACGCGACCCCTCCTCTTCTCATCATCCAAAACCACCACAAAGGTGCCTGTCCCCTTTGTGGTGGTTTTTGCCTTTTTGGCAGGTTACAGCGAGCCCTTGGTGCTGGGGATGCCTTGCACGCGGGGATCGAGCTCGCAGGCGTGGCGCATCGTGCGGCCCACGGCCTTAAAGGCGGCCTCGATAATGTGATGCGAGTTGCCGCCCGCCAGCTCGCGCACGTGCAGCGTGAGCTTGGCATCGCGCGCAAAGGCGTAGAAGAACTCGACGGCCAGCTCGGTATCAAAGCTGCCCACGCGCTCGGTCGGCACGGGCAGCTCGCAATAGGCCTGCCCGCGGCCCGAGATATCCACGGCGGCCATCACGAGCGTCTCGTCCATGGCAATCGCCGCGTCGGCAAAGCGCGTAATGCCCGCCTTGTCGCCCAGCGCTTGGCAAAACGCCTCGCCCAGCACAATACCCGTGTCCTCGACGGTGTGGTGCGCGTCGACCTCAACGTCGCCTACCGCATGTACCGTCAAATCGAACAGGCCATGGCGGCCAAAGGCGTTGAGCATGTGGTCGAAAAACGGCACGCCGGTCGAGATATCGCACACGCCGCTTCCGTCAAGGTCAAGCTTTACGACGATGTCGGTCTCCCCCGTCTTGCGGGTCACCTCGGCATAACGCCCCATCTACATCTCCTCCTTCACCAGCGCGGCAAACGCAGCCAGCACCTCATCGTTTTCCTGCGGGGTACCCACGGTAATGCGCAGACAGTCCGCAAGCCCCGGCGCGTAGCTAAAGTCGCGCACCAAAATCGAATACTCGTCGCGCAGGCGCTCGCGCACGCGCGTGGCATGCGGCGTGCGCACGAGCACAAAATTCGCCGCGCTCGGCCATGCCTCCACGGGCATGCCCTCGGCAGCCATTGCACGCAGGGCGCACAACTCGCGCTCGCGCTCGGATGTAACTTGCGCCACCACGGGCGCATACGCATCGCGCGCACGCACGCAGGCAAGCGCTGCTGCCTGACTCAGCACGTTGACCGAATAGATCTGGCGAATCGCCGCGAACACGTCGATGACCTCGGGTGCCGCGATCACGTAACCCAGGCGCGTGCCGGCGGCGCCAAACGCCTTGGACAGCGTATGCAGAATCACCAGGTTGGGATGCTCGGCGATAAGCCCTTGCGCAGTGGTGGCCGCGCCAAACGAATCGTCGGCAAACTCAACGTAGGCCTCATCGACCATCACCACGCCGGGGCAGGCATTGCACAGGGCCGCGACAAAGTCGAGCGGTGCCACGTCGCCCGTGGGATTGTTGGGCGAGGTCACAATCGCCAGGTTGCACGCCGGCGCCGCTGCGAGCACAGCTGCCTGGTCAAGCTCAAAGGTCGCGGGGTCGCGCCACACGTCGCGCACCTCGGTCTGGCAGAGCGACGCAAAGAACGCGTACTCGCTAAAGCACGGTGGGCAGTTGAGTAGAGTCCTCCCCGCGCCGCCAAACGCCAGCAGATAGTTATAGAGCAGCTCGTCGCCGCCGTTTCCCACGCAGATGTTCTCGCGCGTCACGCCATGCCAGGCAGCAAGCTCATCGCGCAGGTCGTTGGACATGGGGTCGGGATAGCGGTTGAGCGGCGTGGCAGCCAGGGCGACGTCGACCGCCTCGCGCACGCCAGCCGGCACGGGATAGGTGTTCTCGTTGGCCGAAAGGTTAATGCGCGTGGGCGTAAAGTTGGGATCATAGGGCTCAATGCCGGCCAAGTAGGGCTGGACGAGCTCCTTCATGCGGGGCGTGAGTTCGGCCATATTAGGCCTCCCCGCCGGTCGCGCCAGCGCCATCCGCGCCTGCAGCCGCCAGGTCCACGCCCTCGGCGACCGTCGCCACGGCATCACCCGGCCAGGCGACCTTGGTCAGGTCGGCCGCGGCCAGCGACTCAGCACTCACGGCATCCTCGCCCTGCTCCAGCACGCGGCGACGCAGTGCGGCCGAAAGCGCGTGCGCCCACAGGCCCTCGGCCTCGGCTAGACGCTGCGTGGCGGGAGCGTCGGAGAGCAGGCCCTCGGGCGTATAGCAAATGACGCTCGAGCGCTTGACGAACTCCTCCACCGAAAGCGGGTTGGAGAACATGGCCGTGCCGCCGGTCGGCAGCGTGTGATTGGGGCCGGCAACATAATCGCCGAGCGGCTCGGAGCTCCACGCGCCCACAAAGATGGCGCCGGCGTTGCGAATGCCGCCGAGCAGGCCCATCGCGTCCTTGCAGTGCAGCTCAAGGTGCTCGGGCGCCACAGTGTTCACCGCCTCGACGGCGGCAGCCATATCGGCGGCCACCACGATAGTGCCCTCGTTATCGAGTGAGGCGCGTGTGATCTCGGCACGCGGCGACTGCGCCACCAGAATGTCGATACCCGCCTCGACCTCACGCGCAAACTGCTCGTCGCAGGTCACCAGATAGCAGGCTGCCAGTGGATCGTGCTCGGCCTGGGCCATCAGGTCGGCCGCGACCACCATGGGCTTGGCCGTGGCGTCGGCCAGCACGCAGACCTCGGAGGGACCGGCGACCATATCGATACCCACGTCACCCGAGACAATCTGTTTCGCAGCGGCGACAAAGGCGTTGCCCGGGCCGGTGATTTTGTCGACGCGCGGAATGGTCTCGGTACCGTACGCCAGCGCGGCCACGGCCTGAGCGCCGCCCACCATATAGATTTCGTCCACGCCGCCGAGCTTTGCCGCGGCGAGCGTGTAGGGGCTGATCAGGCCGTCTTTTTGCGGCGGGGTCACCATAACCACGCGCTTGACGCCGGCGACCTTGGCGGGAATGGCATTCATGAGCACCGTGGAGGGATACTGCGCGCGACCGCCCGGCACGTAGATGCCGGCCGCCGCGAGCGGGGTCACCTTAACGCCGAGCATCGTGCCGTCCGCACGCGTGGTAAACCAGCTCTGCTCGACCTCGCGCTGGTGGAATTCGCGAATCTGGCGCGCAGCCTTCTCGAGCGCGGCGACAAAAGCCGGGTCGAGGCCTTCGAGCGCGGCATCAATCTGCTCTTGCGGCAGACGGAAGCTCTGCAGCTCAACGCCGTCAAAACGCCGACAGTAATCGCGCACCGCGGCATCGCCGTTGGCACGCACGTTGGCCACGATATCGCGGGCGGCGTCGACGATGTTTTGCGGCAGCACGCCCTTGCGGTTGAGCTGGTTGGTAACGAGACGCTCACCGGGAGCAAGCTTAATAGTCTTCATATCGGTATCCCCTATCGGTCGAGGTTATGTTCGAAAAACGAGAGGTCGGGCGGCGGCGCCAACGGCCCGCAGCCCAGACGTTGGGGCGCCCGTGCGTGCTCGCGCTATTGTGCCGAGCCCGCAACGGGCTCAAAATGCTTGTCCTTCACGGCCGCCGCCAGGCGGTCGGCCAGATTGCGTACGCGCGGATCCAGACGTGCGGCGCCCGGATTGACAAAGAAGCGGGCCGTGCAGTCCATAATGCGACCGGTGATGACCAGGTCGTTGTCGCGCAGCGTGGCGCCCGTGGCGGTGATATCCACGATACGGTCGGTCATACCGACAATGGGGCCCAGCTCGATGTTACCGTGCAGCGAAACGATGTCGACATTCACACCGCGTTCGGCATACCAAGCGCTCGCGATGCGCGGGTACTTGGTGGCCACGCGAAGAGAACCGCGACGGGCATAGTTGCGCTCGGCCTGGCCAGCGCGCCACGCGGGCTCCGCCTCGATAAACGTGCACAGGCCGTAGCCCAGGTCGACCAGCTGCAGCAGGTTGAGGTCTGCCTCGATAAGTGAGTCCCAACCGCAGATGCCGCAGTCGGCACCGCCACAACCCACAAAAGCGGGCGCGTCGCTGGGACGCACGATAACAAACTCGATATCGCCGACCGCACCCTCGCCGGCACGCGTGTCGCGGCCGCGCACGATCAGGTGACGACCGGGATCGCGCAGCTCCGAGACATCCAAGCCCGCGGCCTCGAGCACGTCGAGTGTGTCGGCCTTAAGCGAGCCCTTGGGCACGGCAATGCGCAGCGGACCCTCGGCGCCACGGCCCGCGGCGTGATCGCCATCGGAAGCAGCGTCCTCGGCCGAGGTGTGCGCGGCCTCCAGGCGCTCGAGCGAAAAGGCGAAGCCCGCCGCCGGCACCTCGATGCCATCGCCAAATGCACCGGTAAAGATGGAGTCGTAGCGTCCGCCCGAACCCACCGGATCGGGCAGACCGCCGGCATAGGCCTTAAAGACCAGGCCCGTGTAGTAATCAAACGAGTTCATGATGGAGAAGTCGAAGGACAGTACCTGGGCGTCCTCGGGAGCCAGGCCCTCGACCAGGGCGCGCAGCTCGCGCGTAAGCGACGCGACAATGCCCGCCGCCGCCAGCAGCGCGTCGACACGGTCGAGCACCTCGGCACCACCGTGCAGGCGCGGCAGCTCGCTAATGGCGGCCTTGACGGCCTCGGGCTCAGCACTTGCCGCCACGCGGGCATCGAGGCCCACAAAGTCGTTGGCGTGCACGCAGCGCAGCGCCTCGGCAGCCAGCTCGCGATCTTCGCACGCCGCAAGCAGTTCCTTAAACGGACGCACGCTGCCCGCGATAATGCGCGCACCGGGAAGTGCCAGCTTGCGCACGGCCTCGGCAACCAGTGAGACAATCTCGACATCACCCACGGTGTCGCCCGCGCCGATGAGCTCAAAACCCAGTTGCGTAAACTGACGCGAGCCACCGGCATTGCGCTGACACTCGCGGACCACCGGCGCCTCGTAGCGCAGGCGCAGCGGCAGATCGGCCGCACGCATGCGAGTCGAAACCAGGCGAACGATTGGCAGCGTGTTGTCGGGACGGACCACCAGCAGGCGACCGTCGTCATCAAAGAGCTTAAACGGCGTGTCCGCAATGCGGCCGCCCTCCTCGAGCGAGCCCTTGTCCTCGAGCAGCGGCGTCTCGACCGGAAGGTAATGATGATCCCTAAAGCAGCCCTTCACCGTCAGCGCAATCTCCTCGCGCGCCTGAGCCTCCTCGGGCAATATGTCCCGGAATCCCCACGGTGTGGCCGTCATCTGGTGAACCTCCTCATGCTGTGTTTCGTATAGAACAGAAGACCGGCATAGCTCCGCCGGTCTTCTGGGTACTTTAGCATACTAGAGTGCTTGCGGGGAAAATCCGTCGCAGCCGCTCACACCGTATTCATTTGGAAACATAGGATAGGTTGCCGCAACCCAACCCCACCTAGGCGCCAATCGCGCGACGATACTCTGCCATTACCTGCGCATCGGCAGCTGCGGGGTCGGCAAAATAGCGCCAGTCATAGGTCTCGGCCGAAACAACTCCGCGATAGCCGCGCGCCACCAGCCTATCCAGGTCGGCGCGCATATCGCGGTCGCCGTCACCCCAGGCAAGATGCGTCGTGCCGTCTGCCGCAACATCGACAAAATGCACGTGGGCGACATCATCGCCAAGCAGATCGAAATAATCGTCGATGGTATCCCCCGCCACCGCCATAGCGCCCAAATCCAGACACGCCTTAAGTGCCGGATGATCAACTGCCTCGATCATGCGCTTCGTATCGGCCGCCGAGTTCACGATCATCGACTCAACCGGCTGTAGGGCCTCGAGCACCAGTCGAACGCCGCACTCTCCCGCATGCTCGGCAATCGCACGCAGCATCGAGGAGCTGCGACCCCACGCGTCCTCGATCGGCTCGTTCAAAAATGCCCAGCCGCTCGAGACCATGACCTGCTCGGCTCCAAGTTCCGCCGCGATATCCACAACGTTCTTAAAGTACGCGAGCGTGCGAGCACGCGCCTCATTCCCGCGCGCCGCGATATTCCACGGCTTGGGGTTGTTCTGTTCGGGACAAAGCCCCACAATCCGAACCCCATACCGCTGCGACAGCTCCCGCACCTGCCCGAGCGAATCGTATCCATGGCAATCGACATACAGATGCATCGCCCCGGTCCAAAGCTCGCAACACGTATAGCCCGAGGCCGCTGCCGAAGAAAAGAATTCCTCAAGGTCAAAATAACGATGGCTGATATTCATGACGGCAAGCTGCGGATACTCCATCTTGTCCACCTTTCGGCAAAAGGGCGCCGCAGCACAGTGTGCGCGACGCCCCCTCTTACATTGTTCTCATTATGACGGATACTCTACTGGACACCAAGCACTCCAAAGAACGCACCAGCGATACTCACGAGCAGGATCACGAGCATGATAAGCAGAGGATTCATCTTCTTCTTGAGCATGAGATAGACGATTCCAAACAGCCCCATCGTGACAAAGCCCGGGAAGATTCCGTTGAGCAGCTCGGCCAGCGTCTGAGCACCATCGCCCGCGCCGACCATGAGCGGAATGTCCACGGTGACCATCTCCATGGTCATAGCACCGATCACCATGGCGCCCATGATAGAGGCCATCTTGACGATCGTGTCCATAATGCCCGATTCCTGGACCTTGCTGATCATGTCCGAGCCAAAGCGATATCCCACAAACGTCAGCAGGTAACGGATGATGTAGTGAGGGACGTTGAACACGAGCAGGAACAAAATCGGGCCAAGAATGGAGCCCTGCAGCGCCAGCGACGTGCCGACACCCGTTGCCAAAATTCGCAGCGTGCCCCAGTAGAAGGCATCGCCCACGCCGGACAGCGGTCCCATCAAAGCAAGCTTGACATTAGAGATCGCGCTCGTGTCAAAGCTATCGTCAGTAGCGTTGACCTCCTCCATTGCAGCGGCGATGGACATGGGGAGTGTCGAGATGTACGGCGTGACGTTATAGAGCTCCATATGGCGCTTAAGGGCGGCCTTAAAGTCCGCATCCTGCGGATACAGCTTTCGAAGGATCGGCATAAGGGCCCACATAAAGCCAATATGGCCCATACGCTCGTAGTTCCAGGAATGCTCATAGGGAATCGAGCGCCAGAACAGCTTCTTAAGGTCTGCGCGGGAAATCAGCCCGTCGTAAGAAGACTCAAACTTAAAACTCATCGAACCCACTCCCAATCGCAGGATCCTCGGTTGCCACTGCGGGCTGCTCCGCTTTTTTCTTATCACCCAAAACCGTCATCGCGACGACGATGATCGCGGCAAAGATCGCCACGCCCGTCGTGCTAATGCCAAAGTAGGCGACGAGGAAGAAGCCAGCGAAGAAGAACGGAGCCACCGTTTTGTTCATGATCATCTGAGCCAGCATCGCAAAGCCGAGTGCGGGCAAGAAGGCGGCGGCGACATCCATGCCGGTCTGAACGAAATCGGGGATGATGTTGAGCAGGCTGGCAACGGCATCGGCGCCAAAGAAGAATGCCAAGGGAATAATCAGCAGGCCGCACCAGCTCTGCGCGTAACCGGCGATGAGCATGTTGCGCGTGATGGCCTTGGTGTCCCCGTCCTCGACGTTTTTGTCGATACGGTGCACCAGCAGTAGCATCACCGGCTGGCCCAGGGCGGTATCGAGCGCCAGGACGATCGTTGCGATGGGAATGCCCAAGGTCAGGGCCGCCGAAGCGTCCGCGCCGGCCTGCATGGCAAGCGACACACCCAGAATGGTTCCGGAAATCGTATCGGGCGGGTTATACGCACCGACCGAGATGGCGCCGACCATGGCAAGCTCCATCGTGGCGCCCATGACCGTGCCGGTCACCATGTCGCCCATGACAAGGCCAACCAGAGGTCCGAGCACGATCGGGCGCTGGAGGTAGCTCGTGCCCGTCAGCCACTCGGAATAACCCAAAAGGGCGATCAGGAAAATCAGGATTGTCTTGATAACCATGATGTCCCCTAACCGATGACCTTCGCGGCGTCAGTCTTCGCATCTGCCGGAATCATCTGAATGAACAGCTCATAGCCCTCGCCGAGCAGCTCCTTCACGTAGGCCTCGTTCTCGGGCGTAAGGAACACGCTCGTCGAGACCTGGCGGGCGTCCTCGCTAAAGGCAACATTGCCGAGGTTAATCTTCTTGACGCCCATCGCCTTGGCGACGGCACCGGCCTGCTGGATCGTCTCGCAAACCACGAAAAGCTTGTACTTATCGGTCACACCGCTCTGGAGCGCCTTGACGGCATCCTCGGTGTTTTTGACGACGACCTTGCATCCTTCGGGCTTTGCAAGGGACAGGGCCTGCAGACGAAGCTTGTCATTGAGGACCGTGTCGCTCACCAACAGGATGCAGTCGGCACCCAGAGCCGAGGTCCAGCTAACGGCAACCTGGCCGTGCAGCAGTCGATAATCTACACGAATCATCTGAATCATGATGTGCTCCCTAGCGATTAAAACTCATCGAGTTCGGCCTGCCCCAGCAGGTCGTTGACGTACTTGACCTTGGTGTCGTCCGCCTCGACGATCTGGCGAATGGCCTCATCAATTGGGGTGGAGTCGGGCACGAACAGCAGCTGAATAAGGAGCGGCAGGTTCATATTGGTCACCAGGTGCGTGTTGGGGCGCGTCTGGACGATCTTGGTGAACTCATTGTTGACGCTGCCGCCAAAGAGGTCGGTGCACACGACAACTTCGTCGTCCGCAGCAAACCCATCGAGAACCGCCGTAGCCTCCTTGGCCAGGTCCTCGTTTCCGTCGACATACATAGACAGCGCATGGACGTTTTCGCGCTCGCCGGAAAGCAGTCCAATGCTCTCGACGATTCCGGACGCAAAATGAGCATGGGATGCAACGATAAACTGTCTCATTCGATTCCCCTTTTCTTGCGAATTTCGGCATAAAAATGCCCGGACGCATGCGCCCGGGCAGGGTGCTTCTTGATCAGTAGCTTATTTGTCACCGATTAGTAGTCGAACTGGTGATAGTAACGACGGTAGTTGAGGTTGTGCTTGGTGACCGTCTCGTAGTAAGCGGCAAGGCGATCGGTGATCAGCGAGGAGAGGATCCACGGAGACACGATGACGCGGAACTCGTCGTCAAGGCCGGGGATCGCGAACTCGGCGGTGTCGATGATGTTGATGTCGGTGTCGCCGGTCACGCCGCGGGTCAGGAACGCGCGGACGCGCTCGTCGAGCTTGCGGTTCTCGTCCTCGCCCATGAACAGGAACACGGGGACGCCGGGCTCCACGAGCTCGAGGGTGCCGTGGAAGAAGTCGGCCGAGGTGATGTAGCGGGTGCGCTTCCACTGCATCTCCTCGAGGATGCACATCGAGAACAGAATGGTCTCGCCCCACAGGGCGCCGGAGCCGATGAACATGGTGTAGGGGGCCAGGGCGTACTTCTTGGCGAGCTCCTCGGCGCGCGGCTCGAAGCTCTTGCGGATGTCGACCAGGTGGGTCCAAACATCCTTGGTCTGCTCAATAAACTTATCGAACTGCGGGAAGCAGCCACGGCGGTTGAGCAGGCGCAGGCCGAAGCAGTCGGCGAGGTAGTAGCCCATCTCGCAGCCGCCCGAACCATGGTCAGAAGCCATGGCGACGCAGTTCTCGGCACCCACAGCCTGGCCGATGGGGCCCTCGGGCTTGGTCATGGCGTAGACGCGAATGCCCTTTTCCTTCATCTTCTTGACGGCCTCGAGGACCTCGGGGGTGGTGCCGGACTCGGAGGCGGTGATCACGACGGACTTCTCGGTCATGCGCTTGTGGCCCATGGCGTTCCACTCGGCGGCGTGGATCAGGTAGACCTCGAGGTCGCGGTCGCCGAACTTGTTCATGAGGTACTCGAGCTGCATGAGCTCGTCCCAGGTGCCGCCGACGCCCATCAGGAACACGGCGTCGTAGCCCTCGTCGGCGACCTTGTCGGCGAGCGCGGTCATCTTCTTGCCGGTCTCGTAGAGCGCCTTGCCGTCCTCGAGATAGCCCTCCTGGCTAAAGTGCATGATCTCGATCTTCTCGGTTTCCTTCATGGCTTTTCCTTTCTGTCCTGCACGCGAATCTATACATCGCGTTTCTTTTCGATACCAATTATAGACATACACCCAACGTGTTTTTAATACCACTTTTCAATCTGTTCCAATCCTCGGTGAACGGTCGAAATTCTCTGGTGAGTGGTATTAAATTAGAATTTGATGTATAGCTAACGCCCCCGGCGTCTCCCTTGTGTGACAAAGAACAGCGTTCCTACCAGCGCAATAATGGTCGATGCTCCAAACAGTACCGTCTGGACGCCCAAAGCCTCCGCCAAAAACGGAGCCGCCAGCAGCGGCACCACGCCGGCGCTCATCAGGCCAAAACGCACAAAGCCGGTAATGCGCCCCAGGTATTTGATGTCGGCGCGCTCCTGAATCAAGATCATCTGCAGCGGCTCCAGGAACCCCCAGGCCAGACCGTTAATCGCCTGACCGATAATCGCGACCCCCAGCATATCGGTGCCCACGTACACCATGGACCCAATGCCCACGGCCATGAGCGCGCCGAGCAGCAATCGCAGGTTGACATGGCGAGCAGAAAGCTTGGTCAGGATGAACGCGCCCACCGAGGAAGTGAGGCCCACGACCGAGGACAGCCAGCCCAGCCAGACGATATCCACGTTGAGCACATCGCGGTAGAACAACGACTCCAGCGAATCGAACGCGCCAAACGCAAAGAAACCCAAAAAGCCCGAGATAAAGATGAGGCGCAGATCGTGGTCGCGAAACGTGAGTCGCGCACCCTCGGCCATACCGCCCAGAATACCGCCCTTCGGCTTCTCCCCTTTTGCGGGAGCAGCACACTCGTGACAGCCCAAGGAGAGCACGGCCGCCACACCCATCATGCCCGCCATGAGCAGATAGACCGATTGCGTGGCAAAACAGCTCACGATGGCACCACCGAGCAGCGGGCCAGCGGTATAGGCGATATTGCTGTAGAACACCATGAGGCCGTTCACGCGGGTACGACCCTCGGTGGTCGACTCCAGGTATCCCGGAAACGCATGCGTGCAGGTGTTGATAAAGCCGCCCGCAAGTCCCAAGACGCACGCGGCAAACACAAGCCCGGGGACAGACAACGGCGCTAACCCCACGCCAAGCGATAGCACTGCCGTAATCACGCACGTCACAAACGACGTCCGGCGCGGTCCAAAGCGATCGATGACCGAGCCCGACACCATATTGCCCACCGACGTCATAAGATTGCGCGCGAGCGTAATGGCGGCAACCAAAAAGGCCGTGCCGGCCAGATCATACGTGGCCGCACCGATAAGCCCCAAAAAGTAGACCGCGTTGTTGGCGCACCACTGCAGGGACTCAATAAGAATCAGCCTGACCTCTGCCGGCGTCAGGCGCATTGCTTCGCGACCCTTCGCGAACATACGAACTCCTTCTATACAAAAAGGGGATGGAGAGCATAGGCCTGCTCCATCCCCTTTCCAGGTTGCAACGAAAATCTATGCAGCCGGGCCCTTACGCCAGCACGCCGAAGAACGCGCCGATGATGCCCACGACCATGGTGGCCACGATCAGCACCATGGGGTTGATCTTCTTGGACAGCAGCCAGTAGTACAGCCAGAAGGCGATCATGCCGAGCATGCCGGGCATGATGCCGTCCAGGATGTCCTGGAGGGTCTGGGCGTCCTCGCCCGAGCCGATGGCCACCGGGATGCTGGCCCAGAACATGTCCTTGCACATGGCGCCCACGACCATGACGCCCACGATTCCCACGCAGGTCATGATCTTCTGCATGAGGCCGGTCCTCTGGGCCTCGTCCAGGAAGCCCACGCCCAGCTCGTAGCCCTTGACGGCGCCCCAGATGCGCAGCGCGAAGCCGGGGACGTTGTAGATGAGCAGGAAGGCGATGGGGCCGAAGGGGTTGCCGGCCTGGCACAGGCTGATG
>NZ_JBBNLN010000005.1:0-170508 GCF_040092445.1 Collinsella sp. CLA-ER-H11 | reverse complement strand
GCTCGGGCGGCGCGCCAGGGAGATAGTGGACGAGATAGTCGAGAGGCGCGGTCTCAAGAAGGAGTAACATCGGGACTTGCAGCGACGGACCTCAGGACGCTCTTACACCACGTCTGCGCGCGCCACCTTCCTAACGATAATGGATACCGTTAGGAAGCCAAAAAGACGTAAGACATATGTGACTATCTTGGCAACAGTACTCATATTTGGCATTGTTTGACCACGTGGTATATAGCTAACCCCCTCAAACAGCCCAAAACGCCTATTTCGATGCGCGCTCCGCCGCCTCAATCACGTGTTTGGCGAGAATCGCGGTGGTCACAGCCCCCACGCCGCCCGGCACGGGCGTGATGGCGTTAACGACCGGCTCCGCAGCATCAAAATCGATGTCCCCGACCAGCTTGCCAGCGGCCTCGTCCCAGTTAATGCCAACATCAATGATCGTCTGGCCCTCGCGAACGGCATCCGCGCCAATCGTGCTCGCGCGTCCAACGGCCGCAACAACGATATCGGCAGAACGGCACTCGGCAGCAAGATCGCGTGTATGCGTATGGCACGTCGTCACGGTCGCATTGCGCGCCGTAAGCATGGCGGCAACAGGACGCCCGATCACCAGCGAACGCCCGGCCACAGCAACCTTAGCTCCATCCAGCTCAACACCGTAATGGTCCAGCAACGCTAACACTGCCTCGGCCGTGCAGGGAGCAAAACCCTCGCCGCGCCCCGAAAGCGTGGTAAGCAGCGAAGACGGCGTCATGGAGTCAACGTCCTTGGCGGGATCGAGCGCTGCGGCGACGGCGTTCTCGTCAAGGCCGGCGGGCAGCGGGCGGAACATCAGACAGCCATGAACAGCCGAATCGGCATTGATGTCCTCGATGGCCGCCAACAGCTCCTCCTGCGAAACATCGGCAGAAAGCAAAACACGACGAGCCTCAATCCCCACTTTTTCGCAGCGCTTGAGCGCACCGCGCTCGTAGGATAGGTCGTCCTCGCGTTCACCTACACGCACGATAGCCAACGTCGGAACAACGCCCCGCTCGCGCAGGGCTGCGCAGCGAGCAGCAAGTTCCTCAGTCAAAGCGCGAGCAACGGGAGCACCCTTCAGCAGCTCGGCCATGGCTATCCCCTCTTCCTGGCGGCATCGGCGGCACGGCGCGCCAGCGCATCGGCGCGCGGCAGCCACGTATCCAGCAGCTCATCGCACGCCGCCTCAAGCTCCTCAGCGCGTGCCCGATCTTTCATAGACGTAGTGTTGGCAAAGAGCGTCAGGCTCGCGCCCTGCATGGCGGCGCGGCAGAATACGGCGCCGCACGCCACGTCGGACAGCAGCTGTCGGGAGCCCTTGTCCGCCATGTCCTCGAGCAGCGCCAGCGCGCGCCCGCAGGCATCCATAATGCGATACGGTGGCATGGCGGCCACATGCAGCGCATCCTGAATCGCGGTCGCTCGAGCCGGATCGTCACGCGGAATACCGTACGCCGCGGACACCTGCCCGTAGGCACGAACGTCCTCGGCAACCAGACCCACAAGTTCCTGCGCCAACTCATCCGCCTGGGCAAATGCGCGCGTCAGATCGTCTGCGCGATCGGCAAGCGCGGGATTAGTTGCCCCATAACGAGCGACCATCCCGCAAAGCGAGGCGCCCAGTGCGCCCACAAAGGCGCTCGCACTACCGCCACCGGGAACCGGCTCGCGAGCAGCCAGCGCTTGGGCAAACTCTCGACAGGTTTTATCCATCATCTCTTGGCTCATACGCACGCACCTTCAAGTCATATACATCGGTCGGGTGGCAACCGCCGACCGACCGCATCAATCACATAATGGTGCTAAGTCTAGCCCATAAGTACATGAGCGTCAGCGCACCTGGCCATCGCGGATTTCTATGACGAACGATAGGCGTCGGCACCGCAAACATGGGACACGTGGCCCACCTTTCGAGACTTCCGGACGTCAAAAACTGAGGCATATCTATAAACAAGGAACCTGTTGGGGCAACGCCCACGCACGCGCGCCCCATTAAATCAACGGGCACCTCACCCCGGGGAGGGCCGACAGCATCGGCCCTCCCCTCTTTTGCGACCGCACATATTGCCACTTGTCGGCGCAATTCCAGCCCCCAGAATGGGACACATGGCCCACCCTAGCGAGCCGTCCACGCGTACAGTAAAGGCAGGTAATCCGTGGGCGGTTACAGATCGAGGAGGACACGACCATGAAAAAGAAGGCCTTTGCGATTCTCACCCTCTGCATAAGCCTCTTTGCCGCAGTTGCCCTGGTGGGCTGCGGTGGCAGCGGCGGCGCTACCGGAAGTGGCGGTGGCGGTGGAGCAGAAAAGCCAGCCGTGGATATGAGGACCGACTTCATTTGGTTTAAGGTCGAGGTCCCCGAGGGCGTCGAGATCACCGACGTCGCAGGCGACACCGCCGACAGGGCCCAGTTTAAGTTCACCGAGAGCGAGCACGCCAGCGATCGCTTCATCCCTGTCTTCGACTCTGACAAGAACGCCGACGAGCTGTTCGACTACGAGGCCAAATGGAAGGCCAACTCTGGATGGACCGAGAGCGATCCCGTTAAGTACAACGGCAAGACCTGGCGCAGTGCCTACTTCACGCACTCGGGCGGCGTGACGACCGAATACTTCACCGACGTTGACGGGGGCAGTGTGTATGTGCGTATCGACAACGTCGAGGAGCACAAGGACGCCGTCGAGACCATGATGAAGTCTCTGAAATTTGCCGACGACATCGCCGAGGCCAAGACCGAGGCCATGGACGTCAAGCTCGACGATATCGAGATCAAGCGCTAAGCGACTGGCGAGCGCAACGGAAAACACGGTCGCAGTGCAAACAAGCGACGGTACCCCAGCGCTTCGTACCCAGGGAGGGCCGGTAAACCGACCCTCCCTTTCTTATGCCTGTAGCCAACGAACGCGAGGATGCCGGACGCCGGAACCGCCCCAAATGTAGCAACAGTACGAAAACGACAAACGCCCCAACACGTCCGCCCGCCGATTTATTGTGCCGCGCAGGCAATTAAACCAGCATCTTTAAACATCTGAGCAGTATAGTGACCAAAACTATCGCATAACCGCACTCTGCGAATGGAGAAGTTATGACCGAACATCACGCCATCAGCCGCCGAGCATTTACGTTGGGCCTTGGACTCGCGGCGTTGTCGCCACTTGCAAGCCTGCCCGAAACCGCCATGCTGGGCATTAGCCCGCGGGCAGCCTTTGCGGACGGCACGGCCGGGCCAGCAGTCAGCCTCGACAATTTCGTCATTCGCCTTCGCCCCGCGGGCTATTTTCGTACCGCAAGCGTTAACGAAGACGGCAACGTCATCGGCAACGTCTGCCATCTGTTTAATGACGGCACGTCCAGCAAGCTCATCCTTGAGAACGTAACGACC
Organism: Collinsella sp. CLA-ER-H11; assembly: GCF_040092445.1. NCBI lineage: Bacteria > Bacillati > Actinomycetota > Coriobacteriia > Coriobacteriales > Coriobacteriaceae > Collinsella > Collinsella sp. CLA-ER-H11. The sequence continues at coordinate 167,100 of NZ_JBBNLN010000005.1, read as the reverse complement.
AAGAATGACGATACAAACTGGTATGCTATCCGCACCTTGCTCAATTTCGAAGAGCATAAAAAGACGGGCTACAGCATTTGGTCGGTCGATGGCGACTCGGACAAAGACGGAAAGGTCATCCACGTATGGAGTGGCGAGCATGACGGCAAGCCCAGCCGCTCTTTTGCGTTCGAGCGTCAATCAAACGGAACCTATATCATCCGAGACCGCACGGTCGAGAAAGAAACCGAGAAAAAAGACATTAAGTACCTGGCAATAGAATCGAACGGCGAAGACCAGGACAACAATAAGATCTGCCATAAGAGTAAGAGCATTCCGTGGGAGCTCGAACTTATCGGTTACGACATGAAAAAGAACGATGCCACGGTTAGCAGCCTCGACTGGATCACGTACAGCAGCTACGTCGATGGGCCATGTTGGATGAAATACGTCGACGACAACAAGTTCCTCGACGAGCTGAGCATCCCGGGTACGCACGATTCGGGCACCTGCAGCGTGGACAACGACACTGAGCCCCAATCCTCGCAAGTAAAATGCCAGCAGGATTACATTCCCACGCAGTTGCTCGAAGGCATTCGCTATTTTGATATCCGGCTCGGAAAGGGCGACAACCCCGGTATCGACCACGGGGATTACTACCTGCTCAAAAAAGACGCGTACTTTATGCATCTTTCCGATGTCATAGGCTACTTCAAAACGTTTTTGAACGAAAACCCGACAGAAGCGCTCATCATGCTTGTATCACGAGGCAACGACGAGGCTACCGACGAAAGTGTTACGACGGCTTTCGCCAAGGTTTTGGACGACAACCCCAAACTGTTCTATACGTCGAGCCGCGTTCCCACACTGGGCGAGGTGCGCGGAAAAATCGTCCTGCTACGTCGATTTGGACTCGCCGGCGACAGCGTAAGCGGCCACACGTGGGGACTCGACCTCACCGAATGGGATAACAAAATCGCAGCGCACACCGACAGCAGCTCCATGTGCCTCGTCCAAAACGCGCAGGGCTTTGAAGCCGCGGGGAAACAGGCGACAAAGAGCCCTATTGCACCAAGGTATACGCCCAGGACAAGTACAAACTCACGGGAACCGACAAGCTCAGCTGGGTCGATAATGCGCTGAAGGAAACGACCGGGCGCACGCGCAACGAGGTAGATGTCGAGGACGATAACGGGGCCAAGGAGAAAGTCCTGGAGCGTTGCTGGTCTATCAACTACACCAGCTGCACGGGCTTGTCGCACGGAGGCAATCCTTTTACCTCGGCACGAGTAGTCAACGAGCATCTGTATAAGAGCCCGTACATCAATCCCAGCGGCATCGAGGATACAAAGTCAGATTACCTCAAGCACATTGGCATCATCGCATCCGACTTTGTTGATGCGGCGCTGGCCCGGAGCATCTATCAGCGCAATTACGATACGGAGCACAAGCAGACGGCTTCGTACTATCTCCCGTACTATCTCCCGACCCGCATGCGCATGACGTACGGCGACTCGCTGAGCGATGCCTCATTCCAGGATGGCAAGACCGTTGGCGAGGGTCATTTCCGCCTTGCCGACAGCAGCAACGCGCTCAACGCGACAGCTTCGGGCCATGCGTTTGCCATTGAATACGTGGATGTCGACGCCCTGGGCAACGAGACCGTTACGGGGCTGCAGGGCTCTGTGCCCATCGATATCGATCCACGCGCGCTGACGCCCCATTTTGAGGGACTCGAAGGCCTTAAGGCCGGCGAAGACGTGCGCGCCAAGATTGCGGCATCACTCGAGGGCAAGCTCGAAACCGATGCCTGCACGGCCCAGCTCGAGTTTGTGCACGACGCGAACGGCGCTCCGGGCACAGCAATGGCCGAGGGCGAAACATTTGCCGCAGGAACGTACTGGGTGCGCGTGAACGGTCTCTTGGGCAACGCGGCGCAGAACTACACGCTCGCCAGCGACGGAGCCGCAAGCTTTACCGTAGCGGCCTCGGACAGTGCAGGCGGCACCGGCACCGGCAGCGGCACGGGTTCCAACGCAGGCAGCGCTGATAAGAACGGTAAGGGCAACAAGGGCAAGGGCTCGGGCGGAAAGCTCGCCGACACGGGCGACAGCTCTGGCGTTGCCGCCGGGCTCGCTGCCGCAGCCGTGGCGACAACGGTCGCCGGCGCGGCGATGCTTGCCAGTGACGGTGAAAACAACGAGGACGTTGTCGAATAGGCAAGCCGGCCTTTTAGACACATCGACTCAATCGGGGGCGCAGAACACCGTTCTGTGCCCCCGATTTTTACCTTGGCCCGAACGCCGCTATCGGCTACATCACCATGTTCAGCGCGTTCACAAATTCCTGGGCCTTCGCACGGCTACTCAGGCTAAAGACGCAAGCGGTCAACAGACGATTGCGCAAAAAAACATCGCGGCCTTTGATTCTATTGACGCCCGTAATGTCCTTAAGATAAACAATCTCGGTGTGCTTGCCACCAAAAGTGCCCTTCTTGAGCACCTCAATACGGTTGGGGTAGATCTTAACGTCTTTAAACCTACCCGAACCTTTGTCCTGGAACAGCAAAGTGTTGTTATCCATGCGTGTCACTCCCGCGGGGTTCGCTAAAACTGCCTCTATGGCCACATTTTAGTCACCGCAAGGCTCCCATGCGAAGGTGCCAGACAGCAAAGCAATTCGTGTCCGCGCGAGGCTTTAAACTAAATGCGATAAAGATGCATTCCACAAGAGGAAAGTGGGGCGACAGTGATGGGCGAACTGGTAAACCGTGGAGAATCGGCAATCGTGCCCGAAGGTTTTTACAAGCAGGTCTCCTCAATTCTCAACGCCGCTCGCGACAAGGCCTATACCGCCGTTAACTTTGCGATGGTTGAGGCGTATTGGGAGATGGGCAAGAGCATTGTTGATGAGCAGGGCGGAGAGGAGCGCGCAGCATATGGGGAGGCATTGATTGCAGGCCTCTCCAGAAGGCTTACCGCGGATTTCGGAAGAGGCTTTGGCATCGCAAACCTTCGCAATATGCGTCAGTTCTTTCTTGCGTTTCCAATTCGCGACGCACTGCGTAGCGAATTGAGCTGGACTCATTACCGCAGGTTGATGCGCATTCCCGACCCTGATGCTCGCGCCTGGTACATGAACGAATGCGCCGATTCTCGTTGGAGCACGCGTCAGCTCGAGCGCCAGATCAACACCATGTTCCGCGAGCGCCTACTTGCCAGCAAGGACAAAGAGGCCGTCACCCAGGAAATCCAAAAGAGCGCCCCGGCTCGTCGCCCCGAGGACATCATCCGCGACCCATATGTACTGGAGTTTTTAGGTTTCTCGGACGATACTGCGTTTCGCGAGAGCGATTTAGAACAGGCGCTCATCACGCATCTTCAGAAGTTCCTGCTGGAGCTTGGCCGTGGCTTCGCTTTCGAGGCGCGCCAAAAGCGCATCACCTTTGATGGGCGCCATTTCTATATTGACCTTGTTTTTTACAACTATCTGATGCGCTGCTTCGTGCTCATCGACCTTAAGACGGACGACCTTACGCATCAGGACCTGGGCCAGATGCAAATGTATGTGAACTACTACACGCGCGAGCTCATGAACGAAGGCGACAATCCGCCCATAGGCATCGTGCTCTGCGCGGACAAAAGCGATTCGATCGTCGAGTACACGCTGCCCGAAGACAACGACCAAGTGTTTGCCGCCAAATACCTGCCATATCTTCCAAGCAAGGAAGAGCTGGCGCGCGAGCTGAGTGCCGAGTACCGCGCCATCAACGAAGCGACTAATGGCGAAACGCAAGGGTAGCAGCACATTGCGACCGAAACCACCGCAGCCGTCGCAGGCGCACTCGCGGTTGCGACGCACGCTACGAAACAATACCGGTCATGGAAGCCGGCAACGACATTCTAGCCGTGGCTGGCGAGCGTGACCTGACAGGCAAAGACGCGGCCTTCGTCTGATGTGGGTCCATTGGCTGCCACAGAAAAGGGCCGGTTGCAGCCGGCCCTTTAGACGATAATACCTGCGTTGCCCGCGCTTCCGAAGTGTGACTAGCTGAGGAGCGGGTTCCGCGGCACAACCTGATTTTACCCGGTGGGGCGGCTCTTTTGCAGCCGCTCCACTGTTTATTTACATCTGGCACCCTCAAACAATCAGACGGCAGCCCGCACTCCTGAGAGCTGCCCCGCACCCCCGGCCATCACCTTACGGCAACAACCGGTGCTACTCCCCCCTACTTCCCAAATAGCGCACCCAGCAGACCGCGGCGTTTGGGCTTCTCCTCTCGGTAGGAACCCTCGGCTGCGGCCGCCACCTGTCGCGGCTGCTCGCCGCCTCCACGGCGTACGATCTGGTATAGGAACGGCGATTTAACGTATTTGACCTCGATGGGCGTGGCGTGCACGGTGCTTTCGCTCGACAGCATCACGTTGGGATTGAGCGGTGCCACCACATGCGTCTCGCGCTTGTCACTAAACACCACCGCAGCCGCGCGGCCCGTCTGGCCGTTCACGGCGATGCGCACCTGTTCGCCATCGCGACTATCCGAGGCAGGACGATCGACAAAGTAGACCGGCACCATCACCAGGCCGTCCTTATGTTTGCGGGCCTTGCGCGCCCACATGCGAATGCTCTTTTTATTGAGCCCCAGTACAGCCTCGGCGTCGTTGCCCGCAACGTCGAGCGCCAACTTATCAATGACCACCTGGTCCTTGGTAGACGCATCGACTGAGACAACGCGAAAGTCACCTTCCTGCATGGCGGGATCGAACGGACCGACCTTGGCAAAGTCCCACGGCTCCAAAATGCCCATGAGGCGAACGTCCAGGTAGTTTGCCCTGGGGTATGCCCAGTCGAGCACCTCGTAGTACACCAAGGCCTCCTTGCTCAGGCCCTTGCCCGGGAAGCTCGCCATCATGCGCAAGTCCGCCAGCGCCATGGGGAAATAGAAGAGCATCATGTCGTTTTGGATCGCGTCTTCCACGTCGTGCCCGGCAAAGGCATCCGGATACTGGCGCACCAGCTGCAGCGCGTTGGCACGTGCCTGCTGCGGCGAGATTTCGCAGGGAATACCCTGCTCGGGCACATACTCCGCACCAACGCCCATGGTCAGGCGCTTGCTAAACGTCCCCGGCTTGAGCAGGTCCGCAATGCCAATCTTATTGCCGCAGGACGGGCACTCAAACACACGCTGCGTTGACTCGCCCTCAAAGGACGCTCCGCAGAAGGGGCAAGGAATGCTCACATGCGTGGCCTCTTGGAACTCCTGCGCCGTGCCGCGATCCTCCCACAGCAGATGTTCCAGGACCGACTGATTGCGCCAGTGCGCATTGAAGAAATACCAGTCCGGGTCCTGCGGGCGCTCGAGTTGCGACACATGCGTGAGTTTGAGCAGTCCATCCACCACCGTCAACGGCGTATGGCGAATACCCAAAGCGCTCTTGGGCTCTCCGGCGTCCGCCTGCCACGGAACGACCGTGCCGCAATAGGCGCACTCAAAGCTGCGCTTAGCCTGGTGCGAGTACATAGGGCCGCCGCAGTTTTGACATCTAATGGCAAACATCTCGTCCATGGAAACGTCCTCCTTTGCACAGGGGCTGTCGACATTAAGTATGTCGAGCAAGCAGGCACATGCCCATACCCATGTGGCCCAAAATGGACCACCCAGGCAGACGAGAAGGCTCGCTCGTTAGCACCGGCAGACTATTGCTGCATTTTCTGAGCATCGGTGCACGGCGCCCCCGCGCGAGCTACACTATCCCCTTAAACATGATTGTGAGGACGACCGCTATGCTATTTGTAAATCGGCTGGTACATACGCTTGTTCCCGGCAGCGAGAGCGAGCCGGTCGATGCATCTTGCCGCACCAACGCGGGCTTTTCCGCAAGCCTCGTCTGCATTGGCCTCAACATCACCCTGTGCCTGGCCAAGGGCATCGCGGGCCTGCTCGCCGGCTCCGTCTCCCTCATCGCCGACGCTTTCAACAACCTCTCCGATGCCTCGAGCAACATCGTGAGCCTGCTCGGGTTCCGCCTTGCCAGCCGCCCGGCAGACGAAGGCCACCCCTATGGCCACGGTCGCTATGAGTACCTAGCCGGCCTGTTCGTCGCCGTCCTGGTTTGCGCCGTCGGCATCAATCTGATCCTCGAGTCGGTCACTAAGATCATCAAGCCTTCCCCCACCGTGTATTCGGCGCTCTCCATGGCCGCCCTTGTTCTGTCCATGCTCGTTAAGCTCTGGATGGCAGCGTTCAACCGCACGCTGGGCGATCGCATCGACTCGGAGACGCTCATCGCCACGGCACAGGACTCCAAAAACGACGTCATCACCTCGGGCTCGGTCTTGGTGGCGGCGTTTATTTCGCAGACGACCGGCTTTGACCTCGATGGCTGGGCAGGCCTGGGTGTGGGCATCTTTATCTGCATCAGCGGCATGGGCCTAGTGCGTGACGCCATCAGCCCGTTGCTGGGGCAAGCGCCCGACCCCAAGCTCGTCCAGGCAATCCGCGACAAGATCATGTCCTATCCGCAGGTCTTGGGTACGCACGACCTCATGGTGCACGACTACGGCCCCGGTCGTCAGTTTGCCAGCGCCCACGTGGAGATGCCCGGCGAGGGCGACGCATTTGAGCACCACGAGATTCTGGACACCATCGAGCACGACATCAAGCGCCAGATGGGCATCGATATCACGCTGCACTGCGACCCCATCGCCACCACTGGCGACGACCTGCGCGGCTGGGTCAAGCGCGGCGTCATGCAGATCGATCCCGCGCTCTCCATCCACGACCTGCACGAGCACGACGGGTTCGTTTCGTTTGACCTGGTGCGTCCCGACGGCTTTGGCATATCCGACGAGGAGCTGCTGGAGCTCGTCACGCGCATCGTGCACGAGCGCCGGCCCGACGTCTCATGCGTCGTCACGTTTGATTCGGGCTTTAGCTCGCCCGAGCGTCCGGCCGAGCAGCTGTAGCCCCGCTCCGCTCGTCCGCTAGTTTCCCTGCGCGCCCGAGATGCCGTTTTGCAGGGCGTTCCAGGCATCCGTCGCCATGCCGCCCAAGTTCTGCGCGGTATCGCCCAGGTTTTGTGCCGTGTCGCCCAGCTCTTGCGCCTTGTCTCCCAACTCCTGTGCCTTGTTGCTCAAGTCCTCCAGCGTATTGGAGCTCGAACTGTCGGTACCGCTTTGGCCGTCGGACGAGTTGCCCGAGCTGTTCTTGTGCGTGAGTTGAATTTCGAGGTTGCCGTTGTCGTTATAGTAGGCAGAAGTAACGACCCAGTTGGCATCGACGACGGGCGTTGAGCCATCATCAGTCAGGACCACGGCATTCGAAAGATCGGCGCCGCGCGACTTGAGGATCTTCTTGGCGTTGGACCAGTACTGCCCCGGGATATCGCTCAGATCGACGGCGCTAGACGAGGCGGACTCAGTTTGCTCGGCAGTGGTATCGGCCGTTGAACTCCCTCGCTTGTTGAGCATGCCCGACACGATGGCAAACACAACCGACAGCGCAAAGAAGATCGCCAGCACGATGAGGATCTTCTTAATCACGCTCGACGAACGCGACGGCGTCTCTTCCTCGTCCTCGCCATATTGCGGAATCGACTTGGGGTACTCGCGATACGGCTCGCGCGACTCGTAGCGAGGCTGCGCCGTGCGAGGCATATACGTCGTCTGCTGAGGCTGCGGAATGGGATTCTGCGGCAGGTCATCATAGGGATTCGGCGTCGAGGCGGCATAAGAATCCTGCGGCGCGTAATCAAACGGGTCTGCCGCCGCGTTGCCATAGGGGCTTTGCAAAGATGCAGCGTAAGGGTCCTGCGCCGCGTCGCCATAGCCCATAACTCGTGTGGGCTCGGCAGAAGGCAGCGTCGCGGCGGGGTCGACATAACCGGGGTTGGGAACAACGCGGGTCGCATCGGCGCTATCGCCAGCCTGCGCGGAACCGTAGCCGCCCATCACGGTTGTCTTGTCCTGATCCATGCAACGATTCCTTTCCGTCGCCTGTAAGCATCAAGTTATCCATGCATTCTACCAGCGCAAAAGCCTATGATGGGCAGAGTCCGTCGGTATCTACAAGACATGCGCGGGCCTAAGGATCAAAAAGCCCCGCCGGGCCTTGTGGGCACGGCGGGGCGGACAAGCAGCTATGGACAGCAGACTTAGAACAGGCCGGTGATGTTGCCGTCGTTGTCGACGTCGATGTTTTCGGCCGCGGGCACCTTGGGCAGACCCGGCATGGTCAGAACACTGCCGGTCAGCGCGACCACAAAGTGGGCGCCGGCAGAAACCTTGAGCTCACGCACGGTGATGCGGAAGTTCTCGGGAGCGCCCAGGACCTTGGCGTTGTCGCTAAAGCTGTACTGCGTCTTGGCGACGCACACCGGCAGGTTGCCAAAGCCATTCTCGCGCAGCTCGGCGAGCTGGCGCTTGGCGGCCGGCGTAAAGTCAACGCCGTCGGCGCGGTAGACCTTGGTGGCAACGGCCTCGAGGGCATCAGCGACATCAGCGCCGTCCTCATAGGCAAACTTGAGCTCGCTCGGCTGCTCAATCAGACGCATGACCTCATCGGCAAGCTCGAGCGCGCCCTCGCCGCCCTTGGCCCAGACCTCGGAAAGCTTAACGTTGACGCCGAGTTTCTGGCACTCGGACTCGATGAGCGCAAGCTCGGCCTCGGTGTCCGTCGGGAAGCGGTTGATGGCGACCACGCAGGGCAGGCCATAAACGTTCTGGATGTTGTCGACGTGACGCAGCAGGTTGGGCATGCCGGCCTTGAGGGCCTCGAGGTTCTCTTCGTTGAGGTCGCCCTTGGCAACACCGCCGTTGTACTTAAGCGCGCGGGCAGTGGCGACGACCACAACAGCGCTGGGACGAACGCCCGTCATGCGGCACTTGATGTCGAGGAACTTCTCGGCACCCAGGTCGGCACCAAAGCCCGCCTCGGTAATGGCGACATCGCCAAAACGCATAGCCATACGCGTGGCCATGATGGAGTTGCAGCCGTGGGCGATATTGGCGAAGGGACCGCCGTGGACAAACGCGGGCGTACCCTCGAGCGTCTGCACCAGATTGGGCTTGAGCGCATCCTTGAGCAGTGCGGCCATGGCACCCTGGGCCTTAAGGTCGCGGGCACGGACGGGCTCGCCGGCAAAGCTATAGCCGACGACAATCTCGCCCAAGCGTTCCTTGAGGTCGCTGATGCTCGTAGACAGGCACAGAATTGCCATGACCTCGGAGGCGACGGTGATATCGAAGCCGTCCTCGCGCGGCACGCCCTGGGCCTTACCGCCAATGCCGTCGATGACGTGGCGCAGCTGACGGTCGTTCATATCGACGACGCGCTTCCAAGTGATGCGCTTAACGTCAATACCGAGCTGATTGCCCTGCTGGATGTGGTTGTCGAGCATGGCGGCCAGCAGGTTGTTGGCAGCACCGATGGCATGGAAGTCACCGGTAAAGTGCAGGTTGATATCCTCCATGGGGATGACCTGAGCCCAGCCGCCGCCGGCGGCACCGCCCTTAACGCCAAAGACGGGGCCGAGCGAAGGCTCGCGCAGGGCCACGGCACTCTTGACGCCGCGACGACGCAGGCCATCGGCCAGACCGATGGTCGTGGTGGTCTTGCCCTCGCCCGCAGGCGTTGGGTTGATAGCGGTCACGAGGACGAGCTTGGCCTGGTGATCGGTCGGCTCGTTGAGCAGTGAATAGTCAACCTTAGCCTTGTCGAAGCCGTACGGAATCAGGTGCTTTACGTCGACGCCGGCGTTCTTAGCCACCTCGGTAATGGGCAGCGGCGTGACGGAACGTGCGATTTCGATGTCAGTAGGCATGGGCGGTCCTTTCGTTACCGAATGAGAAAAAGACCAATTCAGCATAGCACGGGCGCGCAATAGTAAAACACCCGTAACCGATGAATGGCGATATGTTTATCCAATGCTCAGTGATAGCCTACAGACTAGCCAAAACAAAGCGCCCTAAACGGTAGGTTCAATCCCCAGGTGCTCAAAGGTGCGAAGCGTTGCCTGGCGACCCTGCGGTGTGCGAATCATCAATCCGCACTGCAGCAAATAGGGCTCATAGACATCCTCGAGCGTGCCCGGGTCCTCGCCCACCGCGCTGGCAAGGGTCGTAAGTCCCACGGCACGACCGGAGAACGTCTTGGCGAGCGTCTCCAAGATACGAATATCCATCCAGTCCAGACCGAGCTCGTCGATCTCGAAGAACTCGAGCGCCTGGCGGCAGATATCGAGCTCGATGGGGCCGTTGCCGCACACCTGTGCGTAATCGCGCACGCGCTTGAGAAGGCGGTTGGCAAGACGTGGCGTGCCGCGCGAACGCGAGCCGATCTCGAGCGCACTGGGATGATCGATCGTCACGCCCAGGATAGTCGCCGAGCGCGTCACAATCTGGGCGAGCTCCTCGACCGTGTAGTAGTCCAAGCGATACGAGATACCAAAGCGATCGCGCAGCGGGCCCGTGAGCATGCCCGAACGGGTCGTGGCCGCCACCAGCGTAAACTTGGGGATATCCAAGCGAATAGAACGTGCGGCCGGGCCTTTACCGATCACAATATCGAGCGCAAAGTCCTCCATCGCGGGATACAGGACTTCCTCGACCGAACGGTTAAGACGGTGGATCTCGTCGATAAACAGCACGTCACCCGGCTGCAGGTTGGTAAGGATAGCCGCCAGGTCGCCGGTGCGCGCGATGGCAGGGCCACTCGTCGTCTTGATCTGAGCGCCCAGCTCGTTGGCGATAACGGTGGCCAGCGTGGTCTTGCCCAGGCCCGGAGGACCCGAGAAAATCACGTGGTCGAGCGTCTCGCCACGGCTCTGCGCCGCTTCGATCAACACGCGTAGGCTCTGCTTGATGTGCTCCTGGCCACAGTAATCGTCCAGGCGCTGGGGGCGCAAAGTGCGGTCGACATCGAGATCCTCGGCCGTCAGCTCCGAGCCCACCATGCGCTCGCCGTGCGCCATGGATGCCGCCGGCGAGTTGCCGGGCGTCGCCCACAGGTCCTGAGAGTCATCGGCTTCCCACATCACGCATCCATTCCGAGTCGCTTAAGCGCCGCGCCGAGCAGATCCTCGACACGCATATTCTGCCCATCATACCCGCTCAGGGCAACATCGGTCTCCTGCGGGCTAAAGCCCATGGAAAGGAGCGCCGCACGGGCATCATCGATGGCCGAGGGAGCAGCAGCGGGCACGGGCATCGCAACCTGGCCGGGAATCACGTCGACCGGCACAAAGCCCTTATCCTTGGCAAAGGTGCTCTTGAGTTCCAGGATCAGGCGCTGAGCTGTCTTTTTGCCCACACCGGGTACCTTGGCCATGCCCTTGTCGTCCTCGGCCATCACCAGCGAATACAGCTGCCCCACGGTATAGGTGGAAAGCACGGCAAGCGCCAGGCGCGGGCCAACGCCCGAAACGGACACGAGCCGGTCGAACATCATGCGCTCATCCTTTGAGGAAAAACCGAAAAGTGTCATGGCGTCCTCGCGCACCTGCATACGCGTGTAGAGGCAGACCTCGCCACCGGGCGTCGGCAACGTGGCCGCAGTGCTGCCCGAAATGCCGAGCTCAAAGCCAACGCCCGACACATCGACGACAGCAGAGCTCATCGTGGCCTCGACAAGCGTTCCGTGGAGCTGGGAAATCATCAGTATCCGGTTCCTCTCTGTTGATAGAACTCGCCACCGGTGAGGGCGCGGGTGCGGCTGAGGTTTACGTGGCAGATGGCGCAGGCCAGGGCATCGGCGGCATGGTCGGGATGCGGGTCGTGGTCGAGCTGCGTGAGCGTGCGTACCATGTAGGCGACCTGCCGCTTGTCCGCGGCGCCGGTGCCCACCACAGCCTGTTTGATCTGCATGGGCGTGTACTCGCCAATCTCGAGCGCGCATTCCGAAAGCGCGACGAGTGCAGCACCGCGGGCATGCGCCGTGGGGATGGCCGAGCGAACGTTGGCGCCAAAGTAGATGCTCTCGACAGCAGCCGTGTCGGGTCGATAACGCTCGACGACATCCTTAAGGTCATGGGCGATATGCGACAGGCGCACCGCGAGCGGACTTCCGGCACTGGTCTCGATGCAGCCATAGGCACGGCAACGAACCTCGCCACGCCGCTCCTCGATAATCCCCCAACCCGTATGAGCCAAACCGGGGTCAATGCCCAAGATAACCAAGCCGACCTCCCCTCGCCACAAGCACAGCGCAAGGCAAGGCCCCGCGCATCATTCACGAACGTCTGTTCTAGAATAACACAACGGGGCCAAGATGCTTAGTTGAAGTGTCAGGGTTGGAAGCGAATCCTATCCCATAGTTAATTTTGCGAGAAAAAGGGGAACTGCCTCGGATCAACCGGCGGATGCGGCATCGGGCCGCCCTGGGGACCACCTTGCGAGCCGCCCTGACCGCCCATCATCTTATCGATGGCGTCCTGAACCTCGCCCTCGAACTTCTTCATTCCCTCGTGCAAACGACGCTGACCGTCCTCGGAGCGCAGCTCCTCCATCTGCTCGGGCGAAATACCCAGTAGCTCACCCAGCACGCCCATCATCTCGTTTCGCATGCGCTCGCTCGTATCCTCGTCGGCAAAACGGCGTACCTCGGCGCGCGCCAGCGAATCGACCGACATACGTTCCTTGCCATTAAGCCCCAGGTCGGACCATGCGAGCATGTACGGCCAAGAGCGCTCGGCAAACGAGCGGGACGAGACGATCGGTGCCGTCGGCAGCATGCGGCGGGCAGCCTCACCCTGTCGAACGAGCATCAGCAGCAGCGAGCAGGCCTCAGGTTTGCCAGTGGCCATCGGGATGTCGTCGAAAGATCGATTGCGGTCCACGTGCGCCTCGAGCGCGCCATCAACCTCACCCGGCTCAAGCCCGCCGAGCAGCTGTGCCGTGCGGTCGAGCATATCGACCGGACCGTCGAGCGTCGAGAGCGCTTGCGCCAGCACGCGCTCCATACAATCTTCCACCGCGTTGAGCGTCACGAGCTCTTGGGGCACCACGGCAGACGTGCGATTGCGCATACGCGCCACAAACTCAAGCGTCGACAGGTACACATCGCCAAAGGGCGCGTAATCGCCCTGGTAGCCGCCGCAAAGCGCCGGCGCCGCCAGCGCGTACTCGGTTTTGGACAGCGGGCTCAGCGCCATCGCACCCAGCTCGAGCGCTGTGTCCTCCAGCATGAGGCCCAGCGTGCGCGAACGCAGGCGCTCGGCATCGCCCGCCGACACGTCGCGATCGAGCACACGCGCCGCATCCGGTGCATCGCGCTCGACGGTGCGAATGTGCAAACGCTCGGCAATGGCGCGGACGGCGGCACAGCGGGCAGCCTCGGCCTCTTCCTGCGCTGGCGTAAAGATACGGTTCCGCCCCAGCACCAGGCCAATCACATTGCGCGGGCCCAGAGCGTCGACGGCCAGCGCCGCCAGCAAAGACGACGGCAAGTCACCCTCGAGTGCCACAACAGCACGCGACGCACCGCGGGCCCGGGCGTTGTCGCGCACGGCGAGCACCAGCGCCTGCCACAGCCACTCCTCGGAACGAAACTCGGGCAGCTCGTGATCTTCCAGGGCATCGAGCATCACGCCGCGCTGAATCTCCTGAACCAGCAGGCTCTCCTCAAAACACGGCGCCTGGGCCACCACGCGACCGCAGTCGTCGAGCACAAACGAACCGCCGGTATACACCGACTCGTCATAGGCGCCGACCGGCGCCATGCAGGCAAACCACACGCTGCGCTTGGATGCGATCTTGCGGTAGGCGCCGCTGCGAACGGCGGCAATGGCGGCAGTCTCACGGTCGGTCATGTCAAACGCGTTGAATTGGAAATACGCAATGAGGTCAACACCGGTCGGCAACATCTCGAGTTCGCGGTCCAAGTCAAAAATCACGGCGATGCGCACGCCGTCCACGTCGAACACCGGCGGCGCCCAACGCGTGTCGTTGTTCTCGCCACGCTGCAGGGCAATGCTCGAACGCGCCGGCACCACATGACCGTCCTTGAGCATCATGTAGTCGAGCAGCGGCTGGCCCTCAAACGAAACCGCCGCGGGCACGATGCAGATCATGTCAAGCTCTTGGATACGCTCGGCGACACCGGTCAAGCCGGCAAGCATGTCGTGCTCAAAGTCGGCAGCGCCCACCAGGCCACCGGGCATGGCGCCCATAAAGAGCGGAGCCGGAACGCACAGCACGCGCGCCCCGCGCTCGTGGGCCAGACGAGCCTGGTCCTCGATGCGGCCGCAAATGCCCTCAATATCACCCAGGCGCATATCGATCTGTGCAAGCGCGAGCTTCATGGCCCAGCCCTTTCCGTCGTAAACCATCGAAATCGTAGTAAAAGCGCCGGCCGCATAATGCAGCCGGCGCTTGCATGTGCATATGCTAGCTATGATACCCCGAGCAGGGGCGCGCTCCTAGAACGTCGCGGACCACAGCCCGTGCAGGTTGCAGTAGGCATAGACGGTACCGGTCTTGGAGCCGCCCGCGAAAAACGTCGCGGGTTTCATGCCGGGCTCAAGGTAATGAACCTCTAAGCGGCCCTCGGCCTCAAGCGCAATCCACTCAATGTAGTGTTCGGGCAGGCTGGGGTGCTCGACCGAGCCAACGCGTGCACGAATCACGTGACCATCGCGCTCGGTCTCGACAACAGGCACGTGCTTCTCGTGCGCCGCGTCCTCAGTGTTTGCGGTCAGTTCCGTGCAACCGGCAGGGGTCGCAACGTCGTCGCCAAGGGCAGCGATGAGCTTGCCGTCGGGGTCCTTAAAGAATTTCGCCATGATGTTCTCCTTTGCTGATATGCCAATGTTCTTGATGGTTCTTATGCCCAAAGGCAGACAAACCATCCACGGCATTGCAAATGAACACATAACGGATCAGGCAAGCGGTCGGACCAAAATGCGTCGACCGTCCTGCCCACTCCAGCAGTCCCACCCCGCGCGCGGCTAGCGCCCGTCGCCGCCGAGCAGCGCCAGAACATCCTCGCGCGTGAACAGTGCCGACGAGATGCCGTCGCCGCCGAGCACGCTGTTGACCAGGTCGCGCTTGGACTCCTGCATCTGCATAATGCGCTCCTCGATCGTGTCCTTGGCGATGAGCTTGTACACGGTCACGGTATGTTGCTGGCCAATACGGTGTGCACGATCAGTTGCTTGGTCCTGCGCCGCCACGTTCCACCACGGGTCGTAGTGGATGACCACGTCGGCAGCCGTCAAGTTAAGGCCCACGCCGCCCGCCTTGAGCGAAATCAAAAAGACCGGAACCTCGCCCGCTTGGAACTGCGCGACCATCTTGGCGCGGCTCTCCTTAGACGAAGCGCCCGTGAGCTTAAGGAAGGCGATGTCCTCCTTGGCCAGGCGCTTACCGATAATATCGAGCATACCCGTAAACTGGCTGAACAACAGGATGCGATGTCCGCCGTCGAGTGCGCCGTGCACGAGCTCCATGCACGTATCGAGTTTGGCGCTCCCCGCCTTGTAATCCTCGTAGTGCAGACGCGGGTCGCAGCAGATCTGGCGCAGCTTGGTGAGCTCGGCGAGCACCTTGAGCTTGTCCTTCTTAAACTCGGATGCCTCGCGATGCTGCACCTGTTGGGCGATGCGGTCCTGGTTGGCCAGGTAGAGTTTGCGCTGCTCGCCGGTGAGCTGCGCCATGACCGTATCCTCGATCTTCTCGGGCAGGTCGGCCACCACGTCTTCCTTGACACGGCGCAACACAAACGGCGACACGAGCGCTTGCAGGCGAGCGGCACTGTCGCCCTCGGCATGCTCGACCGGGCTTTCGAAGCGCTTGGCAAACGACTCGCGCGTGCCGAGCAGGCCCGGCATTAAAAAGTCGAAGATGCTCCAGAGCTCGGATAGGCGGTTTTCGATGGGCGTGCCCGTCAGGGCAAAGCGCACGCCGGCAGGCAGACGCTTTGCGGCGCGCGCCACCTGGGTGAGCGGGTTTTTAATGTACTGGGCCTCATCGAGCACCACGCGGGCAAAGTCCCGCTCGGCATACTCGTCGATATCGCGGCGCATGAGGTCATACGACGTCACGACCACGTTATGCTCGTCGGCGCCTGCTATCTGCACGCGGCGTTGAGCCTTGGCGCCCACGATGGCGCACACATCCAGCGAGGGCGCAAAGCGCTCCAGCTCGGCAGTCCAGTTGTACACGAGTGAGGCCGGGCATACCACGAGCGTGGGCTTGTTGTCCCCCGCCTCCACGCGCACCAGGATATGCGCGATCATCTGGAGCGTTTTGCCCAGGCCCATATCGTCGGCCAAGATACCGCCGAGGCCCAGATGCTCAAGCGAGCCGAGCCACTGGTAGCCGTCGACCTGGTAGCCACGCAGCGTGGCCTTGAGCGAGGCGGGTACCGTAAAGTCCATCTTGCCGAGCGTGTCCAGGCGCTCGACGGTACGGCGGAACGCAGCGTCGCGATCGGCCTCGAGCGCGGGCGTGCGCGCGAGCATGCTATCGACGAACAGGGTGCTCGATGCGGAAAGCGACACGCCGTCGATCAGGTCGACGGCATCGACGCCCAGGTCCTTGGCGAGGCCAAACGCGGCTCGAGCGCCCTCGTCCAGGCGAATGATGTCGCCGGACGTAAGGCGCGCAAACGTTTGATGGCGCTTGTAGGAGTCGAGGTAGATGGCAAGATCTGCCGCCGAAAGACCGCTCGCGCCCAGTTCAACATCGAGCAGGTTGCTCTTGACGGTGGCACGCACCGAAAGCTTGGGCGCAGGGCGCACCGAGATCTGGCGTAGGTGGTCGCTGAGCATGACCTCGCCCAGCTCGGACAGGGCAGACAGGCCCTCGGTCAGCAAGCAGAACAGGCTCTCGTCGTCGCGCTCCTCAAACGCCAGGCCGCCCTCGTAAAAGTCGAAATACAGGGCCGCCGTGTCCATAACGCGAAACTCTGCTATCTCGTCGCGCGGCGGCACGCCCGGGCGTTGTTCTTCGAAGGGGCTTCCCGGAGCACCCAGGCTAAAGAGATCTGCCGACCAGTCGCCGTAGGAAACCGTAATCTTGCAGGTCACGAGCCCGTCGTCGACACCGATTGCCATGGCAAAGCTCGGCTCGGGCGCCACGGTGTCGAGCACGGCGGGCGCGGTAAGGTCGGTGTAGTCGCGCAAAATGGGCAGCGCCATACGACAGAACTCCCCCACCTGGTCGACAGCGATATGGATCGGCGTGCGACAGGGCAGTAAGCGCGATAGGAACGGCGCCGCATGCTGGGCAAACGCTACATCGGCGCGGCGCGCACGGCGGGTGTCGACCAGATAGGCAACGTCGCCCGAAGCAAAGCAGTATGCATCGGCCGGCAGGCGTAGATCGTAGCTGCCGCCAGCCGCCGGCGCGATTTTGGCGGCAAGGAGCGGTGGGCGCTTAGACAGAGCCTCGTCCTCCCCTTCCGGAGGCATCTCAACCGCCACGTCATAGGCGCGATGCGTCGTCGTCCCCCGCGACCAGGCGGGCTCAAAGGAGATGGTCTGGCCACGCAGCAGGTCCAGCACATATACGATGCTATGCTCGGACAGCGGCAACTGACGCTCGGCGACAAAACCGCTGCGGGCAAAGTCGTACGACGCCGAACGCGAGCTTGTGATGTCATCGAGATAGGCAACTGTCGTCACAACAAGGTTGAGCAGCTTTGTCGACACGTCCTCGAAGGCTTCGGGCGTATGGACAAACGTGAGCTTCTTGCCGTACGAGAAGGTGCCGCCTCGGACATAGGCGTCGGCCATGCCGTCGATATCCTTGACCACGTAGGAGACCGATCCACAACGAATGCGAAGCTCGAGCGCCCAACTAAAGCGGTCGGCAAACAGTGGATTGTAGTACGGCACCAACGAGGGCTCCAACACCGCCTTGGGGGCATCGGGATCCACACTGCCAGCGAGCTTGCGGCGCATGCTCGCCAGCTCATCCATGCGTGCGTCCGAAAGATCGGAGAGCGCCGCCATGAGGCTGGGACTCGTGGGGACGGGCGCCGGAAAGGGAAAGTTGGGATTGACGGCCGGCGCTTTGAGCGCGGTGCGCGCGGGCTGTTTCGGCTGCGCCGTAAACGTGCGGACCGGTGTGCGCAAACCCTCGACGGGCTCGGCGCCACTGGCATCCAGATACGCCAGCGCCGTGGCGATGGCGTGCTTGCACATGCCGGAATAGCGGAAGGCAGCGGGGCAATCGCAGTCGTAGTCGATAACCTCGTGCTCGTCCATGTCGAGCGCCACGTGCGTCTTGTACAGGTCGCCGCGCGAGCCGCGCACCGAACCCTCGATGTTCACGTTTTTGGAGAAGCGCGAGCCGGAGTCCTCAAACGACAGCACGGCGCCGTTGAGCATGAGCGAACGCCCCTTCATAAAGGTGCTGCCAAGCGCCGCCTCCTTACGAAGCGCCTGCACAAACGTCCCCTGCGCCATCACTTCCTCCAATCTCGCGCGGACCAGCAAGGTCGCTCTTAGATCACCGTCACTCTGCCTTGGTTACCAACGATGGCCTTTGCCTCTGCCAGCAGCGGAATCGAGCGTGCGTTGACCTTGGCCGGAACCTCGGCACGCAGCACACGCCCGTCCACCTGCTCGATAAAGATCTCCACGCGGTCGCCGCCCGGGTTGGCGGTAAGCACCGTGGCAAGACGCGCCATATTGCCCTGGCTAAAGCGGCTGTTGGGCACCATGACCTCAAACACCTTGGGCTTGTTGTTCTCCTCGTTAAGCTCCAGCGGCACGATCTCCTGCGCGATGATCTGATCGCCGCGGTCCGAGCGCTCGAGCTTGCCCTTAATGCGCACAAACGCATCGGACAGCTGCGCGCCGGTCTCGGGATCGACCTCGCCGTACAGGTACCCCTCGGCCTCCTTGTAGGTCTTGGGGAACACCACGACCGTGGCCTCGCCTTCCATGTCCTCGAGCTGCACAATACCCATGGGGTCGCCGTTTTTGGTCACGCGCTTGGACACGCTCGAGACCATGCCGGCCCACCACAGCGCCTTGCCCTCGGGAATCTCCTGGTTGATGGTACCGCCCGTGGGGTTTTGCACCTCGTAGCCGGTATCGATCTGCGAGAACGAGAAGTCGCGCGCCTTGGCTAGCGCATACTCAAACGGGCGCAGTGGGTGGTCCGAGACATAGATGCCCAGAACCTCCTTCTCCTGGCTCAGCTTAAGGTGACGGTCCCACTCCTGGCCATCCGGATCGGGCACGCTCACCTCAAAGCCCGAGCCCTCAACATCACCAAACATATCGAAGAACGACGTCTGGCCGCTCGCGCGATCTTTCTGGCGCTTTACCGCGGCATCGATGATGTTCTCGGGGTTGTTCTTATCCACAAAGTGCATCATCTGGCGACGCGGATACCCCGTGGAGTCGAAGGCGCCTGCCTTGATGAGCGATTCGATCACGCGACGGTTGGCCTGGCTCGAGTCCACGCGCTCGACAAAGTCGTGCAGCGTCTTAAACGGACCGCCCGCCTCGCGCTCGGCGATAATCGCCTGCGCCACGCCGGTGCCCACGCCGCGGATGCCAGCCAAACCAAAGCGCACGCCTTCCTTGGTAGCCGTGAACTCGGTACCGGACTCGTTGACATCTGGCGAAAGCACGGGGATGCCGTCGTGACGGCACGCCGAGACGTAATGCACGATCTTGTCGGTCTTGCCCGTATAGGACGTCAGAACGGCCGCCATGTACTCGTGCGGATAATGCGCCTTGAGCCACGCCGTCTGCATAACCAGGATGGCGTAGCCGGCGGAGTGCGACTTGTTAAAGGCGTAGGACGCGAACTCGAGAACATCGTCCCAAATCTTCTGGGCGACCTCGCGCGTGTAGTTGTTCTTGATGGCGCCGTTCATCCAGTGGTCGTAGGTGGTCTCGTCCGAGCCATCCTCCCAGTGGAGCACCGTTGACGTGAGCAGTTTGATCTTCTTTTTAGCCACGGGCTTACGGATACGCGAGTCCGATTCGCCCTTGGAGAAGCCGCACATCTCGACGGAGATGAGCATAACCTGCTCCTGGTAGACCATGGTGCCGTAGGTTTCGCCCAGGATGTCGTCCAGGCGGTCGTCGTAGGAGACCGCCGGCTCCTTACCATTCATACGGTTGATGTAGGACGAGACCATGCCGGCGCCCAACGGGCCCGGGCGGTACAGGGCGATCAATGCTACGACGTGTTTGTACTCGGTGGGCTTCATGTTCTTGATCGTGGCCGTCATGCCGGCGGACTCGACCTGGAAGACGCCGGCGGTGTGGCCGGAGCCCATGAGCTTAAAGATCTCGGGATCGTCAAAGGGGATCTCTTCCTCTTTGATGTCGATGCCGAAGTTCTTTTTGATGTTGGCCTTGGCCTTGGAGATAACCGTCAGCGTGCGCAGGCCCAGGAAGTCCATCTTGAGCAGGCCCATGTCGGCGACGGTATGGCCCTCGTACTGGGTAATCTCGACGCCGCCCTTGGTATCGAGCTTGGTGGGCACGTGCTCGTTGACGGGGTCACGGCAGATCAAAACGGCGCACGCGTGCACGCCCTCGCCACGAGTGAGGCCCTCGATCGAGAGCGCCGTGTCGATGATGCGGCGAGCGTCGTCGTCCTTTTTATAGGCCTCGGCAAAATCGGGGTTAAACAGATCCTCTTTGCCGGGTTGCTTTTCGAGCACCTGCTTGAGCTTGACCTTGGGGTCGCTCGAGACCATCTTGGACAGGCGCTGGCCCATGTAGACCGGATAGTCCAGCACGCGCGCGGCGTCGTTGATGGCCTGCTTGGCCTTAATGGTCGAGTAGGTGATGACGTGGGTGACCTTCTCGGGGCCGTAGAGCTGGCGAACGTGCTCCACGACCTCGAGGCGCCGCTCATCGTCGAAGTCCATATCGATATCGGGCATCTCGGTACGCTGCGGGGACAGGAACCTCTCGAACATCAGGCCGTTCTCGAGCGGGTCGAACGCGGTGATGTTCATGGCGTAGGCGACGATAGCGCCGGCGGCCGAGCCACGGCCGGGGCCGACGCCGATGCCGTTGTCCTTGGCCCATTGCACGTACTCGGCAACGATCAAAAAGTAGGCGGCAAAGCCCTTGTCGCAGATGACCTTGTATTCGTACTCAAAGCGTTCTTTGATGTTGACGCCACCGATCTCGCGTGTGGCCCAGTCGTCACCATAGTGCTGGCGCAGACCTTTCTCGCACTCGCGGCGGAACTGGCTCTCATGCGTCTCGCCGGGATCGAGCAACGGGAAGCGCGGCAGGATGATGGAGTCCCAGTCCAGCTCAACGTAGCACTTGTCGGCGATCTCGAGCGTGTTGTCGCAGGCCTCGGGGCAATACGGGAACATCGCCCGCATCTCCTCCTCGGTCTTCATGTAAAACTCCGAGCCGGTCATGCGCATGCGGTTGGGGTCGTCGACCTTGGCGTTCATGCCAATACACATGATGACGTCCTGCACGGGCGCATCCTCGCGGCGCAGGTAGTGGAAGTCGTTGGTGGCGATGACCTTGACGCCCACCTGCTTGGCGATATCGATGAGCGTGCGGTCCATCTGCTCGTCAGTCAGGCCGTTGTCGGTGGTGATGCCGTGTTCCTGGATCTCGATGTAGAAGTCGCCGGGCTCGAAGGTATCACGGAAGGTCTCGGCCCACTTGATGGCGCCTTCCATGTCGCCGCGGTCGATGTATTTGGGGATGATGCCCGCGATACAGGCGCTCGTGCAGATCATGCCCTTGGCATGGCGGCGCAGGTTGTCGAGCGTCACGCGCGGCTTGTAGTAAAAGCCCTGCACGGCGGCCTCGGAGACCGTCTGCATCAGGTTGACGTAGCCTTCCTGGTCTTTGGCCAGGAGGATCATATGGTAGAGCTCGGGCTTGTGGTCGCGGGCAAGGGTCTCGTCCGGCGTAAAGTAGACCTCGCAGCCAAAGATGGGCTTGATGACCAGGGGCGGCTTGAGCTCGTCGATGTTGCCCTTCTCGTCCCACATGGCCATGTCTTTGACGTACTGGGCATGCTCACGCGGGTTTGCCTCGGGGTCGGGCTCCACCAGCTCGTCGCGGCGGTCCTTTTCCAAGAAGGCCTTGTCGTGGCTCCAGGTTTTGTACTCGGGCGTGTTGTGGTTGACGGCGTCGCAGGCCAGCGCCAGATCGGGCACGCCATACATGTAGCCGTGGTCGGTAATGGCCACGGCGGGCATGCCCAGCTCAACGGCACGGTTGACCATATCCTGGATACGGGTTGCGCCGTCGAGCATGGAAAAGACAGTGTGGTTGTGCAGATGGACGAATGCCATGTGATGAGCTCCGATGCGGGTTCGTGTTCTGACTGAACGATTTTACCCCACGGCACGGACAGCACCCGAACCTAGCCAAACCAACACGGCTCCTCTTGCAGTTGCGGTGAAATGCGGACTGTTTGGCGGCTTTTTTGGCCAAAACAGTCCGCATTCCACCGCAAGTTATCTGAGGGCTAGAGATTGTAGATGACTACTTGAGGTTCGGCGGGTTCGACGAAGATGGCTGGATTCGCCTGCTCCACGCGAACGAACTTGACCGTCACCGTCTCAAAGCCCGCCTTGTGCAACACGTCGGCGTAGACGCGCGCCTGCAGGGCGTGCTTCTCGAGCAGCTGGTCCGGCGTCTCATCCGGCGTGCCACCCGTCTTGTAATCGATGACCAGTGCGCGTGACGGATCGGCCGGGTCGGTCGCCAAAGCGTCGATGGCGCCTTCGGCATATGCACCGTAGCGGGCGATGTCCTCGTCCTCGCAGCCCAGCGAGAAGAACGGCACCTCGGCGCGAACGCACGGCCACGCGAACAGCTCGGCACGAACCGACGACTTGAGCCAGCGCTCCAGAGCGACATCGAAGCGCTCGCGCTGTTCTGGCGTCAGGTGCCACAGGCGAGCCAGGGCGTCGGCACGCTCAGCGGGCAGCGCATCGGCACCCATCTCGATAAGCCACTGGCAGGCGGCGTGGAAGGCCGAGCCCAGCGCCATGGGATTGCCGGCGGGCTCGACAGCGGCCACGTCTGCGTCCGTCATCTCGGAACCATCCGACTCCGCATCATCGCCGGCCTCGTCCATGGGAACACGAGCCTCGGCGGCACGGTCTTCCGTCTCGGCATGGAGTGCCGCGGCGATTGACGAGTAGCTATACGAGTCACGCATCGGATACGGACAGATGCCCATGCGCACGTCCACTGCCTGGGGATACACAAGCTCGAACGAATCGGGCTTGGGGTCGACAGGACCGGGGACGATTGTACTGGCCAAATCGTCGGCAGCATCCGTATCGGCATCGCCACGAACAAGCCTGCCCTCGGCATCCAGCGAAGCGTTGGCCTCAAACGTCTGCTCGCCAAAGGTAAAGCCCGCGAGCGAAATGAGCTCGTAGTCGCCCAGCTGGGAGTTGTCGAACACCAAGCGGTCGGCATCGAGCTGCGGCATATCCAGAGCATCGGTCGGCAAAATACGGCGCAGCACATCGTAGGTCAGATCGGTCTCGACATCAAAGGTCGGCGCCGTCACCTTGCCGCGGCTCACGCCGGCATCCATCGCCAGAATGACCAGCTCACGCGCTCGCGTCATGGCGACATAGAGCAGACGAGCCCGCTCCTCGAGCGAAAGCTGCAGGTCGTCGTTGCGCAGGCGAGCAAATGCCTCGGCGGGAGAACCCGTCGCACAGACGTCCTCCATGAGCTCCGGCGGCAGCCACAGCGACGTGCCCTTGCCCTTAAACGCATGCTCAAACTGCTTTTTGACGTCATCGCCCTTCACAAAGGTCCCATCGGCAAGCTTAACGCCATCAAAACGAGCTGGCAGTGCCACGACCTGCGCTCCGCCCTCGACACGCCCCATCTGAGCCGCACCGGACGGCTTGCGCACGCCAAAACACTCGGCAACCGCTACGACCGGATACTCCAGACCCTTGGACGCATGCACGGTCATGATGCGCACCGCGCCGTCGCCCTCCTCGTTGAGGGCACCCGGGGCCTCCTTGCCCGCCAAGAAGCGGTCGAAGGCCAGCGCGATGGAACGCGGCGAGTTGCCGAACTCGGCCTCCTCCTCGGCCACGGCGTCGAGCGCCTTGAGCACGTTGGCGGCGATGGCCTTGCCCTCGGGGCCGCGCTGCGCCAGGCGCACGAACCAGCCGGAGGCATTGACCGCGTCGCGCGCGATGGCGGCGAACGAATCACGCCCCACGCGACGCAGTGCGTAGCGCAGCACCTCGCGGGCACGCGTCACAAGCGGCAAGCCCTGCAAGCCCGGCACATCGGAATCGCTCATGATGCCCATGTCGATATTCCGGCGCGAGGTCTCCCCCGTCTCGCCATCGAGCTTGGTCGCCAGCGCCAGGAACTCCTGGGCGCCGAGCGCAAACATCGGCGAGGCGAGCAGCGGCATAAGGCCCTGCGCCGTATCGGCCGGATTGGCGAGCGCGCAGACCAGGGCACGCACCGTCTGCACCTCGGCTGCCTGGGCAAAGACCGAGCCGCCTGCGATCACGCAGTCGAGCCCCTGATCGCGGAAGGCCTGGGCGTAGACGTCGGCGTTGGTCATGCGGCCCAGCAGCAGTACCATGCCGCCCTGGGGCTGGCCCGCTTTGACGAGCGCTTGGAACCGCTCCGCAATCGCACGAGCTTTCGCCTGCGTTCGCTCCTGGGTGCTGCCACCGGCAACGAACAGCGCCTGGCGGCGCGAAGCCTTCGCCTTGAGCTTGTCCTCGCGTTTGTCGCTCGGTTCAAGATCCAAGAACCCCTGCATCAAACCACCGGTGTTGCCGTCAAAGACGCGTGCTACGTAGCGCAGCACCTCGTCGTGGCTGCGGAAGTTGCGCACGAGTTTGACGAGCTCGCCAGCGGGGGCATCGGATGCGACAGCCGTCTCGGGCGCAGCAGAGGAGCCCACCTTGCGCTCCTGGCGGCGAAACACCTCGACCTCGGCGCCACGGAAGCGATAGATGGACTGCTGTGCATCGCCCACGGTGCACAGCGCGCGCTCCCCCGCACCCGTCAGGTAGCGTATCAGATCGACCTGCATCTGGTCGGTATCCTGAAACTCATCGATCATGACCATCTTAAAGCGGCCCTCGTACGCAGCACGGATGGCAGGGTAATCGCGCAACGCCTCGTAAGCCATACGCAGCAGGTCGTTATTATCGAGAGCGGACTGGGCAGCCTTCAGCGCGCGATACTCAGCCTCCACGGAACGGGCCAGGCCCACCAGCGCATCGAGCGCCGGGCCACCGCAGGCAAGCACGATATTGATAAACGCATCGGCGGCCTCGGCCTTGAGCAGCTCGACCTGCTCCTTAGGGAATGCCTTGCTCGCGCGCGGCATGGTGCACGACATCATGAGTCGCGCTGCATCGGCCATGGTCTTGCCGCTCGCCTCGAACGCGTCAATGGCGTCGAGTGCCATCTGCGCCTTCTCGGTCGCGGCCTTGCTTGCGCCCAGCGCCGCGCGATAGGCATCGGCGAGTGCCGAGGTATCGGCCTGGCCGCGCGCCACGCACACGTCGTCCATACCGCCCGGCAACTGGCTCGACAGCTCCAGCAGGTCGCGCACCAGGCCCTTGATGGTCGTGCCGGTGCCAAAGGAACCGCCCTCGCCCGCCATGGGATACCAGGCATAGAGGGCCTTGAGCGATGCCGCGAGCTCGGGGGCGGCATCGGGCGCCGTCGCGCGGGCCAGCACATGCTCAACAGCCTGGTCCATAAGCTCGTCGGTATCGGTGAGCACCGTGAACTCGGGGTCGATGCCCAGCTCCAGCGCATGCGCGCGCAGGATACGCGAGCACATGCCGTGAATGGTCGAAATCCACGCGTCGTCGACGGTCAGTGCTTCCTCGTCCATGCCCTCGTCGATAAGCGCACGGCGCACGCGGTCGCGAATCTCGGCCGCGGCATCTTTGGTAAAGGTAATGGCGAGCACCTGGTCCAGATGCTCAACGAACGGACCGGATTCGGGCGAGAGCGCATAGACGACGCGACGCGTGAGGGTAAAGGTCTTGCCCGAACCGGCGCCCGCCGAGACAAACAGCGGACGGTCGAGCGTCTTGACGATCTGCAGCTGTTGCGGCATCAAGGTCGAAAGATCCATGGTCTACACGCCCCTCCTTACAAACGTACCTTCGTGGTTATACGAGCAGCGGCCATGCGCGGCCTTTGTCGACGCCGGGTCGACAGCAGCGACGTTGCCCGCCTCGAGTTCGCGCAAGCGCTCGGCGATGCCGGCCTCCACGCGATCGAGCAGTGCATCGAAGTCCATGTTGCCGCCCTCACCGGGAAAGCCCTTCTTAAGCCCCGGGATGCGGCCGTCACCACGCTCCTCCTCGAGCAGCTCGGCACTCGCGGCGCCTCGCAGCGCCGGTTTGCCACCCTTGGTCGAAAAATAGAGCGCCGCGCGGGTATCCAGATCCAGCGCCCGGCGCATGGCCTGCGCGTAGATGAGCGTTTGGGTATGCGTCGGCAGCCAGCGCGGATCGTCGATGGGAGCCTCGCCCGACTCCTCGTCGCGCACCGTGGGGTCGGCGAGCTTAAACTCCTCGACGCCCGAACGATGCTTGTAGTCGATTACCACGGCGCGATTCTCGGCATCCACATCCACGCGGTCGATACGCCCGCCGAGCGGCCAACCGGCATACTCGACTTTAAGATCGTTAAAGGCAAACTCCAGGTAGCGTGGAGCAAAAGGGGTCAGCGCCTCGGCTTCATAGGCAAGCACACCCTCCAGCTGCGGCAGAATCTCGGCCACCTGGCGCTCCTCTACCGGAGAGAGCGGCACGAGCGGACCCTCGTTGCCACGCTTGGAGGCATGCTCGGCCAATGTCTCGTCAAAGACCTCGCGCAGCAGCTCCTGAGCGCGCGGCAGGTTCTCGGGCGTCACGCGCTCCATGCCTTCCTGGGGCAGACGGGCGTGCAGATGCTCCAGCACGTCGTGGACAAAGTTGCCCTTTTCCATGTTGCCAAAGCCCGCGTCGATCGACTGGGGCTTCACGCGGTACGAGACGAACCAGCATAGCGGGCAGGTCGAATAGGCCTCGATCTGCGAGGCGGACGTCAGACGCGGCACGAGCGGCGCGTCCTCACCCTCGCCATCGCGACGGCGCAGGACCAAATACGGCACGGCCTCGGCACTCAGATGCTGAGGGGCTTCACAGGTCACGCGCTCGCGCTTGAGGCCTTCACCTGCCGCGGGATCAAAGTCGGCGATGATATCGCCCTCGCCCACGCGCATGGGCTTGGCAGCGCCAGCGGCCTCGGCATGTGCCCACAGCTCGGTCCATACGGCTGCCGGGTAGCACTCGCGTGCCTGGCGATCGTGCGTCACACGGGCGAGCGCGACCGGACCGCTCGCCGCCTGCATCGCACGGCCAAAGCGCACGCGCAGCAGGGCAGCGGGCTCCAAAGACACGCCGTCGCGGCGCAGCTCGGCTGTCAACGTGGCAAGCGGGCCCTCTTCGTGCGAAAGCGGATAGCTGCCCAGGTCGACATCGGCAAACAGCACGGCATCGTAGCTGCCAGGGCGAAGAACCGACGCATCGGCAAGCGACGCGAAGCGCACTTGTGCTCGTGGTGTGCGATCGACCTCATAGGTCTCGTAATCGTAGGCGGCACTGCGCTTGTCCACCTTGGTTCGAACGCCGTCGAGAACCGGCACGGTCGCGGCCTGCGACACGTCGAGCGCGCGAGCATCGTTCATAAGGATGTCGATGGCATGGCGCAGCAAAGCCGTCTCTGCCTGGCGACGGGCCTGGCCGTCAAGGCCGCCTAGAGCGCGATCGGGCAACGCCTCGGCAACGGCAAGCATGGCCTTAAGCGCCGTCACGGGCTTGTCACGCCACAGCGCCTGGAACACGTCCGAGACCACACACGGTACGTTCTTAAACCAGTTATCGTCGCTCGTCGCCTTGCGCGCGCCCCTCACCTGGCCCTGAACGCTCTGCAGCAGGCTCTTGACGCCCGCGGTAGTCTTGCTGCGCGAGAGACGCATATTCTTATCGAAGGTACGGGCATTGACGGCATCAGCGCCCGAAAGCGGACTGTAAATCCAGTCGGTAAGCTCCGGCGCGGGCCACCACTCAGTCTTGGAAGCGGTGCCCTCGTCGGCGGCTTTCATACGCTCGATCAGGTTGGCGAGCGCCGTAAACTGCCTGCCCGCGATGGACTGGGAAAACGCCGTGAACTCAGTCGTCTCGGCCGCAATGTGACGCGCCGCCAAACGGGCGGCGAGCTCGCCGAACAGCTGGGGTGCCCGGGCAGAAACGACGAGCACGCGCACGGGGTCGGCGGGCGTTGCAGTAGCTTTATCGGCCTTGGACTCCTTGTGCGCTTTCACCAACTTATCGATGGCGTCCGCATAGACATGAGCACGGGCATGGGGGCCGGCGACCTCAATAAAGGCAGGCTGAGCGGCGGCCCCGCAAGCGACATCAGACGCGACGGCGTCCTCCCCCAGCGGCGCGATCTCAAACAGCACACCGCGGGCATCAAATGCCGTGGCAAGCTCCTCGCGCATCGCCGCCTGCTCGCGGGCAAGCAGCACGACGACCTCTCCCCCATTGTTCGCCACGGCAGACAGCAGCTCGAGTAGACCGTGCGTAAACGACGTGGTACCGCGCACGCATACGGCGCGGGCGCACGCCGGCAGGCTATCGGCCAGGGCACCGGCCATAATGTCGGCTGCCTCGCAGGGCTCGACCATATCTCGACGGTCCAAACCGCCCGCGTAGGCACGCAAAAGCTCAAACACACGAGCCTCGGCATCGCTTTTTGGCTCAGGCTGGCAATTGTTGCCACCGCATCGCTCGGCCGTCGTCCCCGCCACACCCGGCAGCACATCGCGGGCCATGCGCGCGAGCATGCGCACCGTGCCCTGGCTACGCGAAAGCGGCTGCAGGTCGGCATCGTCGCGGCGGGCAATCATATCCGAAAACAGCATCTGACGTTGCAGGTTGTCGACGAAACCGCGCCCGTCGCCCAAAAGCTCCCAAAGCGAGCGAAGCCACGATGCGGGTGTCTTGTAGTCGATACCCAGCGAAATGCCGGCTTCCGCCGCATCATGACGGCACAGGTCGAGCTCGGCAAACGTTGGTGCCAGCAACACGGCACGCCCGTGACGGGCAACAAGGTCGGCAAGCAGCGCCGACTCGGCATCGCTCAAATCCGTGCCGGCATTGGTGGTATAGATTCGAACAGGCATGGTCCTCCGCTCAAACCGTTCGCAATAATCAATGCATCCATCCTACCCGCCCAAGCGGACACATTGCCACCGCAGTTCCATCTTTTGGTACAAAGCAACCTGAACCCAACGCACCAGCCGATTGCAGGCATATAAAAACCGCCCCCGGAGGGACGGTTCTTCGTAATTCAATGTTGTCGCTGGCCTACTCGCCATCCTCCAGTTTAATGAGGATCTTGCGGTAGCCACCGTACTCGCCGTTGAGCGCCTTGGATACACGGCTCACCGTGGTGGACGAAGCGCCGGTACGCGCCTGAACCTCGACATAGGGCTCGCCCTCGTCCAGGTAACGCGCGACTTGCAGACGCTGCGATAGATCGCAAATCTCACGCGGCGTGCAGATATCGGTCAAAAACGCTTGGATATCTTTCTCGTCGTCCAAAAGGCTAAATGCGTGGACCAGCTGCTTGACATCAGGCTTGTCAAACATGTTCTCGATATTCATCGATCACCGCCAAACCCGCCAAAAGGCATCGAAGTTGATACTGACATCGGGCATCGTTCACCCGTAATATGCAATAGGGCAACGCCTGTGGCTTTTGCCCGTAGCAGTTTAGCACACCACCAAACTAAAGCGACAAGACTCTCTGCCAGCGGCGCGTTTTTTAGGACGAACGCCGTTTTGAAACCGAATGCGCACGCAAGCTCCACGAATATCTGGAACAATGGGTGCCCAAACAGGGCCGTGTCCGTGCATCTATCCGAGTTGCAAAGGTGTGTGCCCCTCACCACGCCATGCGCAAGAAAGGATTCCCACCATGCGCTTTTTACTCAACTGGCTTTTGACCTCAATCGCCATCGCGATCGCAACGTTTCTCGTCCCCGGCATTCAGCCCTTCGGCGTGGCCGACGCCTGGGTGTGTTTTGCCTTCGTGGGACTGTTCCTCAACATCGTCGACTCGCTCGTCAAGCCGTTCCTGACGGTCATCTCGCTACCGCTCACTATTATCACGCTTGGTATTTTTCAGCTCGTAGTCAACAGCTTTATGCTCGAGCTGGCCAGCTACCTGTCGGTCAATCTGCTGGGCGCGGGCATCTCCATTGCCGGCTTTGGATCGGCCTTTATGGGCAGCATCCTGGTATCCATCATGCGCAGCATTCTCGATAGCATCGCCAGAAACTAGAACGACCGGATTCGGACCGCCACAACACGCCAAAAGAAGGCCGTCCATCGCAACGATGGGCGGCCTTGTCATTTGCCAAGCCTCAGAGGGCAAGAAAATCTACCATTTCTGCCCCGTCCCCAAATGGCAGGTGGGGCTAGATTACGTAGTCGTAGCCCTCGTTGGGGGCGACGAGCGCATCGAGCGTCACGCCGTCGAGGTAGTCATTGATGAGCTTGTCCAGGTTCTTCCACACGTCGAGTGTGGGGCACTCATCCGAACGCGAACAGCCCTTGCAGTCGCCGTCCAGGCATGCGACCGGCGCCAGGCTGCCCTCGGTCAGGCGCAAGATCTCGCCCACCGTGTACTGCTCGGGCGGGCGCGTGAGCACGTAGCCGCCGCCTTTGCCGCGCATGCCCGAGAGCATATTGGCGCGCACGAGCGTAGCCAAAATGTTCTCGAGATATTTCTCGGAAATCCCCTGTCGCGCCGCGATCTCTTTGAGTGGGATGCGACCGGCTGCCTGGTGCTCGGCCAGATCGACCATAACGCGCAGGGCATATCTGCCCTTAGTAGAAACCAACATGTATAGTGCTGCCTTTCGGTCATTTAGTCCGTAGAAATTCTAGCCGAAATATTGGTTTTGAAAATACCCGTTCCGGTCAAGATGGTTAATCGACTCGTAATAATCTTCTATTTCCTATTGCGTTACTAGGCTTTACTGTCTACTATGCTTGCCAACAGCAAAACGAACAACCCATAAGGTTTGTGGGTTTCGCTGCTACACACACCGTAAAACCACACGGTATCCAGTCATTTGAACACTTTGGAGGTTCACCATGAGCAAGGTTTACACGTCCATCGATCAGCTTATCGGCCACACCCCGCTTCTGGAGCTCACCCACTTTGAGGGCGACGAGGACCTCAAGGCTCGCGTGCTCGTCAAACTGGAATACTTCAACCCCGCCGGATCCGTTAAAGACCGCGTCGCCAAGAACATGATTGACGAGGCCGAGAAGGCAGGCAAGCTCGTGCGCGGCGGCGACTACACCATCATCGAGCCCACGAGCGGCAACACCGGCGTCGGCATCGCCTCGGTGGCGGCGGCTCGCGGCTACAAGGTGATCATCACCATGCCCGAGACCATGTCCGTCGAGCGCCGCAAGCTGATGCAGGCATACGGTGCGCAGCTCGTGCTCACCGACGGCTCCAAGGGCATGAAGGGCGCTATCGCCAAGGCCGAGGAGCTGCAGAAGGAGACTCCCAACAGCATCATCGCCGGCCAGTTTGTGAATCCCGCCAACCCGGCCATTCACAAGACCACGACCGGCCCCGAGATCTGGGACGACACCGACGGTCAGGTCGACATCTTCGTCGCCGGCGTTGGCACCGGTGGTACCGTGACCGGCGTGGGCGAGTTCCTCAAGGAGCAGAACCCCGAGATTAAGGTCGTCGCCGTCGAGCCCGCCACCTCCCCGGTGCTCTCTAAGGGCCAGGCTGGTCCGCACAAGATCCAGGGCATCGGCGCCGGCTTTGTGCCCGACGTCCTCGACACCCAGGTCTACGACGAGATCATCCCCGTCGAGAACGACGACGCCTTTGCCACCGGCCGCGCCGTGGGCCACAAGGAGGGCGTGCTCGTGGGCATTTCGTCCGGTGCCGCCGTGTGGGCCGCACTGCAACTGGCCAAGCGTCCCGAGAACGAGGGTAAGACCATCGTGGCCCTGCTTGCCGACACCGGCGAGCGCTACCTGTCCACGGCACTGTTCCAGGACTAAGGGCCCGTCACTTGTCGATAGGCCCAAGGCACGCCGGTCTACCCTCTCTTCTGGCGGCCTGAGCTCATCTCGTTAGGGTGTCCCACGAGACGTCCGAACTTGCTACAATGTCTGCGGCGCGGAACCAGCCTCCCGCGCCGCTTTTCTTTTTTGGCCACATGCCACCAAGGAGAACCTCCCCATGCACAACAAGCGCGTGCTCGTCGCCATGAGCGGCGGCGTCGATTCCAGCGTGACCGCGTACCTGCTCAAAAGCCAGGGCTACGAATGCGTCGGCGCCACCATGCGCCTCACCTGCCCCGCACCCGATCCCATCACGGGCATGAGTAAGGTCGACCGCGACATCGCCGACGCAAAGGCCGTCGCCGAGCGTCTGGGGATCCCCCATCATGTGCTCGACCTGCAGCAGACGTTCGACCGCAACGTTATCGAGCGCTTTGTGAACGCCTACCAGGAGGGACTGACGCCCAACCCGTGCATTATCTGCAACCGCCACATTAAGTTTGGCGCGCTGCTCGATGCGGCGCTGGACATGGGCTGCGACTACATCGCAACGGGACATTACGCCAAAACAAGCCAGGCGGCAGACGGCACCTGGCAGCTACATCGCGGCGAAGATTCCAAAAAGGACCAGAGCTACTTTTTGTATTCGCTTACGCAGGAGCGCCTGGCGCACACGATCTTTCCGCTGGCGGGCCTAGACAAAGAGCGCAACGTGCGCCGCATAGCCGCCGAGCAGGGCTTTACCAACGCCCAAAAGGCCGAAAGCGAGGACATCTGCTTTATTCCAGACGGCGACTACGCGGGCTATATCGAGCGCCGCTGCGGACATCCCGCTGCACCGGGCGACATTGTGTGGCGCGACGGCAGCGTGGTCGGACGCCATAACGGCGCGTTGCGCTATACCATCGGCCAGCGCAAGGGCTTGGGCGTCGCGATGGCGCATCCCGTGTATGTGACGGGCGTCGATGCCGCCAACAACACCGTGCATCTGGGCGAGGCCGAGGACCTAACGGCCACAGCACTCACGGCCGACGACTGGATCTGGAGCGCCCCTGCCGACCGCATGGAGGCAGAACTCGATGCCGGCGGCATTCGCGTGGGCGCCAAGTACCGTTACCGTCAGAAAGACCAAGCAGCGACCCTTACGCGCGGCGAAGACGGGCAAATGCTGCTGACTTTTGACGAGCCGCAGCGAGCCATCGCCCCCGGCCAGGCCGTTGTAGTCTACCACGGCGACATCGTCCTCGGCGGCGGCACGGTGACCGGCGCACTTAAGTAGCCCCATCCCCTTCATAAGTCGCGGTGAAATAGGGACTGTTTAAGCGTTTAAAACCGCCAAACAGTCCCTATTTCACCGCGACTTAGAGAGGACGGCCTCGGTCGGTACTGCCGTATCAGCCGAGGCCGCTGCATCGTTAGCGCTGTACGTAGGCGCGGACGAGCTCGTAGGTGTTGCGCACGCCGTCCATGTGGCTGCGCTCGTAGTTGTGGCTCGCGTACACGCCGGGGCCGATCAGGCCGTGACGGATGTCGTAGCCGGCGGAAAGCGTGGCCTCAACGTCCGAGCCGTAATGCGGGTACACGTCGATAGCGTAATCGAGCTCAAGCTCGCGCGCGATATTGGACAGCGTGGTCACCAGGTCGTAGTTGTACGGACCGCCCGAATCCTTGGCGCAGATCGACACCATGTGCTCGGTGCAGCCTAGGTCGTCGCCCACGCAGCCCATGTCAACGCTGATCATCTCGCGCGTGTCGGCCGGCACGAAGGCGCCGCCGTGGCCCACCTCCTCGTACACGGTAAAGAGCAGCGAAACCTTACGCGAAAGCGTCACCTCACCAGCGGCGACGGCACGCGCCAAGCCCAGCAAAATGGCGGCCGAAAGCTTGTCATCCAGGAAGCGGCTCTTAATGTAGCCGCTCTCCGTCACCGTGGTACGCGGATCCATAGCGATGATGTCGCCGGTCTGAATACCCAGCTCGAGCACATCGTCCTTGCTGTCGACGTTCTCGTCGAGCAGGATCTCCATGTTCTTCTCGACGGTCTTGACCGGCTCGTCGGCAACGTGCGCCGAAGGCTCGGTATTGAGAACCACGCCCGTGTACACATTGCCGTCACGCGTGTAGACAGTGCAGTTCTCGCCATCGGCCGTAGACCACTGGTGCCCACCAAGCGTCGTGGGACGCAGGCGGCCATTGTCCTTAATGGAGCGCACCATGGCGCCCAGGGTATCGACATGGCTCGCCAGTACGAGCGGCTCACCCTCGCCACCAAGTTCAACGAGCACGTTACCCTTATTAGAACGCTCAGGCCCAAACCCCATATCGCGCAGCGTCTCCATCAGATAATCAGTCGCCGCACGGGTATAGCCCGTCGGCGAAGCAATAGAAGTCAGCGTCTTAAGCTGTCCCGCGATATAGGAGAGCGTCTCCTCTAGAGAAGCATCGATTACAGAAGCCATGTGCATCCTTCCAAGCAAAACTAAGACCGAGTCCCGATTTTAACCGTTCTGCACGCGCAAGGCTCTGGGAGCCGAGCCACCTCCAGACGTCCTCGCGCCGATTTTGCGCACGAGCACGGCTTACGATCCCAATCTTGCATAAATCCTATCGGTATCTGCATAGAAATGAGGAATCTTTTTGCTTCGTCTCAGGGTACCCCACCTTGGGCCGTGCAAAAAACGGAGTATTCAGCATCGTGGGCCCCAACGACCCCATCGCGAACGACAAAACGACGCGGTTACAGCAGTGTTGCGGGTCGTCGCAAAGCAGAAACTCAGTAACAACCCCCTCCACTCATCGATAGCCCACCCGCAATGGCTGTCGATGGGCGCCTGCGGGCCACTACGGGCCATTCAAAACGTTATGCATTTTTAAGAGCTTGCTGAATACTCCCAAAAATGCACGCTGGGAAGTGCACCACCTATCCGTAGCGGGCAGTACACCTTGGTTTTGCCCGTCTCAGGGCATCGACGCAGCACAAAAAGCCCCGCCATGCGTAGCACGGCGGGGCCAGCGGCAAGTCAAAAGACCATACGCCTACGGGCGAAGGACCACCAAACTGGGTTAGGCAACCGGGCAGATCTTCTTGAAGAGCTCGATGACGTCGTCGAGCGTCGCCTCGCGCGGGTTACCCGGGAAACAAGCGTCGGCCATGGCGTCCTTGGCCAGGACCTCGATCTCGTCAGCCTTCATGGCCTCGCAGACGTGCGGGATATTCACGTCGGCGGAAAGCTGCTTGACGGCGGCGATAGCGGCGTCGGCAGCCTCGTCGGTGCTCATGCCCGTGGTGTCAACGCCCATGGCGACGGCAACCTTGGCCAGACGCTCGGCGCAAACCGGCTTGTTGAACTCCATGGCGATCGGCAGCAGCATGGCGCAAGCGACGCCGTGCGGGGTGTCGTAGTGAGCGGACAGGGTGTGAGCCATGGCGTGGTCGATGCCCAGGCCAACATTGGAGAAGCCCATGCCGGCGACATACTGGCCAAGGGCCATGCCCTCGCGGCCGGAGCCGGGCTGGCCGGACTTGGCCTCGGCAACGGAGTCGCGTAGGTTCTCGCTGATCAGCTTGATGGCCTCAAAGTGGAACATGTCGGAGAGCTCCCAAGCGCCCTTGGTGGTATAGCCCTCGATGGCGTGGGTCAGAGCGTCCATGCCGGTGGAGGCGGTCAGGCCGGCGGGCATGGAAGCCATCATGTCGGGGTCGACGACGGCGACCTCGGGGGCGTCGTTGGTGTCGACGCACACGAACTTGCGGACCTTCTCGGGGTCGGTGATGACGTAGTTGATGGTCACCTCGGCAGCGGTACCGGCGGTCGTCGGCACGGCGATGGTGAACACGGCGTGGTTCTTAGTGGGAGCAACGCCCTCGAGGCTGCGGACATCGGCGAACTCGGGGTTGTTGATGATGATGCCGATGGCCTTGGCGGTGTCCATGGAGGAGCCGCCACCGATGGTCACGATAGCGTCAGCCTCGGCGGCCTTGAAGGCCTCGACGCCGTCCTTGACGTTCTGAATCGTGGGGTTGGGCTTGATCTCGGAGTAGAGGCTCCAAGCGATGCCGGCGGCGTCGAGCTCGTCGGTCACCTTAGC
Organism: Collinsella sp. CLA-ER-H11; assembly: GCF_040092445.1. Lineage (NCBI taxonomy): Bacteria > Bacillati > Actinomycetota > Coriobacteriia > Coriobacteriales > Coriobacteriaceae > Collinsella > Collinsella sp. CLA-ER-H11. The sequence goes on along the minus strand of NZ_JBBNLN010000005.1, from coordinate 130,949 downwards.
GGTAACGCCAAACTTGACCAGATCGGGGTCGGAGCAGACGAAGATCTTCTTGTAGCCGCGACGCTGGAGCTCGCCGGGGATCTCCTTGATGGCGCCGGAACCATGATAAGAGATGGTATTGAGAACGAAACGATTAGCCATTGATAGCCTCCCATCGTGTGCGGGGCATCCATTACGCCCCACGCTATGAGTCCCATCCTAACGCTTTTGAAACAAAAAACGCGTGAGAACGTCAAACTATTTAAAGCGTTTCAACAGATGATGAAAAATAATGCGGCGAAGGGACAGCCCCTTTGCCGCATTCGGTTACTTTCGGCAGCCCTCTTTCCAAGCCTCGGCCGCAACCTTCCAGCGTAAGCGCAAGTCGCGCTCGCGGTCGATGAACATGATGGCAAACGCGACAAACAGCAGCAAGCTCGCCACGACGATGGCGTGCAGGCCCATGCGCTCAATACACCAGTTGCCCAACACGGCGCCAAACACAAAGGTAAAGATCACGCCAAAGTACAGCAGGCCGTTTTCCAAAAAGCCGCGCCTGTGGGTGATGATGTAATCGTCCACGTTTTGCAGCGCGTTGCGCAAGTTGCCGATGCACATGGTCGTAGCGATGCCGTGACCGTGGATCTTGCGGAAGCTCTCGACCTGCATGCCGCAGGCAAACGAGGTAAGGCAGTTGGCGAGCAGGTTGTAACCGCCACCGGGGATAAAGCTCACGCCCAGCAAGATGACGGCTTCAAAGAACACCGTCACCTGACGCCAGTGGATCACGCTGCCAAACCGCTCGTGCACCAGGTCGGCAAGCATAATGCCCACGGCAAACGACACCACGGGGAAGAAATAGCGTCCCGCCAGCACCCAATTGCCCTCCGAAATGCTCACGCCCACAAGCAGGATGTTGCCCGTCTGCGCGTTGGCGAAAACATGGTCGCGCCCAATGTACGAATACACATCCATAAAGCCACCGGCGAGCGCCAGGATAATGCCCAGTTCGATGGACTCCGATATCTGTTTGGCACGCTGCATCGTCGTGCATCCTCCTTGTTGACGACCCTCTCGTGCGTTGGCGGAAACATAACCGCCGTTCATACTGTAACCCATTGACAACATGGCGTGCGCGCGAGACGGGTTCTCCAACGCGCAGATACACAGTCTGGAAACAAACGACTGGCTCAGCGACGCTCTCACTCACCAGCTCATGTACTCCCCCAGTCTTTTTAGCCCCGCCCCAAAAAGACTGGTTACAATTACGTGCAGCATACAAACACCGGGAGGGATCGTGGCAAAAAAGCCTCAGCACGCTCAGAACAACCAGCGCAGTCAGCAGGGCAAACAGGGCCAGCAGCAAAAGCGTGGCGGCAAGGCCCAGGGCGGCCACGCCGCTCATACCCCGGCAGCGCCCGCCCGCCCCTGGCGCCCGGGCCGCGATAAATTCCTCCCCGTCAGTCGAGCCGACATGGATGCACGCGGCTGGGACCAGTGCGACTTTGTCTACATCTGCGGCGACGCCTACGTGGACCATCCCAGCTTTGGCATGGCCATCATCAGCCGCGTCCTCGACGCGCACGGCTACAAAGTGGGCATCATCTGCCAACCCGACTGGACCGACCCCGCCAGCATCACCGTGCTCGGCGAGCCGCGCCTAGGCTTTCTCGTCAGTGCCGGCAACATGGACTCTATGGTCAACCACTATTCGGTGACCAAGCATCGCCGCCACACCGACGCCTATACCCCCGGTGGCGAAGAGGGGCGCCGTCCCAATCGCGCCGTCACGGTCTACGGCAACCTCATCCGCCAGACGTTTAAGGACGCCCCCATCATTATCGGTGGCATCGAGGCAAGCCTGCGTCGCCTGGCCCACTACGACTACTGGCAGGACAAGCTCAAGCGCTCGGTGCTGCTCGACTCGGGCGCCGACATCCTCATCTACGGCATGGGCGAGCACGCGATTGTCGAGATCGCCGACGCGCTCGACGCGGGACTGCCCGTCGACCAGATTACCTATATCAACGGCACCGTCTACCGCACCAACTCGCTCGACGAGGTCTACGACTACGACCTGCTGCCCAGCTGGGACGATCTTGCCGCCGACAAGCTCAACTACGCGCGCAGCTTTAACGTGCAGCAGCAGAATATGGACCCCATCACCGGCCATCGCCTGGTAGAGCCCTATCCCAACAGCGTCTATGTGGTGCAAAACCCGCCGTCGACGACACTCACCACCGACGAGATGGACGAGGTGGCAGAGCTCCCCTACGCACGCGATTGGCATCCCGACTACGACGCGGCAGGCGGCGTGCCGGCCTTTGCCGAGATCAAGTTTTCAATCAGCTCTAACCGCGGGTGCTTTGGCGAGTGCTCGTTTTGCGCCCTCACCTTCCACCAGGGTCGCGTGCTGCAGATGCGCAGCCACGACTCGATCATGCGCGAGGCCGAGCTGCTCACGCACGACCCCGAGTTTAAGGGATACATCAACGACGTGGGCGGACCGACGGCCAACTTTAGCCGCCCTGCCTGCGACAAGCAGCTCAAGCACGGTGTGTGCAAGAACAAGCGCTGCCTGTGGCCGAGCGTATGCAAGAACATGGTGGTCGACGAGAGCGGCTACACGCAGTTGCTGCGCGACCTGCGCCAGCTACCGGGCGTCAAGAAGGTCTTCGTCCGCAGCGGCATCCGTTTTGACTACACCATGGCCGATGCCTCGGACGAGTTTTTGCGCGAGCTGCTGGAGCATCACGTCTCGGGCCAGCTGCGCGTAGCGCCCGAGCACGTGAGCGACGCCGTGCTGTCTGTGATGGGCAAGCCGAGCCGCGCCGTCTACGACGCATTCTGCCGTAAATTTGAACGCTTGAACCGCGAATACGGACTCAAGCAGTACGTAGTGCCGTACCTAATCTCGAGCCATCCCGGCTCAACGATGAAGGAAGCTGTGGACCTTGCCGAGGCCGTGAGAGACATGGGCTACATGCCCGAGCAGGTGCAGGACTTCTACCCCACGCCGTCCACCATGTCGACGTGCATGTACTACACCGGCGTGGATCCGCGCACCATGGAGCCGATCTATGTGGCGCGCGACCCGCACGAGAAAGCCATGCAGCGCGCGCTCATCCAGTATCGCAAGCCCGAGAACTACAAGCTGGTGCGCGAGGCGCTGGAAAAGGCCGGCCGCCGCGATTTGATCGGCTACACCAAGCATTGCCTGATTCGTCCCGTGCCCCCGCGTCCGGGCGAGACGTCTGCTGGCGGTGGCCATGGCACCGGCAAGAAGGGCGGCAAGGCCCACGGTGGCGCCGCCGGCAAGGGACCCAAAGGCAGCAAGGGCCACGGTGGCATGTCGCGCGCGCAGAACACTGCCGGACGCAACCGCGCGGCCCAGGGACGTCAGGGCGCCAACGGCGGCGGACGCCACAACTAGCGTGGCGAGGGCCGGCCGGTGCCTCTTGGCCAGTCGGCGTCTCCTCATCGCCCAAGCGTGTTTTCCCTAGGGGAAACACGCTTGGGCTGTCTCCAGTCGTGATTTCCCTAGGGGGAACACGCTCAGACACGCCTAGCCGTGTTTTCCTTAGGGGAATCACGCTTGCTGGCAGGGACGATCCGTCTGGCACGTCAGTTTGAGCGACCGCATCGCCTCTACCAGCACAAAGCCGGCGATGCCAACCGTGACCACAACGTCGAGCGGCGTATTCACAAACCACGGCAGCCCCATGAGATACGACCCGGCATTAAAGGCAAAGTGCAGCAGGATCGTGTAGCGGAGCTTTCCGGTGGTCACGAGCACCCAACCGAAGATGAGGCCGGCGGCACCCGCGTAGCAACCCTGTACCCAATTCATGTGCATAAAACCGAAGATTGCCGCCTGCAGTACAATCGCCGCTGCGATACCCCACGTGCTTGGGGCCGCCCAGGGCACCATGGCGCCGCCCTGCGCGCTCGCACGACGCCGGCGCTTCCAGAGCGGACGGCACTGCGGGTTAAATGCTCGGAGCGAAAACTCAAAAATGATACCGCGCACCAGCAGCTCCTCGCAAAACGGAGCGCCGATCACCGTGGTCAGGACGGCCAGATAGCTCGTTTCGCCCATGCCCGTCTCCTCGACAAGTTCGCTGTAATCGGCCGCCGCCTCGGGCAACAGCGACAGCACAGCGTCGGTCACGTAGCCAACGACCACCTGCAGGGCAAGGCCGATCACGATAACGCAGGCGATGCGCCTCCATGCTTTGCCTGCTCCCCCGCCAAGCGGGCGCTCGCCCTGCCAGCGCGCCATAAACGAGCGCGGCCACAGATAACGCCACCACAGCAGTGCCATCAAAAACGACGCCATCTGCGCGGCAGCCTGAAGCAATTGAATATCGAGGTCGTCAATCGAAAAGCCCATGAACACCGACGCGACACCAAGGGCGGAAAACAAAACGACGCTCAGGGCAATATCGGCAGCGACGACGCCAAAACAGGCAAGCGCCCAAATCATCGCATTGAGCATGCCAACCTCCTCCCGACGACTAGTCATTGGGGACGTTCTTCAACGACTAGCTGTTGGGGACACTCTTTACCAAAAGCCCCGCTCGGCGAGATGTCGAACGGGAAGGTGCCGCAGCGATTGAAGGCGGCGATAAACATGCGGATGGCGTTGGACGGCGTAGTGCCCACGAGCTGGGTTGCCGCCGCGAAGGCCGCCTTTTCCTCGGGCAAGACCTTCGCGACAACCGGGGTCATGTGTTCTGCCATGGCGCTTCCTTTTTGAAACGACGGTGGTGCGGATGGATGCGGGCCACGCGGCTGGGCGACGGGCTGTGAAGGCAACCCGATTGGCCCGCATCTTGAGTTTGTTCTACGGCGTTGGTATTACTTGGTATTCCTAAGTATTACCCCGTAGATAGAATACCATACCCGACCCCATGGGGACGGAGAAAAAACGGATCAATTTGTTGCTGAGTAAGTCTTTAGAGCGTGATGATGTCCGAGATATTGAGGGCCCGAGCGTCAGCGGAATCGTGCGTGGCAAGCAACAGCATACGGCCGTCGAGCAAGTCGAGCACGACCTCGGTGCATGCGTCGCGCGCAGCGATGTCTAGACCGGTAAAGGGCTCGTCCAGAATCACTGCGCCGCCCGGACACAGCAGGGCTCGGGCAATCTCGACACGACGGCGCTGCCCGCCCGAGAGCTCGGCCACGCGGGCATGCACATCGATCCCCGGTACCAGCAGGCGCAACAAGGCAGCGGCACTCGAGGTATTCACGCGTGCATCGGCGCACACCAGCACGTTATCCAAAGCAGAGGCGTCCTCGACCAGGCGCACATCCTGAAACACCATGGAGCACGGTGCGCACTCCCCCGCCACCAGCGCAAGCAACGTCGACTTGCCCACGCCCGAAGCGCCCATCACACAGGTGCGTCCACCGGCGGGCACATGAAGCACCAGTCCGTCGAGCGCCGGCGACCAGGGCGCCCGGTCGCCCACGGCGAGCGCAAGCTCCGCAGCAGCCCCGCCGCCAGCAGAGCCGCACGCACGCCCGCGGCCACCGCGCCCATGCGCCCGCACGGCAGTACGCCACGCCACGGGCCCCGAAGCCCGCAGCAACCACACCAGCACGCGCTCGCATGCCCACGATGCCGCCACGACCAGCACGGTCCACGCCAGCAGGTCCGCCGTCTCGATCAAAAGCTTCGCCTGATAGATGCGTTCGCCCACGGTGCCCGTCGCCATGCCGATGAGCTCCGCCGCCACGCCGGCCTTCCAGCTCATGCCGATCACGGCACGCGCACACGAAAGCACAAACGGCAGGACCTCGCGCCAGGTATGGGCGCAAAACAGACGCCAACCCTGCACGCCATGCAGACGAAACATCTGCTCCAGCGGCTGATCAACCTGTGCCAAACCCTCGACCAGCGAAAAATACACTCCCGGCAGCGCCATCAAAAAGACCGCCGCAATGCTTACGCGCGCCGACCCCAGCCAAATGAGCAGCAGGACCACCACGCAGGCAACCGGCGTCGCCTTAACAAACGAAAGCGCCGGAGCCACCAAGCGGGCAAACGCCCGCGAGCGCGACGAAATTCCGGCCAGCAAACCACCGCACACCGCGGCAAGCGCCAAACCGCCTAGAATCCGCGCACCCGAGCCCGCCAGAATCGCCCACGTGCCGGCATCGCATACCAGCCGCAGCAACGCCACCACAACAGCACCCGGACCCGGCAAAATCAGCGGCTGTGCCACCAGCGCCGCCACGAAGACCCACACGGCAAGCCAAAAGGCGGCAACGGCACCTGCTGCCGCCACCGCCTTCATACGCTCTATCATTTGTCGAGCAAACGCACGCACGGGTTACTCCATGTAGTAGAAATCATCAGCCGGGAGCTTGCTGCCCACGGCGCTCGCGTCCGCATCGGCCAGCACCTTCAGGTACCCACCGAGCGCGGCCTTCATATCCTTCCCTGTCTGGCAGACAAGCATGCACCCGGGAATCGCCTTTTCGGCAATCGTGGCGTTATCCACGATGCCCGCATCGACCACGGCCTGCGCCCAGTCCGCCGGCGCCGCGTTCACGGCCTCAACGCTCGCAACATGGCAGCTCAGGAATTCCGCCACGGCCTCGGGATGCTCCTCGGCAAAGGCACGGCGCACCACGGTCACACCCGTCAGCAAGCGCGAGCCCGTGTCTCCTGCCAGCTCGTCCCACACATCGGTCAGGCTCACCGGTGCCGACAGCTTGCCCTCGCTCTTGGCGATGGCCGCCGTCTTGAACGGCTCGGGTAGCACGCCCACGGCAGTCGGGTCGGCAAGCAGAGCCGAGAGCACCTCGGTAGGCTCGCTCTTAAACTCGAGCGCCACCTGACCGGCCAAGCCCGCGCGCTCCAGCAGGTAGTTCATGACGTACTCCGGCGTGGTGCCCTTGCCCGTCATATAGACGGTATGGCCCGCCAGATCGCCAAACGAGGCCACACTCGCGTCGCCCGTCACCACGTTCAGCACGCCCAGCGTGTTGATGTCGATGACCTGCACCGCGCCCTCGGTCTTGTTGTAGAGCACGCTCGCCACGTTGGCGGGCACCAGGGCGATATCGATATCGCCCTGAATGACCTTGGGCACAATCTCGTCGGCGGCAGTGTTGATCGCAAAGTCGAACTCATTGTCCGTCTCGCCATCGGCTGCCTGGTCCATAAACTGCACCAGACCGATCGACGTCGGACCCTTGAGCGAGGCGACGTGCACCTCGACCGGCTCTGCGGCAGCACCGGCGCCGTCCGTGGCAACCGAGCCCGCGGCGGACCCGGCACCGGCAGCCCCGCCGCCACAGCCCGCGAGCGCAAGTGACAGGGCGCCCGCGGCGAGCGCCGAGGCAAACCCCCGGCGCGACATCTCAAAATCAAACGCGCGCATCGCTAGCATGTCCCCTCGTTAGGCATCGTCCATGCGTGATGGTCGGTATGCAGCAGCTCCTCGGCCAGTGGCGAGAGCGGCTCGCCTAAGAACTCGCGGTAGCACGCCTGGACATCGGGATTCTCGTGCGAGAAACGAATGTCCGCCTTCGCATCCAGGCTCCACAGCACCTGGCCACGCTCAGCCGCCAGCTCGCAGCCGTCGTGGATGGGCTGACCGCCGCCACCGACGCAGCCGCCCGGGCACGCCATGACCTCAACAAAGTCATATCTCACACGGCCGTCGCGAATCGCGTCGAGCAGACGGGCGGCGTTGCCCAGCCCGTGCGCCACGGCGACGCGCACCTTGGTACCGTCGATATCGGCCACGGCCTCCTTCCAGCCCTCGAGTCCGCGCACGTCAGTGAAGAAGTCGGCATCCGGGTTCTTGCCCGTCACCAGGTAATATGCCGAGCGCACGGCGGCCTCCATCACGCCGCCCGTGGCGCCAAAGATCACACCCGCGCCCGTGCCAAAGCCCAACGGCGTATCGAGCGGCTCCTCGACCAGCGTGTCAACGCTCACGTGGCTCGCGCGGATCATGCGCACCATCTCGCGCACCGTCAGCGCAACGTCCACGTCGGGCGCGCCGCCCTCGCCCATCATGCTCGGCAGCGCACACTCGGCCTTCTTGGCCGTGCATGGCATAACGGACACCACGAACAGACGCTCGGGCTCCACGCCCAGCACCTTGGCGTAGTAGGTCTTGGCGATAGCGCCGAACATCTGCTGCGGCGACTTTGACGTGGACAGGCTGTCGACAAACTCGGGGTAACGTGCCTTCACAAAGCGCACCCAGCCCGGGCAGCAGCTCGTAAACATGGGCCAGCCGCGGCTGTCGCCCTCACCCTTAGCGGCGGCGCCCAGGCGCTCGAGCAGCTCGGAGCCCTCCTCCATAATGGTGAGGTCGGCCGAGAAATCGATATCGAACACATACTCAAAGCCTACGCGGCGCAGCGCGCAAGCCAGACGCTCGACGGTTGCCTCCTCGCGCGGAATGCCGAGCTCCTCGCCCCAAGCACTACGCACGGCCGGCGCGATCTGCACCAGCACGATCTTGTCGGGATTAGCGAGCGCGTCAAACACGGTCTCGGTGTCGTCGCGCTCGCGCAGCGCGCCCGTCGGGCAATGCGTGATGCACTGGCCGCACGCGACGCAATCGGTCTTGCCGATCGGCACGCGCCCGCGGGTGCCCACGGCGGTATGCGTGGCGCGGTTGGTCAGGTCCCAAATCCCTAGGCCCTGTACGCTCTCGCACACCTTGATGCAGCGCATGCATTTAATGCACTTGTCGTTTTCGCGGATGATGGGGAAATCGAAATCCCAGCCCTCGCCCGCCAAATGCCTTTGATACGGCAGATAGAAAATGCCCAGGTCGTTGGCAATGGTCTGCAGGTTGCAGTTACCGCTGCGCACACAGCTCGTGCAGCGTGAATCGTGCTGCGAAAGCAGCAGCTGCACGTTGGTGCGGCGCGCCTCGCGGGCCTTGGGGCTGTTGGTGTGGACCACCATGCCATCGAGCACGTAGTTGTTGCAGGCGGCAACCAGCTGGTCGCAGCCCTCAACCTCGACCACGCACACGCGGCAGCCGCCGATCTCGTTCAGATCGCGCAGGTAGCACAGGGTGGGAATCTGGATGCCGACGGACTTGGCCGCGTCCAGGATCGTGGTGTGCTCGGGCACCACGACCTCGCAATTATCGATAGTGAGCTTGACCATATTGAGTGCTCCGCTTTCGGTGTTATCGCTGACAGTGGGGTTGTTGAGCTCTACCATTCCAGGTTCCTCCCTCCGCGGAACGCGCCAAAACCAAAGTGGTCGCAACGCAGGCAGCGGCTTGCCTCCTGGCGCGCCTCCTCCTCGGTAAGGCCCTGCTCGACCAGATTCCAATCGTGAATACGCTCGCCGGCCTCGCGCTCACCCAGCTCGCAGCGGCCGCACTCGTGCTTGCCCTTAAACTGAACGGTCGGCAGCTCCACGTCGAGCTTGATCTTGTGGTCGAAGCCCAGATAGCGGTCGATGTTTGCCGAAGCCACGCGGCCGGCGTTGATGGCACGGATGACGGTGGCGGGGCCGGTCTGGCAGTCGCCGCCGCTAAAGAGGCCATCGAAGTTGGGCACGGCACCGTCCGAGTCGGTGACCACGCAACCCCACTTGCAGGCGATGCCCATGTCCTCAAACGGCTTGGAATCGATGTCCTGGCCAATGGCGACAAACACGCGCTCGCAGGGGATGACGCGCTCGGGCGTAGCGGCGGCACGCGGAGCCGGACGACCGCGGCGGGGCTCGCCGATAATCTGCGGTTGCACGCGCAGGCCGCTCACGCGACCATCTTCGCCCGTCTCGATAGCGAGCGGGGCCGTAAGCTCCAGAACCTCGCAACCCTCGGCCTGGGCGCCGGCGATTTCGGCGTCCTGAGCCGTCATATCGCAGATGCGACGGCGGTAGACGATGCTTACCTTTTCGGCGCCGCAGCGCACGGCAGAGCGCGCCACGTCCATGGCCACGTTGCCGCCGCCGATGACGCACACGCGCTGGCCGCTCAGGTCGGGCAGTTCGTCGTCTCCAATGGCACGCAGCATCTTGACGGCCGACTCCACGCCGGGCGCCTCTTCGCCCGGAAGGCCGAGCTTCTTGTCGCTATGGGCACCAATGGCCAGATAGACGGCATCGAACTCGTCGCGCAGGCGGACAAGCTCCTCGCCGTTGACGGAGTGATCGAGCTCAACGTCGATGCCGGCGCTCAAGATCCAATCGATCTCGGCCTGCAGGCGCTCGCGCGGCAGACGATAGCTGGGGATGCCGTAGCGCAGCATGCCGCCCAAGTGGTGGCGCTGCTCAAAAATGGTCACCTTGTGGCCCATCACGGCCAGGTAGTAGGCACAGGAAAGGCCGGCCGGGCCGCCGCCGATCACGGCGATGCGCTTGCCGGTGTTGTCCACTACATGCGGCTTGTGGTCGTTGAGGTCACTGTGCTCAACGGCAAAACGCTTGAGGGCGAGAATGTTCATGGGATCATCGACCATGCCACGGCGGCAGTGCATCTCGCAGGGATGCTCGCACACCAAGCCGCAGACGAGCGGCAGTGGGTTGTTCTTGCGGATGACCTTGACGGCGTCGGCATAACGGCCTGCCTCGACGAGCGAGATGTAACCAGGAATGTCGACGTGCGCCGGGCAGCCCGAGACACACGGGACGCGAGCCTCGCGGTCAAAGCCGCAGGAGTGCTCGCGGATGTGGTGCTCAAAATCGTCGCGGAAGCCGCGAATGGCCGTGAGTGCCATGGCGCCAGCTTCGTAGCCGATGGCGCAGTCGCTCGAAAGGTAGATGGTGCGGGCCGTGCGCTCAATCAAGTTGAGCGTGGACTCGTCGGCGCGGCCCTCGAGCACATCGGCGAGCAGGTCGCTCAGCGCGCTCAGGCCCACGCGGCAGGGCGTGCACTTGCCGCAGCTCTGGGTGGAGCACAGGTTGACGAGCGCCGCCGTAAACTCGACGGGGCACGGGGCGAGTGAACTCACCGCCAGACGACGTCCGAGTGCATCGTGCAGGTCGTCCATGACGGCCTGAGCGTGGCTGCGTTCCATTACGTGCAGTCGAGCCATAAGATCCCCTCTCACATGGCAGCCCGGAGGCGAGGCCGGGCGAAATTGCTACACGCACAACACTGACCTAAAAAGTTGTTAGGTCTCCACGCAGTTCGGCAGGCGGTATGAAATGTCACCATCAGCGGTGAAAATGAACATTATCGCAGATAAATGCCATATTTGATAAAACGCGTTACCAAACGACAATGCCCCGCCCACGCAATCACGTGGGCGGGGCATTGCTTCAGGCATGCGGCCAGCGACCCTGTTGCTTTTACTTAAGCTCGGGCCAGTAACCCTTGTTGGCCTCGATCATGTCGTCGAGAACCTCCTTGGCGACCTTCATCGACGGCACGGTCTTGTTGAGCGTAAAGGCCTTAAGCGCCTTCTCGTACGAACCCTCGATCGTAGCCTCGACAATGAGCTTCTCGGAGTTCAGCTGCTGCATCATGAGGCCCTGCTGGAACAGCGGAATGTTGTCGCGGCTGATGACCTCGGGGCCGTTCTTGCCAATGTAGGCAGGCAGCTCGACCATAGCGTCGTAGGGCATGTTGGGGATGGCGCCCTTGTTCTCGCAAATGACCAGGAAGCGCTGCTTGGTGTCGTTCTTCAGAGCGATAGCCAGATCGGCAATCCAGTCGCCGTGGCTACCCGCATAGAACGTGCTCTCGTCGATCTCGCCCGTCTTCTCGTAATGGTCGATACCATCAAAGAGGTTCTTCTCACGCGTCTCCTCAACCTCGTTAGCACGGGTGCGCTCGGGGTTGGAGTGCTCGACGAACTCCTTCTGCTGCAGGTAGTAGTTCAGATACGTGTTGGGCAGGTACTCCGGGAAGCACTCCATGATCTCGTACTCGCCCTTCCAGACGTAGTACCAGCTGCCCTTGGTGTGGCGGTTCTGCTCGGGGTGCTCGTCGACGGCCTCCTCGGGCTTCTTTGCCATGAGCGAGCCCATGCCCTTGAGGTAAGAGTCGGGCAGCAGAATCTCATGCTCCTTGATGTACTCGCGCAGCTGCGGGAGCACCTCCTCGCCCTTGTGGCGGATCGAGGTGAACCAACCAAAGTGGTTGAGGCCAAAGTAATCGTACTCGACATCCTTCTTGTCGATATCGAGCGCGGCGCAAACCACGTCGATGATCGCGATCGGCATGTCGCAGATGTTGATGATACGAGCGTTGGGACGCAGCACGCGGCAGCCCTCGGAGACGATGGCGGCAGGGTTGGAGTAGTTGAGAATCCAGTAGTCCTTCTTGGCGTACTTCTCAACGTCATCGATCAGCTCGACCATGGGGAAGATGGTGCGCATGCCGTAGGCAAGGCCGCCGCAACCGCAAGTCTCCTGACCCACGCAGCCGTGACGCAGCGGAATCTTCTCGTCCTGCTCGCGCATGGCGTAGCCGCCCACGCGCATCTGGGCAAACACGAAGCTCGCGTCGGTAAAAGCCGTCTTTTTGTCGGTGGTCACCGTGAGCTTGATGTCCAGGCCGAGGTCCTCGTGCAAAATCCAGTCCACGAGCACGCCGATCTTGCGCTGGCGCTCCTCGTTGATGTCGTACAGACGAATCTCGTCAACGTCGAGCTCGTCCTTGCGCAGGGCGATGGACTTGACGATGCCGGGGGTAAAGGTGGATCCGCCACCACACAGAGTAATGATCATTGTTTACTGCTCCTTCTCAATTGCGTTTTCGACCTTGTCGCGCATCTCGGCGACCTTCATGCCAAAGATGATCTGGATATTATTGCCGTTGCGGTTGATGCCGCTGTTGGGCACGTGGTTGATGAGGTCCTCATTGATGAGGTCCGGGTTCTTAACGTTCACGCGGAGACGCGTAAAGCAGTTCTCGAGCTCCTCGATGTTGTCCTTGCCACCAAGACCTGCGACCAGGTCGGCAATACCTGCATCGACGCCCTCTGCGGGAGCCGCGGCAACAGCGCCCTGCTTCACCGCGACAGACGCGGCGGCCTCGCCCTCGGCAACGGACTCGGCGAGCTCGGACTCCTCCTCGCGACCAGGCGTGTGGAGGTTGAGCTTCTTAATAAGGAAGGTGAAGAGGAAGAAGTACAGAGCGGCGTTGACGACTCCAAGCACCAGCATAACCGGCCAGTTGGTCTTGTCGACACCGAGGACCAGGTTGGAAACCACGATGTTGATGATGCCGCCTGCAGTCGAAGCGGGCACGGAGAGGACCTTGAGCAGGACCAGGAAGATGCCGGAAAGAACCGAGTGAACGACAAAGAGCACGGGAGCGGCAAAGACAAAGAGGAAGTCCATGGGCTCGGTGACACAGGAGAGCACGGCGGTGATGATCAGCGGGATGATAACGGCCTTGGTCTTATCCTTGTTCCCCTTGTAAGCGGTGACGATAAAGGCGAGACCGATACCGATGTAGGGCCACAGGTTGTTGAAGGTGTAGCTGTTGAAGTAGGTGCTATCGGAGAAGGGCTGGCCCGTCATTGCCATCTCGGCGACACGGATGGGGTAGGCGCCGGCGATAACCTGATCGCCCAGTGTCAGGGTGCCACCCACATCGGAGAACTGGAACGGGGTGTAGATGAGGTGGTGCAGACCGGTGGGAACGAGCAGCTTGTTGAGCATGCCGTAGATAAACAGACCGATGTTGCCCGACTCCTTAATGATGCCGGCAACGGAGGAGATGGCGCCCTGAACCGGAGGCCAAACGATGCAGAAGCCAGCGCCCATGATCCAGGAGATGATGATCATAATCAGGAACGGGAAGCGAACGCCCGAGAACATCGAAAGGGCAATGGGGAACTGCTTGTTCGAGTACTTGTTGAACACGGCACCGGTGATGCAACCGAGAATGATGCCGCCAAACACGCCAGTATCGAGTACCTGGATGCCCATAACGGTGGCCTGGCCGGTTCCGGTAAGACCGAGCATGCCGCTCGCATCGGCAAGAGAGCCGGTGGCGTTGAGCACGATGTTGTTAGCCTGCAGGAACAGGAAGAACGACATCAGGGCGATCAGCGAAGCATGACCCTTGTTCTTCTTTGCCATGGCGCCGGCGATGCCCACGCAGAACAGAATCGAGAGGTTGTTGATGATAAACATCAGCGACTGATAGACAACGGCGCCCACAAGTTGGAACGGACCGGAGCCCAGTACGGGGACCAAAGCGCAGATGGTCTTGTTGGTCAGAATAATGCCCACGATGAGCAGGATGCCGGCAACCGAGAGATACATCATCGGCTGGACGATCGACTTCGCGAACACCTCCAACGGCGCTTTGAAATTGAACTTCTTTTTTGCGGTCATAGCGGTACTCCCCTTCCTTTTCCGCAAATTAAGACAGATGTGCCCTAGACAAGACCGTGAGCCTTGCCTTATATCAATCGATGTGTGGGCACGTTATGCCTAGAGACCAGGTTCTCCAAGCAGGTTAACAATGTGATATGCGAGATAACTCTTTTCGGCATCGGTAACGACAACGTTATAGATAGACGACAAGTGAGCGGCTATGGCGTCCGCGCACGAGAATGCACACGGATACGCCGTTTCATCGATTCGGAACAGCGCGTCTCCGTTGATTTGCCCGGCCGTAGGATCGAGCGCTCGCTGTGCGAAAAACTGCAGGTGACGAACGAAACGTTCGTAAGGCAGCGAGGTGTCATCGAGGGTCGTAGCATAGCGCTCAGAAACAATCGCGAGCACGTCGCGAACAAGCTGGACCGAAACAATCAGACGATCGGAGCGTTGCGGCATGGTGGCGTTGACGATATGCAGCGTAATGAAACCCTGCTCTTCTTCGCTCATCTGGATGCCCATATACTCCTTGATAATCTGCAGCGCACGGCCCGCAAGCGCGTACTCCTTGCGATAGAACTGCTGGATCTCGAGTAGCAACGGATTCTCACAGGGGACGCCCTTGCGCTCGCGCTCCAAAGCAAGGCTGATATGGTCTGCGAGAGCAATGAGAATCTTATCGTTGATGTCGGCATTGAGCTCTCGACGAAGCATCTGAACGATTTCCTCGGAAATCACGAGGTTGACGGTGGGGATGGACTCCAAAAGATGTGCCAAGCGGTCAATCGTACGCGAGTCCTGAGAAGTTCCCTCCTGCAACGCGTAGGTCTTTTCGATCGACGCCTCGTCGATGGCATCGCCGGCATGACGGCCAAAGCAGAGGCCTCGACCGATGACGATGAGCTCGGAGCCATCGTCCGAAGTGACCATTGCGACGTTGTTGTTAAAAACTCGCTTGATAACCACGGTACCCACCACAAGAATTTACTCGGAAAGCCAGACGACAGGCTCTTTAACAGCAACAGGGCCGGAAGCATGCTCACGAAGAGTCGAGTTCTCCGAACGCTCGCACACGATAACGAAGACCGTGGGATCAAAGCCGGCAGCGCGAACCACGTCGAAATCGACCTCGACGAGGGGCTGGCCCGCGTCAACGTGATCACCCTGGGCAACAAGCGCATGGAAGCCCTTGCCCTCAAGTTTAACAGTGTCGATTCCGATATGCAGCATCACCTGAGCAGAGCTGTTATCGGACATGATGCCCAGCGCGTGCTCAGTCGGAAACAGAGCGGCGACGGTACCGGAAACAGGAGCGCACACCGTTCCCTCTTGGGGAACCACGGCAACGCCATCGCCCACTGCACGGCTGCTAAAAGCGGGGTCATTGGTTTTTTCTAGATTAACAAGCTCGCCGGAAACGGGAGCGAGGATTTCGAACTCGGAAGCCGCAGTCGTCTGCTTATCCGAACCACCCATTAGGCGAGAAAAGAAACCCATGGTGACATGTCCCTTCATAAATATAGCCCAACCAAAATCAATCGAATGCACCCATTGAGACACACCCGTTCTAAGACTTTGGTTAGGCCCACGTCCGAGGGGACTCGGTAACCTTCCGCATTTCTTTTACGGGGGTTATTATAGACAAGCCCAAAGCCGGAACAATCATTATGACCGGCGAACGGTATTTTTTCTCCGATAAACGGTATTTATGCGGTACTTAGGGACGTTCCTTTTCTGCCGGCACCCGGGGACACTCCTTGCTCTGGTGCATTGGGGACAGGTTTGTTTGCACCAGGTCGGTGCAGATTAACCTGGCCCCATTGCGCCAATTTCGTATGCGCTAGATGAAGAGCTCGCATTCCTTCCGCACGACGCAAACCTTGCTCAGCATCTGGGAAACAGCGGATAGTTTGCTGGAATCAAGCTTGCGAGCACCTCGCGGACATACGGCGATGCAGCGCATGCAGGAGATGCACGCCTCGCCAGCTGCTCGTTTGGAGTCACCCTTGTCGATAGCACAAACGGGGCACGCCGCGGCGCATGCACCGCAGGAGACGCAATCCTCTGTTGCCTCGGGCGCCATGCGGTGACCTCCAGCTTGTTTATAAGGACGATTGCCGGGGATAGAGGGCTCGGACGCATCCTCAGCCAACAGCTTTTGCTGAATTTGCTGAGCAAACTCAGCAAGCTGCGCCGCATCCTGCGCATCCGGACGACCGGCAGCAAACTGTCGCGCAATGGAATGTTCTGCAATGGCCGCAACTGCCGCGATCACCCGGAATCCCGCATGCTTCGCAACGTCCTCCAGCTCTACGAGCGTGTCCTCAAACGCGCGGTTTCCGTAGACGCACACCAGAACGGCCCGCGCTCCGTTGCCGTGAACCATGCCCAACCGGTCAGCCACCACAGCCGGGATTCTACCGGCATACGCCGGCACAGAGATTACGGCCACGTCGTCCTCAGTCATCGAGACAGCGCTGAAATCTAGCCCGCTATCGGTCAGATCGACGGTAACGGTATTCTTGTCCAGTGCCCCGGCCACAAGGCCAGACACCTTCTGCGTTCCACCCGTCGGACTAAACACAATTTCGAATACGCTCATCGAGACACCCTCCCCCTACGTCTGGCAACGCGTCAAGCCGTTTTCACATCCAGCCAGAGTATACGGCACGTGGGATCCCCATTTTGGTGCATCAAGCACCCCAATGCACCAACCCTACGCTGTCTGCCTCTTCGTTTTGTATAAATTACGGTACAGATTGTATATATTTACGGGATACCGCCGTGTTCTCCCGAGGTACCCCATCCTGGCCCGTGCAAAAAACGGAGTATTCTGCAACGTGACCGCGCCAGCAATACCCCGAGCGGGCAAACCTTTAGGGCGCTGCGTCATTTTGGGTTCCGACATGGCGAGAATGACGCGCCCCTGCTCCGGAAAACGACGAAATCTGACTCAGAACGCTCGCTAGGGATATCCGAAAGCCACCGTTGGCGACGTCAAATCATATGCAGACAACTCGAACTGCAGAATACTCCAAAAAATGCACGGCGCACCCCATGGGACCCATTGCCGCATGGTAGGAAACAGGCCCACGGCATCCTCTAGATGCATTCCCGAGGAAATCACATTTGAACTAGCGATCGGATACGGCAAACAAAAAGGGCCCCGAGCGTAGTTGCTCGGGGCCCTTGGTTCACCTCGCTCTAGCGGGCGATGCGTATGTTACTTGCGCTTGCCGCCGCCGTCACCGGGGCGACGGGAGCTGCCGCCGCGCTTGCCGCCACGACTATTGCCATAGCTACCACGATTATCGCGACCGCCGGCACGGCCGCCGCGGGAGCCGGCCTGGTTGCCGCCACGCCCGCCACGATAGCCGCCACGACGCTCCTCGCGGGTATCGTCGTAGTTGCGCCAGTCATCGCGACGATCGCGGCTGGCACGCGGATCGCGGCGATCGCGCGACTCGTTAGAGCGGCCAGCACCGCTGCGGCTGCCATTGCCACGAGTGCCCTCGCGATGCTCGCCGCCACGGCCACCGCGCTCATCAAAGCGCTTGCCGCCACGGGACTCGCCGCCGCGAGTACCACGCTCGCCACGCGAACCGCGGCCCTCGCCGCCACGGCGCTCATCACGGCCGCCGCGCTCGCCATCGCGACCGGAACGACGACGATCGCCCGAACCACGCTTGCCGCCACGCGAGCCACGGCCCTCGTCCTCGCGCTCAACACGGCGACGACCGCCGCGGTCCTCGTCCTCGCGGCGACGGCGATGCGCCTCGCCCTGGAACTGCTTGGCACGGCGCTCGGCACGGTTGCCGCGCGGGGCCTGCTCAACGACACCAGCACCGCCGCGCTCCTCGGCAGCCACCTCGCGGGCCACGCTCTCCACAGCCTCGTCCACGCGAGCCTGAACGCCCTCGCGCACGCGGGTCTTGCCGCCGCGCTTGGGACGGCTCGGACGCTCACCGTCGCCGCGACGCTCGTCTCGACCGCGGTTGGAACGACCGGCCACATCACCGTAATCGTCGCCGTTGCGTTTGCCGTCGCGACGCGCCTGCTCAAGCTTCTTCTTGCTCTTGGACTTGCCGCGCTTGGTTTTCTTCTTCACCTTAAAGGCCGCAGGATCGCGCTCGGGGTCAACCGCGGGCGGATTGGGGCCCACATGCAGGTCGCCGGCCTCGTAGATGTCGGCGGTCTTGTCCATGAGCTTCTCGATCTCGTAGAACTCATCGACATCCTGCTCGGTCACAAACGTGATGGCCCAGCCCAGCTCGCCGGCGCGGCCCGTACGGCCAATACGGTGGATGTAGTCGGTCGGCTCGGCCGGCACGTCAAAGTTCACGACGTAGCGCACGTCGCTGATGTCGATGCCGCGGGCGAGCACGTCGGTTGCCACCAACACGTCGACGGTACCGTCGCGGAAGGCCGAAAGGGCACGCTCGCGCTGAGCCTGGCTGCGGTTGCCGTGAATCGCGGCGGCCTTGATGCCCTTGCGCTCCAGACGACGGCAGCAGCTGTCGGCGCGGTGCTTGGTGCGCATAAAGACGATGGTGCGCTCCGGGCCCTCCTTCTTGAGGAACTCGGGCAGCAGATTGTTCTTGGCCTCGATGGACACCGGGAATACAAACTGGTCGACGGTGTCGGCGGTCGACGTGGCGGGCGCGATCTCCACGCGTGCCGGGTCGCTCACCAGGTCGGTGATCTCGCCCACGGCCTCCTCGTCGAGCGTGGCCGAGAACAGCAGCGTCTGACGCTCGGCCGGCGTCTCGCGCACAATGCGGCGGACGGCGGGCAAAAAGCCCATGTCGAGCATGCGGTCGGCCTCGTCCAGCACCAGCACCTTGACCTCGTCCAGGTGGCAGGCGCCCTGCTCGATCAGGTCAACCAGACGGCCCGGCGTAGCGACCAGGATGTCACAGCCGTACTTGAGCGCCGCGGTCTGCGGCTTGTAGCTCACGCCGCCCACGACGGTCACGGCGACATGGCCAGTGACGTCGGCAATCTTGCTCGCGACCTCGTCGATCTGCTGGGCAAGCTCGCGCGTGGGGGTGATGACGAGCATCAAGGGACCGCGACCGTTGCCCTCGGGCTTCTTGGCGCCGCGACGGCGGTTGCGACCGCCACGCTCGCGCACGGGCTTGGGCGGAGCGATGTGCTCCAGGTTGTTCATGGTCGGCAGCAAGAAGGCGGCCGTCTTGCCGGTGCCGGTCTGAGCAGCGGCAAGCAGGTCGCGGCCCTCGAGCACCACGGGGATCGAGCCAGCCTGGACAGGCGTGGGCGCCGTGTAGCCTAGGTTCTCGATAGCACGAAGCATCTCGTCCGAAAGGCCCAGCTCGTCAAAGGCGGGCAGGCTCTCGGTAGCGGACTCGACGGTCTGGGCAGCATTGGCCTCATCGGCGGCATCGAAGGCAGCCTGGGTCATGGCCTCGCGGGCCTCGTCCAGAATCTCGGCGTCCGTGACGTCGGATACAGAATTACGCATATGTTGTTGTTCCTTATCTGCACGCGCAATGGGCACGGCATGCGGCCGCGCGGGCGTGCTTGGTAGTGCGCTAATACATACAAAAACAGGTGCGCACAGAGAGGACGTTGCTCAGCACGCTGGCGATCGCTTTGGCAGCCCTATCACGCGCCGTCCAGACGCAGCAGCTCTAAGCGATGGAGCAGATTCGCCGCCGGTTAGTATACCCGCACTCCGTATGCCCCCACGTAAACCACAGATGACGAGGCGGACGGGGCGGGCCTGGCCGATTGTCTCAATCTGTAACAGATGCAGGGCAAAACCGGGTCCAAATGTTACAGAACAAGACAGAGGGGGATTTCCGTCCAGTCCAAACCAAATCTCTCAGTCTTCCTGCAATTTCGAACATGTGGCCTATAATGTTGCTTTGGTTACGCTGTATATTGCGCAGCCATTTAATACGTCGCCCACCGGGAGCCATTAATTCCTATCGCCATATTGGCTAGGAAGCAATCAAAGGAGGTATCCGTGGCAGCAGAGACGCCTTGCTCGGTCCTCTATAACGATATTCGCTCGTTCGGCGGTCTTAAACATCTCGAGATCGCCCGAATGCTCATCAATGGAAACTCTTATCTCGGCAGTACCCTGCTCGAGAAATGCTCTTCCAACCGCTCGTATCTCACCCGTTACATCGTCCATCGCAAGCCTGACCAGTGCGCGCCCGCCATCTACAGCGACTTTACCGTCACCACGCTCCACCTTTCCGCGGCAATCTGCAGCAAGCTCGGCGGCGGCGAGTCCGCCTATCGGGCAATCGCCGAGCACTATCGCGGTCCGGCCGCCAACGAAATGATGTCGGCTCTCGCCAGCTACAAGCTGGACAGCCGCCTATATGCAAATGCCCTCAATCGCATCGACAACTTTGACGGCAATGCCGTGCGTGAGAAAAGCACGCTTTACCTTATGCTCTTTGTGGCAACGGGGGCGCTCGCCGATCCCGTTCAGGGCGTGGCCACCGTCGAGCGCTTTTGCGACAGCAAGACGGGTGGGCACTTTGGCACCACCGAAACTACCGTCGGACGTGGCTTTATGGGCAGTCTGGATCAGCCGCACGCCGTCGCTCCCAACCTCGGTCTGCTCAGGACACATGCCGACAACTGCGTCGACATGCAAATCCATCCCCTCACACGCGATCCGCGTGGCACGGTAATTGGATCCTTGCCCAAAACCTCGCCCAGCATCACCGATGTGGGCGCCGACGCATCGCGCGAACATCTTCGCATTTGGCTTGAGGGTGAGCACTGGTACGCCCAGGGCCTTGGATCGACCAACGGCACGGTGCTCGAATCGGGCGCGGGCGACGGCGATATCGTAATCGAGCCGCCGCGCGACCTACGCGAGCCCGGCAAGATCTATCCCCCCGTGGAAATCGCCAACAGCGACAGGCTCCATCTGGGTCTCTACACGACATTCCTTGTCATTGTGGACTAGCACGGACGGCGATCGGAAGACGGTCGCCGTCCGTCTTTCGTCTTCTACCTTCTGCGTCGTAAACGACAATACTCAGCGGTATATGTGGGCAGTGCGGCTATCATGGTACTTTACCGATATCCGCACTGCTCACGTATACGCGCGGCAACCCATGCCAGACAAAGGAACGCCATGGATACTACCGATAGCGCCTATGGCGACAAACTCATCCGTCTTGACACGTTCGACACCGCCGTGGCGGTCGACCCCAGCGCCGAGGACGACGCCAAGCGTCGGTTTATGACGCTTATTCTCCAGACGGCCCACCGCAACAACGGCAACATCGGACACGTGCTGCGCGCGACCAACACGAGCGGCGAGGTCTTTGCCGTCAAGCTACTCAAGGACAACGCCATCCTTTCCGGCCAAGCCCCCGACCGCTCCGCCGAGCAATCGGCAGCGCACCTGGCCAGCACCGCCGCGCTGTTCGAGGAGTACCGTCATCTGTGTACCGTCTCGCACCTGCGCGGATTTCCGCGCGTCTATGGCTACGGATCGTGCGAGGATGACCCTCTCATCCTCATGGAGTGGGTCGAGGGCACCTCGCTCAAGCAGGCGCTGCCCCTGCTTCCTCACGACGCCTCGGGCGGGCTGACCACCCAGATGGTCGCCGCCGTCGGAAACGCCGTGCTTCGTGCGCTCTTGATGACCCAATGCCTTGTGAATCCGGTCGTCCATCGCGACCTTTCGCCTGCCAATATCATGTTCCGCACCACCAGCCGAACGCTCGAGCAGCAGATCGTCGATTGCTCCTTTGACCCTTGTCTCATCGACATGGGCTCCGCGACCATGGCTCTCGGCGACGACACGATCACCCGGCGCGCCGACATCTGGCGCTTTGCCACGCCCGCATACGCCGCGCCCGAGATGCTCACGCAGGATATCGAAGGCATCGCGGCCCTTCGCCGTTCGCCGGCAATCGACGTCTATGCGCTTTCGAGCATTTTGTACCAGCTCTACAGCGGTCGCAAACCGTTTGACTTTGAGTCGACGGACGCCGCTGCAACCGGCTCGTTCTATCTCGTAAAGACCAAGACCAAGCCGGCACCGCTCGAGCCGCGCTGCGAGGGCGATGAAGCGCTCGTCCAAATCATCATGAAGGGTCTCTCAGTCGAGCAGTGCGATCGTCCCACCGAGCAGCAGATGCTCGAGGCGCTCTCGGCATACCTCACCGATGCCGAATCCGAGGGCCGCGAAGGCGCGGGCAGTGACGCCGCAATCGACATCGACTCCGGTACGCACCTTAAGGTCGACGTCGCCGGCGAGCGCGCGCGAGAGATCCTGGAGCAGGCCCGGCACGATGCCATGACCCGCCGCCGCTTTATTATCGGTGGCGTCGTTGCAGTCGTTGCGGGGCTCAGCGTCATTGGGGCGGCGACCCATGGCTTTGGCATCCCCGACTACCTTGACGGCATCCGCGGTTCGCTTGACGACTACACTTGGGATCAGCTGCAGGAGATCTCGCTCAAGATTAAGGCCGCCGAGACCCGTAGCGAGGCACGCGAGATTGCCAAGCGCTATCATCTGCTCGATGACAACGGGCATATCCCCTATCCGTGTACCAAGCGCGTGAAACTCACCAACGGGCTGGAGGTCGGCGCGCAGCTTGTGGGCATCCGTCACGATGAGCTTCTGGACGGGACGGGCAAGGCCGGACTGACGTTTATGTTCGACGCGGGTATTGCCGAGCGCAACGCTGCAGCTGAACTGCCGAGCGCCGGCTGGGCAGATTGCGAGCTGCGGGAATGGCTCAACGGCGACGGCCTTAAGCTGCTGCCCAACGAGTTGCGCGCACTCATTAAAGGGGTCAAGAAGGTCTCGAACAATGTGGGCGCCGCCAACAGCGCATCGTGCCTGAGCGAGTTGCCCGCAACCCTTTGGCTGCCCGCCATGGTCGAGCTGTGCGGTACGCAACCGTCCGATTCGTTTGCCGAGGACTATCACTACCTGGCAGACATCTACAACGGCGAGGGCAAGGAGTATCAGCTCTTCCGCGAGCTCAAGGTGAGCCCGTATTCCACGAACGAGACGATGGTCCACCAGTGGAAGGGCAAGGACACCTGCTGGTGGGAGCGCACGGTGAGCCCCGACACATCGGAGAGCGAAGACACGCTCTACATAAACCGTGTGGGCCACGACGGCGACGTCTTTACGTACGCAACGCCTGCGGACAAGCCAAACAAACGAACCTGCGTGATCCCCGGATTCTGTATCTAAAGAGCGGGCGTCTTGCCGTGACGGGACCCCTCCCCGGCAAATGTCTCGATCTGTAACACTAGCTCGGCAGATACAGGTCTAGATGTTACAGAACGAGACAAACCCCAACCCCGCGAGACAACATCTCAATCCGTAACAGTAAGGGGTCAAAAACCTCTCTAGATGTTACAGATCAAGACATTTGAGTTGGCCGCGGACGGTCTGTCTCGATCTGTAACAGTAAGGGGTCATATTTCCCGCCAGATGTTACAGATTGAGACATTGAGTTTATTGCTGAAGGTTCGTCTCGATCTGTAACATCTGGAATCCAAAAACCGGTCTAACTGTTACAGATGGAGACAAACTCAAACCTCTCAAAACAAAATCTCAATCTGTAACAGTTAGAGGTCATTTTCCCCGCTAGATGTTACAGATCGAGATATTGATTTGCCGCCGGAGAGTTTGTCTCATTCTGTAACAGCAGCTCGGCAAAAACTGGGCTAGATGTTACAGATTGAGACGAAGGGCGGGGATGGTGCACCAACCCGGCAGCCACCCTCATCTGTAGCGAAATGTCATACATTTCTTTCTGTACTGGACACCCCCAGGGGGTATGGGTGTATAGTATCGGCAGGTTAACATTTCCGACACTACGTCACAGAAAGGAGAAGCCATGGCTCAAGATAAGTTCGACGTGGGCGGCATGACATGCGCCGCCTGCCAGGCGCATGTGGATCGCGCCGTGAGCAAACTCGACGGCGTCCAAAGCGTCGCGGTCAATCTGCTCGCCGGCTCTATGCTGGTGGACTACGACCCTGCGCAGGTCTCCCCCGACGACATCTGCACCGCTGTCGACCGCGCGGGCTACTCGGCCTCACCCATCAGCACGGGCACCGACGCTGTCCAAAGCGGAAGTGCGCAAGCCAGGTCCGGCGCCGCCCATATGGAGTCACCGACCAAAAAGTTGGAGGCCGCCGCCTCTGCCATGCGCACCCGCCTCATCGTCTCGATCGTATTCCTCATCCCACTGTTCTACATAGGCATGGGGCACATGCTCGGCTGGCCGCTGCCCGGCATCTTCACCGACCACACCCACAGCATGACGCTCGCGCTCACCGAGCTCGTCCTGCTCATTCCCATCGTCTACGTCAACGACGCGTACTTTATCAACGGGTTTAAATCGCTCGCGCACGGCGCGCCCACCATGGACGCCCTTATTGCCGTGGGCGCCACCGCCTCCATCGCCTGGTCGCTCTACGCCATGTTCATCATGGCCGACCAGCTAGCCGCAGGTCAGGTGCACGAGGCCATGATGACGAGCATGGACAACCTGTATTTTGAGAGCGCTGGCACCATCCTGTCGCTCGTCACCGTGGGCAAATACCTCGAGACGCGCAGCAAGTCCAAGACCGGCGGCGCTATCGAGGCGCTCATCGACTTAGCACCCAAGACCGCGACCGTCGTGGCAGAGGACGGCAGCGAGGCCACCGTCGACGTCGATGCCATTCTGCCCGGCCAGGTGCTGCGTGTGCGCCCCGGCGAGTCCATCCCTGTCGATGGCGTGGTGCTCGAGGGCAGCTCGGCCGTGGACGAGAGCGCGCTCACCGGCGAGTCCATCCCCGTGGAAAAGACCGCCGGCGACACCGTCAACGCCGCCACTGTCAACCGCACCGGCTCGTTTGCCTTCCGTGCCACACGCGTGGGCGCCGACACGTCGCTCGCCAAGATTATCCAGCTCGTCGAGGACGCCAACGCCACCAAGGCGCCCATCGCCCGCATGGCCGACAAGGTCGCCGGCGTGTTCGTGCCCGTGGTATTCGTGATCTCGGCCATGACCTTCGTGGCGTGGATGGCACTGACCGGTAGCGTGAACGAAGCGCTCACCTCCGCCGTCGCTGTGCTGGTGATCAGCTGTCCGTGCGCATTGGGTCTGGCCACGCCCGTCGCTATTATGGTCGGCACCGGCAAGGGCGCCGAGATGGGCATTCTGTTCAAGAGCGCCGAGGCGCTGGAGAATCTGCGCAGCGTGGGCACCGTGGTGCTCGATAAGACGGGAACGGTCACTCGCGGCAAGCCTGCCGTGACCGATATCGTGGTAGCCACGCGCGCCGACGGATCGCCCGCCATGAGCGAAAAGGCGCTGCTCAAGCTGGCCGCCGCGCTGGAGCGCTCGAGCGAGCACCCGCTGGCCGAGGCGATTATGGCCGAGTGCGAGACACGCGGGATCGTCGCGCGCATGGTCGAGGACTTTGCCGCCGTGCCCGGTCGTGGCGTTACGGCGCACGAGGGGCAAAACGCCATTGCAGCCGGCAACGTACGCCTGATGGACGAGCTGGGCGTTACCGTGTCCGCGGGTCTTGCCGAGCAATTTGCCGCCGAGGGCAAGACGCCGCTGTTCTTTGCCAAGAACGGCGAGCTTGCCGGCACCATTGCCGTGGCTGATGAGGTCAAGGAGACGAGCGCCGGGGCCATCGCCGCATTGCGCTCGCTTGGCGTCGACGTGCGCATGCTCACCGGCGACAACCGCGTCACTGCCGAAGCAATCGCCCGCCGCGTGGGACTGAGCAGCGAGCAAGTCATCGCCGACGTCCTCCCCGCCGACAAGGAACGCCATGTGCGCGAACTGCAGGACGCGGACGGCAAGGTCGCCATGGTGGGCGACGGCATCAACGACTCCCCCGCCCTGGCGCGCGCCGACGTGGGCCTTGCGATCGGCACCGGCGCCGACATCGCCAAGGAGGGGGCAGATGTGGTGCTCATGCGCAGCGACCTCATGGACGTCGCCCGCGCCATCGAGCTGTCGCGCGCCACGATCCGCAACATCAAGCAGGACTTGTTCTGGGCGCTGTTCTACAACGGCATCGGCATTCCGCTTGCCGCGGGCGTGTTCTTCCCTCTCACGAGTTGGCAGCTCTCGCCGATGTTCGGCGCCGCGGCCATGAGCCTGTCGAGTGTCTGCGTCGTGTCCAATGCGCTGCGCCTGCGAACCTTTAAGCCGAAAGTGGCAAAATAGGCTCACCATTCAGTCCATTTAGAACGGGTTTTCCAGATGCCCGAGATTGACCTGAAAGAGGAGCGACGCGTACTTTGATACGCGAGCGACGGCTTGAAGGTCAAGGTCGGGTGCCTGGGAAAGCCGACACAACAGAGAGGAATATCCATGCGTTTCACAATTAAGACTTCCGGCCTTATGTGCGGCCACTGCGACGCCACCGTCGAGACGGCGCTGCTCAACGTTGCCGGCGTAACCGATGCCGACGCCGATCACGAGACCCAGACTGTCCAGGTGGAGTGCGCCGACACCGTGACCGCCGAGCAGCTCGCCGCCGCCGTCGAGGGCGCCGGCGAGAAATTCCATGCCCTGTCCGTAACCGCCGCGTAGCAGGCGCCACCTACTCCATCCTCAGAAGTTGCGGTGAAATACGGACTGTTGTGCCGCCCTAGGCCTTTAAACGGTCCGTATTTCACCGCAACTGACGGGGACATCCGGAAGATCGACCAGAAACGAGGACCCGCCATGATGGCAGACCATAAATCGGTGACCCGCATGCTCAAGACGGCACGCGGCCAGATCGACGGCATCCTACGGATGGTCGAGGAGGACCGTTACTGCGTCGACATCTCCACGCAGCTCATGGCAACACAGGCGCTCCTCGCGCGCATCAACGCCGACGTGCTCAAGGCGCATATCGAGGGCTGCGTGACTTCGGCAATCGAATCGGGCGACGAGGACCTCAAAGCCGCCAAGCTCGCCGAGATCGAACGCGTCGTCGACAAGCTCTCCAAGTAATTGGGGCATTGGGGACAGACTTCTTTGCACCGTCTTGGTATTCCGAGGACAGGTATGTTTGCACCACATTGGTGCAAACATACCTGTCCCCCTTGCTCTAAATCGGGTATAAAGGCGTGCAGCATATCGAACGAAAGGCAATTTGCATGAATGACTTTATGAAGGGTCGCAATGGCGCCGATGAACTCACCATCGTGATGGGTTTTGCCGGCATCGTCATCGCGATGATCGGATCGATAGCCCGCATCCAGTGGCTCAGCTGGATTGCCATCGCCGTCATCGTGATTGGCGTGCTGCGCGGCCTGTCCAAAAATATCGACGCACGTCGCAAGGAGAACGAGGCCTTTGTCGCCACGACCGCCAATGTTCCCGGCTTGGGCAAGTTCGTCGCCAGCTTGGGCGGCGGCGCTGCAGCGGCTAGCACCTCACGCGCAGCCGGCACCAATAAGGAAGACTTTGAGCGTGCCAAGCGCACGGCCAAGAAGATGTGGAAGGGTCGCAAAACCACGGCATACCTCAAGTGCCCCAACTGCGGCCAGATGCTCTCCGTCCCCAAGGGCAAGGGCAAGATCCGCGTCACCTGCCCCAAGTGCCACGCCAAGATGGAGACGCGCTCCTAGCCGCCATACCATGGGACAAATAAAAGCCGAGGCCTCGCACTGAGACCTCGGCTTTTTTGATTATGACAAAGGGATTGCCCCTTTGTCACACCTATGCCACGCCGTCGCGGGCGAGCTCCTCGGCCAGTGCCTCGGACGGCATGGCCATAATCGTGTCGAGCTCGGCGTCCACCTCGAGGATGCGCTTCACCTTGAGCTTGCGCACCAGATCGCCGCGACACATCACGTGCATCGGCTCACGCAGAGCGCACAGGTCATCGAGCGGGTTCTCGCGCGTCACCAAGATATCGGCAGCCTTGCCGCACTCAATTGTGCCGGTCTCGCCGCCCAGCCCCAGCAGCTCAGCATTGACTTGCGTAGCTGTATGCAGCGCGAAGGCGTTGCTCACGCCGACATACTTGGCAAAATAGGCCACCTCACGCCACATGTCGTACTGCGTCACGAACGGGCAGCTCGAGTCCGTGCCAAGGCCCACCTTAACGCCAGCTTCCAGTGCGGCACGGGCGCTCTCGATGATGCCCGAGCACACGATATCGCCGTTCTTCTTTTGCGTATCGGTCGAATGGGTCTTTTCCGGGTCGAGCAATACAAACGGCAGCGCCGGGCTGATAGTGCAGGTCACACTCGGAGCACGCCCCTCGAGCTGCGTGCCCGCGGCGCCACGGTACAGCTCCAAGATCTCGGGTGTCAACGGAGCGCCGTGCTCAATCGTGTCGACGCCGGCCTGAAGCGCGGCCTTCACACCTTCGGTGCTCTCGACATGGGCCATGACCGGCAGCCCCGCGTTGTGGGCAGCTTTGCACGCCGCAGCGGCAACCTCCACGGGCATACGCAGCACGCCCGGCTCGCCCACCTCGGTCGCATCGAACACACCGCCCGTTACGAACAGCTTAATGACGTCGGCACCGCGCGCATACAGGTCGCGCACCTGTTCGGCTGCCTCGGCGGGACTGTTTGCCACCTGGGCGAACAGTCCCGCACCATGGCCGCCCGGCACCGTGACGCCCGTTCCCGGCGCCACCAGGCGAGGACCTTGATACTTGCCGGCATCGATAGCATCGCGCACGGCCAGATCGGCAAACAGCGGATCGCCCGCGCCGCGCACCGTGGTCACGCCACTTGCCAGTTGTTGTTGGGCGCTGCCCTTAAGAATATGGCGCACGATGGCGCGCCCCACGGGATTATCGAGCTTCTTCATCAGCGCGCCCGCATCGCCCGCCGAAACCGGCTTGCCCGAACCGCACAGATGCACATGCATATTGATGAGACCGGGCATGAGATACGCACCTGCCAGGTCGATGACCTCGGCACCTGCAGGTGCCTGCGCCACAGCACTCGGCCCCATCCACGTGATGACACCGCGCTCAACAGTCACGGCCATATCGGGTTGCGGCTCCATATGCTCCGAACCATCCAGGACGGTCGCATTGATAAACAACGTGGAACGATCGGCAGACGCCATATCGAGCTCCTCCCCCTCAGAAAACTTGAACATCTGTCCATTATTATCCAGTGTAGCCCGATTGCCATAGACATATCGGTTAACGGAGGGAAGAGGGGATGTGGGGGACGGAATACGCTGCAGTCCCACCCCAGCGACACCAGGGAAATATCTCGATCTGTAACAGATACAGGGTTGTTGGGCCACTTGATGTTACAGATCGAGACATTCGGTCGACGTTTCACCGGCTTGTCTCGATCTGTAACAATTACGAGCTCAAACAACCTCTAAACGTTACAGATTGAGACAAAACCTCTCAGCGCCCATACCACTGACGTCTCCACTCCTCAGCCAAATCGGGCCGTCGCGGAATACCTGCCAACCTCATTTTCTCGACCAGCTTCCCCGGGTCTTTGAGTTCGTTAAACGTAAACCGAAGCACCTTATGCCCGAGCATTGTCAGATGGGACTCCCGTTGACGTTCTGCCACGAATGGGTCGACCGACTCCCGAACCTCGCCGCTCTGCAGGGTGTACTTCCCCTTTCCGTCGAGCTCGCCGATGACACACGTCCCGTCCTCGAGCTGCCAAAAATAGTCGACGCGAAATACCTGGCTCGGATCGAGCGGGTCGCGAAACTCCACCTGCAGCTCCGGAACCGGAAAGCCGTACGCAATAAAGAACGCTCGGAACCGAGACTCGCCACCGTTTTCGGACAGCCCGTCCGCATACGACGCAATCACCTGTGCCCTACGATACCCTCGCCTGCCCTCGCAATCGACGCGGAGGCGCTCGCACAAATCCCCACGTGATACGTCTTTCGCCCGCAGTGCAGAATCGGCAATCGCCAACCCGTAGGAGAACGGCGCACGAAGCAAGCAATCCTCCACCGTGCGCCAAAATGACGTCACCTGCACGCCATCAACACGCTCGAGCGCGCCCGCCATCTGCGGACGCAACAACCTGCACCCGCTGTTCAACGTCATCGAACAGCCCGTCTTAACAAGAAAACGCGGCCCGAGCAGATCATTCGGCACCTCCAAACCCCACAAAAGCGCCGCGTCATAGCCCCAAAACGCCCAATCGGGATGAAATTCCGCAAGCCCTTTGATAGTCCTCAGCGCTCGCTCCGCCGGCGTCAATGCATCCCAATCATGCTGAAAACAGAACAGGTACGGCTCGGGCTCCGCGATATCGTCGGTTCCAACATGGCGTCGCAGCCACATGAGCTCGGTATTGTCATGCGTTGCGAGCAGCGCACCCTGCTTGGCCGTCTCCGTGAGACGCGCGAGCATCCTGTTCCGCGCCAGCGTGTTGCGAGTCGTATGCTTGTGTTTGAGAACGGTATTAGACACTTTCATCACCACCACGTCAGACAAATGGACCATCGTCACCGTTGCCTCCGCTGACAAATGTCTTGATCTGTAACAGGAAGACAGTCTTTGAGCCTCTAGTTGTTACAGAACAAGATCTTTCGGCAGCCGCCAACCTTCCGTCTCAATCTGTAACAGTTACGGGCCCAAACAGCCGCCAAACGTTACAGATCGAGACAAAGTCAGGGGCAGCAGGGCGACACCAGTCACATCCCCTACTCCCACTCCTGCTCATAAATATTGAGCGACTTTACGTACCGCCCCTGGGCGCCCATGATGTCGCGGACCAGGCGCAAAAAGAAGCTAATGCACGAGGTATCGAAGCCGTCCTGCAGGTCCTCCGGATGCACCGCACCCGGCCCATCGACCGCCGTGTCGCTCAGGCGCGCGATGTCATACAGGTAGAGCTGCCCCGTCGTCAGCCAGACATCGTCGACGCAGGCGAGGCGCACCGCAATCGCGCCGTCGTTCCAGTGCTCCTTTTGCACGATATGCGGGTCGTAGACATCAAAGCGAAGGTCTGTGCGCGTATCCTTCAGCACAACCATGCCGTTCGCAGGATCCTTGTCCAAAATGCCAAAGCGCGAGAAATACTGTGTGTCGCGCACCTGCTCGAGCCGCTTGAGCGAGGCAGGCGAAAGCGATGCCGGCGGCTCGTCAACATATAGCTCGAGCAGCGTCTTGCCATGGCGATAGGGGCGCTCAAAGAGCAGCCAATCGGTAAATGCCATGTTGTAGGCCATAATTTCGTTTTGGGAAGGCTCGGTGCAATAGCTGAGCCACGGGTCGACAATGATCTCAAACTGCTCGCGCGCCGGCTCCAAAAACTGAAACTTCCGCAGCATCCAAAAATGGGCCATGTCGGCAATATCGTTGCCGACGGCTTCAGCCAGATGCGCTCGGTCTAAAACGTGGTCAGTCACGGCATCCTCCTCAAACTGATGAACCTCAATTTGAGCTTACGAGGAGGGTGGGCAGCCACTGCCAGCACGGACAAAATAGGCCTCCGGCTGCAAACCAACTGCTGACCAAACACTTGACGGGATGCTTGACCGAAAATGCGCACCGCAAAGAAACCGCAGGCAGGCATAGACAGCCAACCCGCCTTTTCGAGCCAAGCGTCCACAGCCGCCACAGAAACAACAGGTGACCACAGCCCAAGAAGTCGACAAATGAACACCTGTACGTCGACAAATGAGCAAATCGCTCGCAAAGAGTGTCCCCAACGACTAGACAAAAAAATGACTAGTCATTGGGGACGTTCTTAAATGACTACTTTACAGCTCCAGTGCGTCGGCGATTTCGGCAGCGCAGGCCAGGGCGTCGGCCATAGCGTTCACCACGAGCGAGCTGCCGTTACGAGCGTCACCGGCCACGTATACCGGCGTGGCGTCCGCGGCAACGTTGTCAGCACGTGCCGCGAGGTGCGAGCCCTCAGCAGCCATCACAGGCAGCGGACGACCAGCGGTGGCAACAGGCACGCCTACCGCATCGAGCACGCCATGCTCCGGACCCGTAAAGCCACAGGCGATGAGCACCAGCTGGGCCGGCACCTCGTGCTCGGAGCCCGCGATGCGTTCGGGCTTGCCAGCCGACCAATCCAGATCGACCACGCGCAGGCCCGCTGCCGCGCCCTTCTTGTCCAGCAGCACCTCGAGCGTATCCACGCCCCAGGCACGCATCTCGCCGCCCATGGCAGCGATAGCCTCCTGCTGACCGTAGTCGGTCTTCTTAACGTTGGGCCACTGCGGCCAAGGGTTGCTCGCCGCACGCTTATCGGGCGCGGCCGGCAAGAACTCAAACTGGCGCACACTGCGCGCACCCTGGCGCACCGCGGTGCCCACGCAGTCGTTGCCGGTATCGCCGCCGCCAATGACCACAACGTCCAGGCCACGCGCGTTCACCGCGGGCTCACCACCATCGAGCACCGAGATGGTCGAAGCCGTCAGGTAGTCCACGGCATACACCACGCCGGGCGCATCGATGTTCGCAGCAGAAAGCCCACGCGGGGCGCGGGCGCCGGCAGCCACCACGACGGCGTCAAAGCCATCGAGCTTGGCCGCCACCGCAGGGTTCGTAACGTCAGCGCCCAGCTCAAAGACGATACCCAGCTCGCGCATAAGTGCCACGCGACGCTCGACCACGGACTTCTCGAGCTTCATGTTGGGAATGCCGTACATGAGCAGGCCGCCCGGGCGGTCGTCACGCTCAAACACCGTCACGCGGGCACCGCGACGCGCAAGCTCCCATGCTGCCACCAGGCCAGCCGGGCCGGAACCCACCACGGCAACCGTGGGCGCGCCCTCCCCTGCCGGCTCAAAGCGGCGCGGACCGCCATTTGCCCACTCATGGTCGCTGATCGCGCGCTCGTTGTCGTGAATCGTCGTGGGCTGGCCGTCGACTGAGCCCAGGTTACACGCGGCCTCGCACAGCGCCGGGCACACGCGGCTCGTGAACTCGGGCATAGGCGAGGTGAGTGACAGACGCTCGGCAGCCTCGTCCCAGCGGCCGCGATACACTAGCTCGTTCCACTCGGGAATCAGATTGTGCAGCGGGCAGCCACTCGGACGCGCCTTGCCAAAGCTCGCGCCCATCTGGCAAAACGCCACACCACACATCATGCAGCGGCTCGCCTGGGCACGGCGCGCATCGCCGTCGAGCTCCACGTACAGCGGATCGAAATCGCGGCTGCGCTCCTCCACGGGGCGCAGCTCGTGGGTCACGCGATCGATATCAAGAAAAGCACCGGGCTTACCCATGGCACTTACGCCTCCTTCTTGGTCGAAGCAACAGAGCTGGCGGCGGGCACAGCACCAGCGACACCACCCGCCACATCAAAGCGAGCAACATCCGCGGCACTCGCGCGGCCGGTCACAATGTCAAACGCCAGCTCCTCGGCCTGCGCATGCGTCTTGCCGACGGCCTCGGCGGCGGCGACAATCGCCAGCACGCGCTCGTACTCGGTTGGAATGACCTTCACAAAGTGCTTGCTCATCGTCTCAAAGCTGTAGAGCAGCTTAATACCGCGCGGGCTCTGCGTCGCGTCCACGTGCTCCTGGATGAGCGCACGAATCTGCGCCAGCTCGCCGGCCGTCGGGGCCTTGAGCTCAACGCTCTCGTGGTTCACACGGGCATCGAGCGTGCCGTACTGGTCAAAGACGTAAGCCACGCCGCCCGTCATGCCGGCGGCGAAGTTCTGCCCGACCTCGCCCAGGATGAGCGCCAGACCGCCCGTCATGTACTCGCAGCCATGGTTGCCGCAGCCCTCGACCACCACGGTGGCACCGGAGTTGCGTACGCCAAAGCGCTGGCCTGCCAGGCCGTTAATAAAGCCGCGGCCACTCGTGGCGCCAAAGAACGCCACGTTGCCCACGATGATGTTCTCGTCGAACTTGTAGGTCGCATGCGGGTTGGGGCGCACCGACACCTCGCCGCCCGAAAGGCCCTTGCCAAAGTAGTCGTTGGCGTCACCGCACACATTGAGCGTAATGCCGCGCGGCAGGAAGGCGCCAAAGCTCTGACCGGCCGAACCATCGCAATCGATGGTAATGGAGCCGGCGGGCAGGCCCTCGGGATGCGCCTTGGTCACCGCGTTGCCCAAGATGGTGCCCACGCAGCGGTTGACGTTGGCGATATCGGCGCGGAAGCGAATCGGGCGCAGGTGCGCACGGGCATCGGCCGTATAGGGCACAAACAACGTGGAGTCGAGCGTCTTGTCGAGCTCACTGTCCGCAGCCATCTGGGGCAGGAAGTGACGGCCGTCGGCACCCGGGATATGGGCGCCGAACTCACAGGTCGCGCTCGCCAGCACGGGCGACAGATCGAGCAGGTTGGCCTTGCGGTTGCCCGGGACCTCAATCTGGCGCAAGCACTCGGGATGGCCGACCATCTCGTCGACGGTGCGGAAGCCCAGGCTCGCCATGACCTCGCGCAACTGCTCGGCAACAAAGAGCATAAAGTGCTCAACGTGCTCGGGCTTGCCGCGGAAGCCACGACGCAGGCGGCAGTTTTGCGTAGCGATGCCGGCCGGGCAGGTATCCTGCTGGCAGTCGCGCTGCATGAGACAGCCCATGGAGATGAGCGGCATGGTCGCAAAGCCAAACTCCTCGGCGCCCAGCAAGCAGGCGACGGCAACATCGGTGCCATCCATGAGCTTGCCGTCGGCCTCGAGCACCACGCGGGAGCGCAGGCCGTTTTGCAGCAACGTCTGCTGGGCCTCGGCAAGGCCGAGCTCCAACGGCAGACCGGCGTGCCAGATAGAGTCGCGCGCAGCGGCGCCCGAGCCGCCATTGTGACCGCTGATCAAGATCTTGTCGGCCGCGCCCTTGGCCACACCCGTGGCGATGGTACCGACGCCGGCCTCGCTGACCAGCTTGACCGACACGCGCGCGCCGGGGTTGGCGTTCTTAAGATCGAAGATAAGCTCCGCCAGGTCCTCGATGGAGTAGATGTCGTGGTGCGGCGGAGGCGAGATCAGGCCGATGCCGGGCGTGGACTGACGGACCTCGGCGATCCAGGGGTAGACCTTCTTGCCGGGCAGGTGGCCGCCCTCGCCGGGCTTGGCGCCCTGGGCCATCTTAATCTGAATCTCGAAGGCGCTGCACAGATAGCGGCTCGTCACGCCAAAGCGCGCGCTTGCCACCTGCTTGATGGCGGAGTTCTTGGAGTCGCCGTTGGCCAGCGGGGTCTCGCGACGCGGATCCTCGCCGCCCTCGCCCGAGTTGGAACGGCCGTGCAGGCGGTTCATGGCGATGGCCATGCACTCGTGCGCCTCTTTGCTGATGGAACCGTACGACATGGCGCCGGTGTTAAAGCGGCGGACGATGTTGAGCGCGGGCTCCACCTCGTCGAGCGAAACCGGCGTGCGGCCGCTGGCATTAAAGTCCAGCAGGTCGCGCAGGCGCACGGCACGGCCGGTGCGGTGCAGTCGGGCGCTGTACTCCTTAAAAGTGTCGTAGCTGTCCTCGCGGCAGGCAGTCTGCAGCAGGTAGACGGTCTGGGGGTCGATCAGGTGATCCTCGCCACCGAGCGGGCGCCACTTGGTCAGGCCCAGCGTAGGCAGCTGATCGGGAGCTGGGCTCTTAAGGATGGCGAGCGCGGCGTCATAGCGCTCATTCTGCTCGCGCTCAACGTCCTCGACGCCCATACCGCCCACACGGCTCACCGTGCCGGCGAAGTACGCGTTGACGAAC
This sequence comes from Collinsella sp. CLA-ER-H11, assembly GCF_040092445.1. Lineage (NCBI taxonomy): Bacteria > Bacillati > Actinomycetota > Coriobacteriia > Coriobacteriales > Coriobacteriaceae > Collinsella > Collinsella sp. CLA-ER-H11. Next base: position 95,084 of record NZ_JBBNLN010000005.1, on the reverse strand, counting down.
TCCGGCGTAAAGCCCACGGCCTCGAAGATCTGCGCCGAATGGTAGCTCTGCACCGTGGAGATGCCCATCTTGGACATGATGGAGACGATGCCCGCCGTCGCGGCCTTGTTGTAGTTGGCGATGCCCTGCTCGGCCGTCACGTCCAAATCGTCACGTGCCGCCAGATCGCGGATGCACGCATGTGCGTTGTACGGATAGATGCCGCTCGCGGAGTAGCCCACCAGTGCCGCAAAGTCGTGCGGGGACACGGCGTCGCCGCACTCCACCACGATGTCGGCAAAGGTGCGCACGCCGGCGCGGATCAGGTGGTTGTGCACGCAGCCCACGGCGAGCAGCGACGGCACGGGCACCTCGCCCGCAGCGGCACGATCGCTCAACACCACGATGTTCACGCCGTCGCGGACCGCAGCCTCAACGTCCTCTGCAAGCTGCTTGAGCGCGGCCTGCAGTGCGCCCTCGCCGGCATCGCGGCGGTACACGGCACGGAAACGGCGGGTCTTAAAGCCCACGCGGTCGATGGCGCAAATGCGGTCGAACTCCTCCTCGCTCAGCAGCGGACGCTCCAGGCGCACCAGCTGGCAGGCCGTACGGGAGTCCTCGAGCAGGTTGCCGTGGTTGCCCAGGTAGAGCGTGGTCGAGGTGACCATATGCTCGCGAAGAGCGTCGATCGGCGGGTTCGTGACCTGAGCGAACAGCTGATAGAAGTAGTCGAAGAACGAGCGCGTCTTCTTGGACAGGCAGGCCAGCGGCGCATCGATACCCATCGAGGCGAGCGGCGCCTTGCCCTGCTGGGCCATGGGACGCACGACCTCGTCGACGTCATCCCAGTGGTAGCCGAGCTTGGCCATGCGCACGGCGGCGGGCACCTCGTCGTCCTCGGCGGGTGTTGCCGCAACGGGCTCATCGAGCGCGTCAACGGTCAGCGTCTCCTCGGCAATCCAATCACGGTAGGGCTTTTCCTTGGCGTAACGGGCGCGCAGCTCGTCGTTGTAGATGACGCGGCCGCGGGCAAAATCGACCTCGAGCATCTGGCCCGGTCCCAGACAGCCGCTCGTCAGGATGTTCTCGGGGCTCACCTCGATGGTGCCCACCTCGCTCGCCAGCATAAAGCGGCCGTCGCGCGTCACGTAGTAGCGGGCGGGGCGCAGGCCGTTACGGTCGAGGGCGGCACCCAGGGTACGGCCGTCGGTAAAGGCGATAGCGGCAGGACCGTCCCACGGCTCCATGAGCATGGACTGGTAAGCGTCGTAGGCGCGGCGCTCCTCACTCAGACTGTCGTTGTGGTCCCACGGCTCAGGCAGCAACATGGACGCGGCACGCGTAAGCGGGCGACCGTTCATGACCAAAAACTCAAGCACATTGTCCAGAATCGCGGAATCGGAGCCCTCGCGGTTGATGATGGGCATCACGCGCTCAAGATCGTGCTGCAGCACGGGGCTGTACAGGTTGGGTTCGCGGGCGCGAATCCAGTTGACGTTACCCTTGAGGGTGTTGATCTCGCCGTTGTGAATGATAAAACGGTTGGGGTGCGCACGCTCCCAGCTGGGCGTGGTGTTGGTGGAGTAGCGCGAGTGGACGAGCGCCACGGCCGTTTTGACGGCGGCGTCGTTGAGATCGATGAAGAAGCGGCGCATCTGCGTGGCGACCAGCATGCCCTTGTACACGATGGTGCGCGAGCTCATGGAGCAGACGTAGAAGATCTTGTCGCGCAAGGCGAACTCGGCGTCGGCCTTCTTTTCGATGGTGCGGCGGCACACATACAGGCGGCGCTCGAAGGCGTCGCCGGCGGGCGTGTCGTCGGGGCGGCCCAGGAAGGCCTGCAAGATTGTGGGCATGCAGGCGCGGGCCGTCTCGCCCAAATCGTGCGGGTCGACCGGCACCTCGCGCCAAAAAAGCAGCGGCACGCCGGCCTCGGCGCAGCCCTCCTCAAACACGCGACGGGCATCCTCTACGCCCTTGCCGTCCTGCGGGAAGAACAGCATGGCCACGCCATAGTCGCCCTCTGCCGGCAGAATCTGGCCGCACTTTTGGGCCTCTTTACGGAAAAAGTGATGCGGAACCTGGAACAGGATGCCGGCGCCGTCGCCGGTGTTCTTCTCGAGTCCCGTGCCGCCGCGGTGCTCCAAGTTGACCAGAATGGACAGTGCGTCGTCCAGGATCTGGTGATGGCGCTCGCCGTTGATATCGGCAAGCGCGCCGATGCCACATGCATCGTGGTCGAATTCGGGGCGATAAAGGCCCTGCTGCTGAGCGGAATCTGCCTGCATCGCGATCCTCCCCTAGATATTAGACAGTCAGTTGAATAGGCATACTAGGAGCACCGCCGGCCCGTTGTGTTTCCCACCCGTTTCGAAACAATCGCGTAACGCACGCCCTACGAGTGGACACCGCCGACCTCAAGGGCGACAACATAGGCCCCAAGTTCGGCCTGTAAGCTCACCGCTTCAAACATCTCAATCTGTAACACGAAGAGCCGGTTTTGGCGGTCAGCTGTTACAAATCAAGATTTTTCATAGGACCATTTCTTCCTGTCTTGATCTGTAACACCTAGACCCAATTTCCATCCTTAGTTGTTACGGATCAAGACATTTCGGCAATCCCCTTTCACCGTCCCATTCAAATACAACAATTTTGTTAGTCTTGGTTAACTTTTTAGCATAAAACGGGTATCCTTTGCGGCGTCAAGCAAACGGCACGCAGGAGCTCACCATGCTCAACCATCTCAAACATCATTTTGGCTCCCGACGCACCGGTGGTCACGGAGGCCTAGACATTGCGCGGCATATCGGCCCCGGGCTGCTCGTGACCGTCGGCTTTATCGATCCGGGCAACTGGGCCTCCAATATGGCCGCCGGCTCGCAGTTTGGCTACGCGCTGCTGTGGATCGTCACGCTGTCCACGATTATGCTCATTGTGCTGCAGCACAACGCGGCACACCTGGGTATCGCCACGGGCGCCTGTCTTGCCGAGGCCACGACCCGCTTTCTCCCCTGCATCATGGGACGCGCGGTGCTCGTCAGCGCCTATCTCGCTACGATCGCCACCGCCATGGCAGAGGTCCTGGGCGGTGCGATCGCGCTCCAAATGCTCTTTGGACTGCCCGTGCGCGCGGGCTGCGTCATCGTGGCGGCGGCATCGTTGGTGATGCTCATGACGAACTCCTACAAGCGTGCCGAACGCTGGATCATCGCCTTCGTCGGCGTGGTAGGGCTCTCGTTTTTGGCCGAGCTTGCACTAGTCAAGGTCGACTGGCCGCAAGCCGCCGCAAGCTGGATCACGCCCAGTATGCCCACTGGCTCGGCCGCGATTATCGTTAGTGTCCTGGGTGCGGTCGTTATGCCCCACAACCTCTTTCTACACTCCGAGGTCATCCAATCCATGCACTTCGAAGGCCAAGGCGAGCAGGTTATCGAGGAACGTCTGCGCTACGAGCTCTTCGACACGCTCTTTTCGATGGGCGTGGGCTGGGCGATCAACTCGGTCATGGTCATCCTGGCCGCAACGACCTTCTTTACGCACGGCATTGTCGTAGACGACCTCGCCGTCGCAGCGGACATGCTCTCCCCCATTCTGGGCCCGGCAAGCTCGACCATCTTTGCGGTAGCGCTGCTGTTCGCGGGCATATCGAGTAGTGTGACGGCGGGCATGGCGGCGGGCACCATCACCGCGGGCATGTTCGACGAGGAATACGACATCCACGACCGGCACTCATCGATTGGAGTGGCGGTCTGTTTCGTCGGCGCAGTGGCGGCGTGCCTGATTGTCCCGAATCCTTTTGAGGGTCTCGTCTGGAGTCAGGCGCTGCTGTCGCTTCAGTTGCCGATTACGGTCTTTGTGCTCATACGGCTCACCAGCTCACGCCGCGTCATGGGCAAATACGTCAACTCGCGCCCGCTCAACGCGCTGCTCGTAGGGATCGGCGTCATCGTGACGATTCTCGACATCGTGCTGCTAACGGGGATGTAATTGGGATGGCGTGACTGTCCAGATATAACGTCTTAATCTGTAACACGTGAGACCGTTTTAAACCGTCAGATAAATCAAAAGGGTCCCGGCCGAGAATTCGACCGGAACCCTTGGACAGAGCTATGTTCGGCTTTCGCCGTGTGCCTGCGAGTTACTCCTCGACGAGCTCAAACTGATCGGGACCGACGCCGCACACCGGGCACACGTAATCCTCGGGCAGCTCGGGCGTGTCGACCTCAACCTCGTAACCGCAAACGGTGCACACAAACTTATACGTCTTCTTCTCCTCAGCCATGATGTTCTCCTCTCGAACGTGACTGCTGGTGTACTTGCTTATTAGTATATATTCTCAATAATATAATGCAAGTATTTTTAGAACATTTCTAGCCTTGATACGACGAGGCTTTGGGCGGCGTCTTGCCCTTCAAGACCTTGTGATAGTAGTCATAGGTCAGCGGGGTCTCGCCGCTCAAGCGCTCGGCATCCTCCACCTCGCCGATAAAGAGCAGGTGCGTGCCCACGTCCACGGTATCAATCAAACGGCAGCTAAACAGGGCCGCCGCATGCTCGGGCACATAGGGCATGCCCAGAGCCGTCTCGCGGGTCTCGTATTTGGCAAACTTGTCATAATCGCTGCTGGTGCGGAACCCAAAGTTACCGATGTAGAGCATGTCGGCCGTCTGATCGATCACGGTCAGCGCGAACGCTTTGGCCGATGCGATGACGCCCGAGGTGACATTGTCCTTGTTCACGGCAACCGAAATACGCGGCGGCATGGACGTCACCTGCACCGCAGTGTTGATGACGCAGCCGGCACGCAGCCCGTCTGCCGCAGCGCTCACCACGTACAGACCGCTCGGCATGGTAAAGAACGCAGTTTTGTCCATAACGATCACTCCCCTAGCTCGGGTTGGAACCTCATGAATGTATGTACCCACAAAAAAAGGCGGCACCCATAACGGACGCCGCCTTTGAGACATATGTGTCAGAACAGTAAGAAAGATGAGACGCCCGCAGTTGCGGTGAAATAGGGACTGAATAGCCCCTCAAACAGGCAAAACAGTCCGTATTCCACCGCAACTTATACAGAGTACCTAGCGGTTGCGTTCCTTAAGGGCGCGGTCGATCTCGCGTTGGACATCACGCTTGGCCATGTCCTCGCGCTTGTCGTAGAGCTTCTTGCCGCGACCCAGACCCAGCAGCAGCTTTACGCGGCCGTCGGTATTAAAGTAGAGCTCCAACGGAACCAGCGCATAACCACGGTTGCGAAGTTTGCCGTCAAGAAAGTCGATCTCCTTGCGGTGCAGCAGCAGACGACGCCGACGGTCGGGATCGCGATTCCACACGCCACCATGGCTATAAGGGTGGATATGCAGTCCGACGAGCCAGCACTCGCCGCCACGAATCAGCGCAAAAGTGTCAGTGATCTGACAGGCGCGCTCGCGAATCGACTTGACCTCGGTGCCGCTCAGCTCAATACCGCACTCAAACGTCTCATCGATAAAGTACTCGTGATGTGCCGAGCGATTCTTGGAAATGAGTTTGCGCTCGCGCTTACTGGGCATCGCCGGCCTCCTTGGCGCCATCGGCGTTTGAGCCCGCAGTCTCGCGCTTTGTCTTGCGCTCGGCATTGAGCTCGGCATCGCTCTCGCGCACCAGTTTGATAATCGCCGCGCAGGCCTCCTCGCCCACCAAGTCGCGAGCACGTACCGTCAGGTGCGTCGCCTCCTGCTTGTCGCCGTCGCTTGCAGCATCGGTCGCGCACATAATCAGGCAGATGGCAATCTCGGCCGAAGGCGAGGTCGGCACGCCTTGCAGGGCCAATTCACCCATCACGTGGTCGTCGCTCTCATCAGCGGCATCCGGATAGGTGGTATGGATCTTGTTGAGCAGGCGCGTCGTATGCGCATCGTTGGGCGCCAGGCGCAGCGCCAGACGCGCGCAGCCCACGGCAGCCGAAACGTTCTCGGTCTCGGGCTCCAAGAAGTACTGACCTAGATTGGCGTAAGCGCGGGCGGCGCACTTGCCATCGCTTGCACGCTCCAGCACCGAGAACGAGAGCGATGCCCATTCCTGCTTGTCCTCGAGTGCACGGAACAGCTCGGCCAAATCCAAGCGATAGTTGCAGTTCATGGGGTCCCAACGCACAGCCTGCATCAGGGCATTACGAGCGCTTACATAATCCTGCTGGCGAATGTAGGCAAACGCCATGTCAGAGTACAGGCGGTCAAACGGCACCTCGACCTGCACGAGCTCGCGCGGATCCTTCTCCACGCGGCGATAGGCCAAGCGCTCAAACTTGCTATCGAAGCTAAAGTATTGACGCTTCTCCTCCGTCTTGCACTCAGCGTCGATATACTCCTCGGCGAGCTCCACCAGACGCTCCAGCAGCGGCGTCGCCGTAGCCAGGTCGCCCTGCGCCAGATAGTTCTCGGCATACGTGATGTCTTGCAAGCTGATGGGCAGATCCATGGCTACTCCTCGATCTGAGCGAAACACGGCAGGCGCCGTACATACGGTCAATACACAAAACCCGGGTCTCTTACGAGGCCCGGGCGTTCAATTTTGGTAGCCCGTACCAGATTCGAACTGGTGATCTCCGCCTTGAGAGGGCGGCGTCCTAAACCGCTAGACGAACGGGCCATATGAAGCAAATGCAATGGCTGGGATGGAGGGAGTCGAACCCCCATTGACGGAACCAGAATCCGCTGTCCTGCCATTAGACGACATCCCAATGACTGCATCGCTGCGCTCGGCTGTGCCTTTGCGCAAGAAAGAAATATACGGGAAGTCTCGCCGTGACGCAAGCCCCAATTTTGACTTTTTTGAAATTCAGTCAAATTGGCCTAATTTAGTCCAACCCGTGAAGGACCTGTGAAGCCGACCGCTGTACACGAAGGGCAAAACGCCGCGAGCGGTAGCCGTCAACCGTTGGCAGATTCTACCGTGAAAACGATAGCACCAGGCAACACAATCGAAGTATCAATGATCGCGTAGATATCGAGGCGCCATGGACGAAGAGCTTGATTACCTATGGGAGACCCTGGGCCTCGAGATCACTGCCGACCTTTGGCCCGAACGGGACAAAATCCATCCCACACTGCGCCCCGCCATTACTGTGGTGCAGGCAAAATACCGCCGTGCATCCTTTTTGATCATGCGGATGTCATGGCACGCGGGACTCCCCGACCTTAAGCGAATCCAGGCAAGCCTCGTCGAGCTGTCCGGCATGCCGACCGTCATATCCGAGGCGCACCTGGAGCAGCGCCAGCGCGAGCGACTGCAACAGCAGCGGATTCCCTTTATCTGCCCCGGCGTTCAGGCATATCTGCCCTTTATGGACGAGGAGTACTGGAGCGGCAAGCCCAACAAACACGTAAAGGTTTACGATCCGCACGAATGGGCGCGGCTTGAGGATTAGCGCATATGCCCGCCAGCCGGGATAGTGCGCATGCCCGCCAACCGGAAAGCTCATCCCGGAATTTACGTCCAGAACGGGACGCGCTTTCCCCTAGAGGCCCCAAACGGAAACCGTATCCCAGATTTCGCGCTCAAACTGGGATACGATTTCCGCTAGCCCCTTCAACCGGAAACTGCGTCCCGGAATCCGAGCTCAAAACGGGACGCACTTTCCGCAACCACTACAGCAGCACCTCGGTCCAGGTCGCTTCCTTAAACCCAGGAATCGCAAAGTCGTCGCCCACCAGCAGCGGACGCTTGACCAGCATGCCGTCGGTCGCCAGCAGCTCGTAGCATTCCCGATCCGTCATGCCCGCATCCAGACGCGCCTTCAGGCCCAGCTCTCGATATTTCATGCCCGACGAATTAAAGAAGCGCCGCACCGGCAGCCCCGAACGAGCAATCCAGGTCGCAAGCTCATCAGCCGTGGGATTGTCCAAAACGATATCGCGGTCGATATACTCTACCCCATGTTCGTCCAGCCATGCCTTGGCCTTCTTACAGGTCGAGCACTTGGGATATTCAACAAACAATACCGCCATGGGATTTCCTTTCTTAGAGAAAACAGGTGTATGGAAAACTGCACATCGACGACCGCTCGCGATTGCAGCCGTTATTGTAGTCAATGTCGAAGCATAGGCAGTCGCGATGTCTCGTCTTAAGGCTAGCGCCTCGCATGGGCGCCGATCGGCCGAGTCGCATGGCGCACCAACGCCGCTGCCAGCAATACCAACAGCATGGCGGTGATATAGCCCGCAGCATCGAATCCTAAATCGATAACGTCGAAATGCCTGCCGGGAACAAAGATCTTATGTACCTGATCGCCAACGGAGCAGGCGGCGCAAAAGAGCAATACGGGCACGCAACGGGAGCACACGCTCCACGGACGCCTGGAAAAGCAAGCCACGATCACCGAGGCGAACAATCCGACGAAGAAAAACTCTACGGTATGGGCAACGCGACGGACGTTTGTGCCCACCCACATGCGAATGGAAGCAAGTCGGCCAGACCGGACATTCGAGGCAGCCGAATCGGCGCCCCCGGTCATTCCGTTCTCTGTCTGGGCTTCACCCGTGGCATCGGCAGCCTGAACGCCCGTAGCCTGACCCTCCACCACACGCGCGGTGGACTCGCTCAGCAACGACGTCTCCACCGCATTTTGCTCCGTCAGCACCCAGATGCCCGCCAGCGTTGCAACGAACAGAACGATCGCGGTCCATCCGATTATTTGTTTTACGCGCGCCAAGGGCCAACCTCCTTTTTTGAATATCAGCGAGTGTAGCCCCAAATGGCATCGTCACCGTATCAAAATTTGAATCGCAACAGGAAGCGACAAAGCGACGCAAACCCCTACCCCGCCTCGCGCATCCAGCGATCGAACGTCCCCACGCACACGCCCAGGCACTTTGCTGCCTGGCTGCGGGTAATATCGCCTGCCTCATAGCTATCGCGCACCAGCTCAAACTGAGGAGGGCACGGCTTGCGAGGTCGACCGAAACGGACCCCTCGCGCTCGCGCCGCTGCAATCCCCTCCGCCTGGCGCCGATGGATATTCTCGCGCTCCACCTGCGCCACGTAGCTCAGCAGTTGCAGCACAATATCGGCAATCAGGGTGTTGGTCACATCCGGCGCGCCGCTGGCCCTGACGCGCGTGTCAAGCAATGGCATGTCCAACACCACAATGGCAACCCCGAGCTCCTTGGTAATGCGTCGCCATTCCTCAAGAATCTCGGAGTAATTACGGCCAAGTCGGTCGATAGAAAGAACCACCAGTACGTCCCCGTCTCCCAGGACGTGCAGCAGCTCGCGATAACGCGGTCGATCGAAGTCCTTGCCGCTCGCATGGTCGGCATAAATATTCGCCGAGCCCACGCCATAGGCGCCCAGCGCATCCAGCTGCCGATTAAGGTTCTGATCGCGCGAACTCACCCGCGCATAACCGTACACCGTCGCCATCTCATCCCCGCTTTCTTGTAAACCTGCCAAAAGGGACAGGTTTATTTTGGTAGGTTTTACCTCTCAAATAGCAGGTAAGCGGGCGGCCGAGCAGACGGCAAGGTAGCCACGATTCAAATGCGAAGGGCGGTCCCGAAAGGCCGCCCTCCGCTCCCCCACCATGAGTCGGGATTTGGCTAATGGATAAGCTTAAAGTCCAAGTGCCCACGCGTGGTATTGACGCGCGAGACCTCGATAATCACGCGCTGCCCCAGCTCGTAACGGGTGCCCGTGTCGGCACCTGTGAGCGTGAGCGCGTCCTCGTCGAACTCGAACCACTCGTTGCCCAGACTCTTGATCGAAACCAAGCCTTCGACCTGCGTTAGGTCCAAGCGCACAAAAAGGCCCATGCTGCTAACCCACGAGACGGTTCCGGCATAGCGCTCGCCCAGACGGTCCTCATAGTACTGGGCAATCTTGATCTTTTGCGTCGCATGGCTGGCGGCATCTGCCGCGCGCTCGGCATCGCTGCATGCGCGGCAGATCTGCGGCAGAATGCGCGGCAGCGACTCGCGCCCCTTGCCGATCAGCCGCGGCGTACGGACCAAGGCGTCCTTGCCGCCGAGCTGCTCATAGGCCAACTGCAGTTTGAGCACGCGATGCACCACCAGGTCGGGATAGCGGCGAATGGGACTCGTGAAGTGGCAATAGCACGGCGCGGCAAGCGCAAAGTGGCCCTCGTTGCGCGGCTTGTACAGCGCGCGCTGCATGCTGCGCAGAAGCAGCGTGTTAACGAGCGGTGCGTTGGCCGTACCGGCGGCAGCATCGACTGCAGCCTGCAGCTCATCGGGGCTCCCCAGGGCAATACCGGCAGCACGGCGATCGTCGATGATGCCTAGCTGCGCCAGCGCAACGGCGGCACCGTGCAGGCTATCGGGGCTCGGATCCTCATGCACGCGATAGCAGGCCTCGATATCACGGTCTGCCAGCCACTCTGCAACGCACTCGTTGGCGAGCAGCATAGCTTCCTCGATAAGCGACGTGGCACACGAACGCTCACGCGCCACAATCTGCACGGGCACTCCGTCCTCATCCAACAGAGCACGAATCTCGGCCGTGTCAAAATCGACCGAGCCGCGGGCGCGACGGATACGACGGCGGAGTTCGGCGAGTTCGTTAGCGGCGACAAGGAAATCGCCGAGGTCGACGTTGTAGCCGCGGGCGGCCTCCTCGCACGCAAGACCGCGCTCAAGCGCTTCCTCGCGCGAGGTCTCGGCAGCCGCAACATCCTCGGCTGCACCCTCCAGCACCGAATACTCAACCGCGCCGGCACGCACCAGCAGCGCCTCGGCGCCGTCATAGTCCATACGCACACGCGAGCGAATCACGCTGGGGTACGGATTGTAATGCCGCACGCGACCCTGTGCATCGAGCTCAATGTCAACGGTAAACGCCAGGCGGTCCTCGTCAGGGCGAAGCGAGCACAGGTCATTGGACAGGCGTTCGGGCAGCATGGGAAGCACGCGATCGGCAAGATACACCGACGTCGTGCGGTGACGAGCCTCAAGATCGATATGCCCGTCCCACGCCACATAGTGCGAGACGTCGGCGATATGGACGCCCAGCTTGTAGCCACCCTCGGGCGTGCGCTCCAACGAAATGGCATCGTCAAAGTCGCGCGCGTCGACCGGGTCGATCGTGATGACAAAGCGGTCGCGCAGATCGCGGCGGAGCGGGTCCTTAAGCGCCGCGGACACATCGAGCGAAAGCCCCTCGGCCTCGTCCAGCGCGGCCTCGGGATAGCTATCGGTATAGCCGTAACGCGCCATCACATATTGAACGCCCAAATCGGGCGCGTCATCTCCGCCAATGCGGCGTTCGATCGTCACAGTGCCCGATTCCAGGCGCGTCGGGTAGGTCAAAATGCGCGCGACAACGGCATCACCCGGGTGGACACCCAGACGATCCGCCGAGGTATCCTCGGGCAAAATGAAGAAGTCGGCCTTCAAGCGCGAATCGAGCGGCTCGATCACACCGAGCGGACCGGCGGTCTGGTACGTGCCCACCACGCTTATGGCTGCACGCTCAACCACGCTTTCGATCACGGCGCGCCGCTCACCGTGCGGGCTGTTCTTAATGCTCACGGCAACGGTATCGCCATCCATGATCTCGCGCTTACCGCGGCCCATGACCTTGTAGTCGCCGTTTTCGGTTACAACGTAGGCGCTATGCTCATGGAGCTGCACGCGCCCGGTCAGGCTCGGACGGCGCTCGCTGCGCACCGGCCCGCGCTGATTGCGAGCTCCACGCTTATGCTTGTTATTGCGCCCCATGGCGCCTCCTAACTATCGATTGCGAACTCCAAAGAGTCTACCCAAATGATTCGCTTTCCTGCCGTCCCCTAGGGATCAAAAAACGGGCCGCCCCATAAGAGACGACCCGTTGGAAGGGATGAATTCCAAGCATGCCTACACGCGCAGGTAGCGGCGCATGGCGATGGCAGAACCAAAGAGACCGATAATCACACCGACCAGAATCAGCGCAGCATAGGTCACCAGGTAGTACTGCATCGGCAGGGCAAACGACATCCAGCCGATGCTCTCCTGCAGACGCGGAATCATCAGATTGCGCAGCAGCTCCAGAACGCCGATGGAAAGCAGCGAGCCCAAAATGGCCTGCAGCACGCCCTCGGTGATAAACGGGCCACGAATGAAGCCGTTGCTGGCGCCGACCAGACGCATAATCGCAATCTCACGACGACGCGCCGTGATGGACAGGCGAATCGTGTTGTTGATGAAGATGAATGCGATAAAGGTCAGAAGACCAACGAGCACCACGGCGGCGATGCGGATGTAGTTGGTCACCTGGAACAGGCGGCTCACTTCCTCCTGGCCGTACAGCACGCTCGCGTTGACGTCGCCGTCATCCGCGATCTTCTGGAAATCGGCATCCTTCTTGAGCTTCTTTGCCGTGCTCTCGACCTTGGACGGATCGTCCATCTCAATAGCGAAGGAAGCCGGCAGCGGGTTCTGGCCATCGAGCGCGCTCATGGTGGCGTCGGCGTTGCCCGACATCTTGCTCGTATACTCGGCCAGCGCGTCGTCCTTGTCCTTATAGGTCACGGACTTGACGTTATTCCACGTCTTAAGCTCGGCCTCAAAAGCCTGAACATCGGCCTGATCGGCGTCATCACTAATGAACGCGTTGATGACAACCTGATCCTCGACGGTGCCGATCACGGAGTTCAGCATCGCAGAGCCCATGATGAACAGGCCGATGATAAACAGCGAAAGGAAGATCGTGATGACGGCGCCGAGCGAGGTAGTCCAGTTACGGAAGAAGTGGCTGATTGCCTCTTTGAAGGAGTAGCCCACGTTAGTTGGTGCCATAGTTGCCGTAACCTCCCCTCTCCTGGTCGCGGATGACGTGGCCGCCCTCGAGGGCGATCACGCGACGGTGCATGCTATCGACCATCTCGCGGTCGTGCGTGGCGACGATCACGGTGGTGCCGGTGCGGTTAATACGCTCGAGCAGCTTCATGATGCCCAGCGAGATCGCCGGGTCGAGGTTGCCCGTGGGCTCGTCGCAGATCAGCAGCGGCGGACGGTTGACCATAGCACGGGCGACGGCAACGCGCTGCTGCTCGCCACCGGAAAGCTGGTCGGGCAGCGAGTCCATCTGATCGGCCAGACCGACCAGGCGCAGCACCTCGGGCACCTGGCTGCGAATGACGCCCTTGGGCTTGCCGATGCACTGCAGGGCAAACGCCACGTTTTCGTAGGCGGTCTTTTGCGGCAGAAGCTTAAAGTCCTGGAACACGGCGCCAATCTGGCGGCGCAGGAACGGAACCTTGCGGTTCTTGATCTTCATGAGGTCCTGACCGGCAACCAGGATGCGGCCGCTCGTCGGCTTGACGTCGCGGTTGAGCGTCGACAGCAGCGTGGTCTTACCCGAGCCGGAGTGACCGACCAGGAAGACGAACTCGCCCGGATAGATCTCGATGTTGATGTCGTCGAGTGCAGGCTTGTTGGGCTGTGCCGGATAGATCTTGGTGACATGCTCCATAAGGATGACGGGCTCGACACCGGCCTGCTTGGCCATCTTCTTGCGGCTGGCCTGCGGATCGATGGGCGCAAACACCGACGTAAAATCGGGGTTGTTGAGCGCGTTATCGAGGCTTGCGACCTCGGCTGCCTGATCGCTCTCGACCACCGGGGCAGCAGGCTGCGTGGGGTCGGGAATAGCGGCAAAGAGACCGGACTGCGCAGGCTGAGGAGCCGGCGTCGCAGGGGCCAAGGGGTCGGGAATGCCGGCCATGGTAGGCTGCGGCGTGGCGGCACCAGCCTGAGGCTGCTCCACGCGAGCGGTCACGGCCTGAACGGGCTCAAAACCCGCCGCGCCGGAAAGCGCAACATCGCTGGTGGGATTGTAGGCAAAGGGATCGGATGCCGGCTGTGCCTGATCTGCCGGCTGAGCGGGGGCCTGAGCAACAGGCTGGCCCTCTGAATCCGGAGTGGCGAAACGACTGCCCTGGACGCCTGCCTGCGTCTTGGGGGCATCATCGCCCGCACCGGAGGTACGGAAGTGGTTACCCACTGGTGCTCCTTATCGTCGTGCGTTTAAACTACATGAGCGCTTAATATTTTAGCAGCATTAGCTTTGCTGCACATAAGAAGCATGGCCGTGTTTGGGTCCCTCCGGCCGGACACAGGGTTGCTTTCCAAATCGTCCTCGGACATGTCGGAGCCTCCGCTGCGCACTACGTGCGGCGGGGGCTCCTCCGTCCTGCGGAAAGATTTGGAAAGCAACCCTGTGTCCGGCCTGCGGCCACTAGGGGGCCGACGCACCAGCTTGAGATGCCGTGCACACAAAGTTGGGAGGGTCTGAATTGCACTTTGCTGGTCTGGGCCCGTTTCCCGGAGAAAGCCCTTACTTGGTGCGGGCCTAATTTGTTTGTTGCCGACAAAAAACAGGGGCGTCCTCTTTGAGGACGCCCCTGTTATGGATTGCATACGGTTGCTGAAGCGATACTTTGCCTCGTCTTGTCCTAGGCCAAGAACTCCTTGGTGGTCGCCATGATGTTGGCGGCGTCCAGGCCGTACTTGTGCAGGAGCTCGGCGCCCGGGCCGGACTCACCGAAGGTGTCGTTGACGCCGATCTTCTTGAGCGGCGTCGGGCACTGCTCACACAGGACGTCGGCAACGGCGCTGCCCAGGCCACCGATCACAGAGTGCTCCTCGACGGTCACGACGTGGCCGGTCTTGGTGGCGCTCTTGACGATCAGGTCGGCATCGATGGGCTTAATGGTGTGCATGTTGATGACCTCGGCGTCGATACCCTCGGCAGCGAGCTGCTCGGCGGCCTCGAGGGCCTCGCCGACCATCAGGCCGCAGGCGATGATGGTCACATCGGCGCCCTCGCGCATGACAATACCCTTACCCAACTCGAACTTGTAGGTCTCGGGGTCGTTAATAACCGGCGAGGCCAAACGGGCGAAGCGCATGTACACCGGACCGTCGCACTCGTAGGCGGCGCGCGTCACGGCGCGGGCCTCGACGTCGTCGGCAGGAACGATCACAGTCATGCCGGGGATGACGCGCATGAGGGCGATATCCTCGCAGCACTGGTGCGTGGCGCCATCCTCGCCCACCGAGATACCGGCATGCGTGGCACCGATCTTAACGTTGAGGTGCGGGTAGCCGATGGAGTTACGGACCTGCTCAAAAGCGCGGCCGGCTGCGAACATGGCAAAGGTGCTCGCGAAGGCAACGCGGCCGGTGGTCGCGATACCGGCGGCGACGCCCATCAGGTTGCTCTCGGCGATACCCACGTCGAAGAAGCGGTCGGGGCAGGCGGCCTTGAACTTGCCGGTCTGCGTGGCGGCGGCCAGGTCGGCGTCGAGGACCACAAAGTCATCGTGCTCGTTGGCGAGCTCGACGAGGGCCTCGCCGTAGCTTACGCGCGTGGCGATTTTTTTGACGTCTGCCATCCTAGAGCTCCTCTCCGGCGGCCGTGAGCTCTGCCATGGCCTGCTCAAACTGTTCATCGTTGGGGGCCTTGCCGTGCCAACCAACCTGGTTCTCCATAAAGGACACGCCCTTGCCCTTCAGGGTCTCGGCGATAATGGCGGTCGGCTGCCCCTTGGTGGCGCGAGCCTCGGCAAAGGCGGCGCGGATCTGGTCGAAGTCGTTGCCGTCGGCGAGCTCCACCACGTGGAACTTGAACGCGCGGAACTTGTCGGCGAGCGGCATGGGGTCGTTGACCTCCTCGACGGGGCCGTCGATCTGCAGGCCGTTGTGGTCGACGATCACGCAGAGGTTATCGAGCTGCTGGTTGCCGGCAAACATGGCGGCCTCCCAGACCTGGCCCTCCTCGCTCTCGCCATCGCCCAGCAGGGCGTACGTGCGGTAAGTATCGCCCCAGTGCTTGGCGGCAACCGCCATGCCCACGGCGGCGGAGATGCCCTGGCCGAGCGAACCGGTAGACATGTCAACGCCCGGGGTGTCGTTCATGTTGGGATGACCCTGCAGGTGGCTGCCGATATGGCGCAGCGTCTCGAGATCCTCCTTGGGGAAGAATCCACGCTCGGCGAGCACGGCGTACAGACCAGGCGCGCAGTGACCCTTGGAAAGCACGAAGCGATCGCGATCGGCCTTGCGGGGATCGGCCGGGTCGACGTTCATTTCCTCAAAGTACAGATAGGTCATGATGTCGGCAGCGCCGAGCGAACCGCCCGGATGGCCGGACTTGGCAGCGTGCACGCCGGTGACGATGCCCTTCCTTACCTCGTTGGCAACCTTTTTGAGCTCTTCGTCGCTCATTGTGCCTTCCTTTCATCCTCATTAGACAAAATGCGCACGGCACCGAAGGTAATCCCAACACAGCCGCAATGCACGTACGTCATTCATTATGCTGGAAACTGATGGCTTTACCAGAGTTTTTATCATTATTTGAACAATTTAGCAGGCAGAACCGCTGATGAAACGGTTTATCAATGTGAACGTCTTTTGGATGGAACGCAGTCGACCCTACGCGCTAATGTCCTTGAATCCCTCGCCGAAGGCTTCCGTAACGTCAGCGACCGTCACAATGGCGTGAGGATCGCGCTCGCGCACGATCGTCTTGAGGGTATTGAGCTCTCGACGGCTCACGATGACCATAATCACCGGCTTCTCGGCACCCGAATACATGCCAGTCGCCTTAAACTTGGTACAACCACGACCCAGGCCATACATGATATCGGCAGCGATATCAGGGAACTTATCCGAGATGATGAGTACCATACGGCGTTTGTTGCCGCCATCGACCACGGCATCGATCACATAGCCGCTAATGACCATCGAAAGGCCTGCATATAGTGCGTTTTCGATTGAAAAGACCGGAGCCGACAGCGCACACACGGCAACGTCGATTGCCATGACGGTCGAGCCCACCGGCAGCGAGGTGTTACGCGAAATGATTTGGCCAATCGTGTCCGAGCCGCCGGTGTTGGCGCCGGCACGCAACACCATGCCGTAACCGATGCCCGTAATAATGCCGCCCCACATGGCGGGAAGCATCAGGTCCGCATCCGCCAGAGGTGCTACAAACGGGGCGAACAGATCGGTAAAGAAGCCCAGCAGCACAAAGCCCGTCGCGGTCTGCACCACGTAGAACATGCCGCCCTCGCGCATAACGACCAGCAGCAGCAAGGCGTTCATCACGATGGTCTGGATACCGACGGGAAGCGACACGCCTCGCGCCGCGCCGACCGCCTGGATAATGGTGGCAAGGCCCGTAACGCCACCGGCGGCAAGACCATTGGGAATCAAAAACAGATCGGTCGCGATGGCGGCCAAGGCACACCCCAACATGATCTGGGGCAGGTCGTGAAAGAAGTTCATCGAAAGAATGCGCTTGATGTCCAGACGATATGCCATGCTGCCTCCCTCAAAAAAGCGCACCCAAACGGATGCGCTTTGAACTTCTTCTTGTATTCGATTCTACCGATTCGCCGGACAAAAACCACCCCTGCGCAGGGTTTATTCTGGATACAAACCCGTCCAACCGTTGGGCTTAGCATCGGTTTGAAGCCGCCCGATGTTTTAGACCTCCGAGCCTTCTGCATCGGCGTTGCCGGTGGCCCAGCGATGGTAGCCAATAACAAACGGGTCCAGGTCGCCATCGTCAAGAACGGCCTCGACATTGCTGGTCTCCACGCCCGTGCGTAGGTCCTTGACCATCTGGTACGGGTAGAGCACGTAGCTGCGGATCTGGTTGCCAAAACCAATCGTGGTCTTGGGTCCGCGAATCTCATCGAGCGCCTCGGCACGCTTCTCGAGCTCAATCTCGTACAGGCGAGCCTTGAGGATCTGCATGCACGCGGCCTTGTTCTGGATCTGGCTGCGCTCGTTTTGGCAGGTGACCACAATGCCGCTGGGGAAATGCGTCACACGCACGGCGGAGTCGGTGGTGTTGACGCCCTGACCGCCCGGGCCGCTCGCGTGGTACACGTCCACGCGGATGTCATCGGGACTGATCTCGATGTCGATATCATCGGGTAGCACGGGGATGACCTCGACGCCGGCAAACGTGGTCTGGCGGCGCTTCTTGTCGTCGGTGGGGCTAATGCGAACCAAGCGGTGGACGCCGGCCTCGGCGCGCAGCATGCCAAATGCGTCCTTGCCCTCGACGGTAAAGGTCGCGCGGTCGATGCCGATGACCTCGGCTGCGGGACAGTCGTTGATGGTGACCTTCCAGCCGCGACGCTGGCAGTACTTCATGTACATCTTGAAGAGCATGAAGGTCCAGTCCTGGGCCTCCAGACCACCCTGTCCGGGCTTGATGGTCACAATGGCATCGCCGTGATCGAACTCACCGGTAAACCAGCTCGAAAGCTCAAGCTCATCGATGGCACGGGCCAGGCGCTCAGCCGTGGCTGTGGCCTCCTCGCGAAGGGCGGCGGCGTCGGGGTCATCCCCCATCTCCTCGGCAAGCTCCAGCGCGGCGCGGGCATCGGAAAGCTCGCCGCGCGCGGTGTCCACGGCAGCGATATCTTCCTTGGTGCGCGCGATCTCCTCCATGGTGGCACGGGCGGCGTCGGCGTCATCCCAAAAGCCAGGGGCAACACTTTTGGCCTCGAGCTCGGACACGCGGGTACGCTTCTCGTCCAGGTGGAGATACGACTCGACTTCACCGAGCCGGTCCGCAAACGCGTCCAGCTCGGCGGGCGTTACCTCTAAAGCCTCAGCCATTAACGATTCCTGCCGTGGCAGTACTTAAACTTCTTGCCGCTACCGCAGGGGCACGGATCGTTGCGGCCCACGTTGACGTACGGATCGTCGCTCTCGGACTTGCGATAGGTGGTCACCTTGCCACCGTTGTTGACGGCAGCCGGACCACCCTGGACAGCCGTGCGGGCCTGCACCTGCGCCTGCTTGCGCAGCACCGAGTCGCCGTTGTCACCATCGACCTCGGCAGGGCCGGAGAAGCGCGCACCCTCGAGCGCGGGCTCTTCCTTGTGCTCCACGGCACGCGGGGCAGCCTTGATCTCGATGCGCAGAACCGTACGCAGATAATCCTCGTACATGGTATCGACGAGTATCTGGAACGCGCCGTAGGCCTCGGTCTTGTACTCGACCAGCGGGTCGCGCTGGCCAAAGCCGCGCAGGCCGATGCCGGTCTTGAGGTAGTCCATCTCCTGCAGGTAGTTCATCCAACGGGTATCGATGACGCGCAGCATGACCTGGGTGTTGAGCTCGCGCATCAGGTCCTCGCCCAAGCGCTCGGCCTTCATGTTGTAGCACTTCTCTACGTAAGCCAGGACATCGGCAGCCAGGGCCTCATAATCCTCGTCGGGGAACTTCGGCGTATCGATGTGGCCGGTGAGCTCCACAACCCACTTGCGCAGGCCCTCCAGGTCGCGCTCACCATCGTGGCTGTCCTTGGTGCAGAACTCCTGCACGCAACGGTAGACGGTATCGTGCATGACCTCGGTGATGTGGTCGGTCAGGTCCTTGCCGTCAAGAATCTTGTTGCGCTCGGCGTAGATGACCTGGCGCTGCTTGTTCATGACGTCGTCGTACTCAAGGACGCTCTTACGCATGGAGAAGTTGATGCTCTCGACCTTGTGCTGGGCGCTCTCGACGGCCTTGGAGATGATCTTGTGCTGGATGGGCATGTCGTCGCCCATGTCGGCCGTGACCATCATCTTGGAGACGCGGTCCATCTTGTCGCCGCCGAACAGGCGCATGAGGTCGTCCTCGAGCGACAGGTAGAACTGGGTCTCGCCCGGATCGCCCTGACGACCGGAGCGGCCGCGCAGCTGGTTGTCGATACGACGGGACTCATGGCGCTCGGTGCCGATAACGGTCAGGCCGCCGGCGGCAAGCACGCGCTCGCGCTCGGCCTTGCAGGTCTCCTTTGCCTCGGCGTTAAACTGCTCGAGTTGCTCGGGCGTCACGTCCTCCATGGTCAGGCCCTCGTACTCAAGGCGCTCGCGCACCAGCTCGTCGGGGTTGCCACCCAGCAGAATGTCGGTACCACGACCGGCCATGTTAGTAGCGATGGTCACGGCGCCGTAGCGTCCGGCCTGGGCAACGATATGAGCCTCGCGCTCGTGGTGCTTGGCGTTGAGGACCTCGTGCGCGATGCCGCGCTTGGTAAGGGCGGCCGACAGCTTCTCGGAGCTTTCGATGGAGACGGTGCCCACCAGGACCGGCTGGCCCTTGGCGTGACGTCGCTCGACGTCGTCGGCAACGGCGTTGTACTTGGCCTGGATGGTGCGGTACACCAGGTCCTCGTGGTCAACACGTTGAACGGGCTTGTTGGAGGGGATGACCTCGACGGGCAGCTTGTAAATCTCGCGGAACTCGGCATCCTCGGTGAGTGCCGTACCGGTCATGCCGGAGAGCTTGTCATACAGGCGGAAGTAGTTCTGCAGGGTGATGGTGGCAAGGGTCTGGTTCTCCTCGCGCACGAGCACGCCCTCTTTGGCCTCGATGGCCTGGTGCAGACCCTCGGAGTAGCGGCGGCCTTCCATGATGCGACCGGTAAACTCGTCGACGATCTTAACCTCGCCGTTGGTGACCACGTACTGCTTGTCGCGGTGGAACATGTACTGGGCCTTCAGCGCCTGCTGCAGGTGGTTGACCAGCTGGCCGGAGAGATCGGCATAGATGTCATCGATACCCAGGCGGCGCTCGATTTTCTTAAGGCCGCGCTCGGTGGCGGCAATGGTGTGCTTGGCCTCGTCCATGACATAGTCGCCCGTGGGTTCAACATCCTCGGTGGCGGTGAGCATGTCGTGCGACACGTCCTCGCCGCGCTCAAGGCCACGCACGGCACGCGCGAAGTCCTTGTAGGTACTGGCGGACTTAGTGCCAGCGCCCGAGATAATGAGCGGCGTCCTGGCCTCATCGATCAGGATGGAGTCGACCTCGTCGACGATGGCGTAGTTGTGGCCGCGCTGCACGCGCTGCTCGGGACGGGTAACCATGTTGTCGCGCAGGTAATCAAAGCCGAACTCGGAGTTGGTGCCGTAGGTGACGTCGGCCTGGTAGGCCGGGCGCTTGAGCTCGAGCGGCATGTTGTTCTGGAGCAGACCGACGGTCATGCCCAGGTACTTATAGATGCGGCCCATCCACTCGGAGTCGCGCTTTGCCAGGTAATCGTTGACGGTAACGACATGCACGCCCTTGCCGGCGATAGCGTTGAGGTAGCCGGACAAGGTGGAGACGAGCGTCTTACCCTCGCCGGTCTTCATCTCGGCAATATGACCCTCATGAAGCGCCATGGCGCCGATGAGCTGTACGTCAAAGTGGCGCATGCCCGTGATGCGCTTGGAAGCCTCGCGCACGGTGGCAAAGGCCTCGGGAAGCATGTCGTCGAGCGACTCGCCGTTGGCGTAACGCTCGCGAAACTTATCGGTCTGGGCGCGGAGTTCCTCCTCGGTCATCTTCTCAAACTGGGGCTCAAGACCGTTGATCTGGTCGACGATCTTGTAGTAGCGCTTAAGGTCCTTATCGGATCCAAAGGACAGCAGCTTTGACATGAATCCCATGTGGTTTTCCTTTTTGGCCATCGCCCACGCCGTGCAGCTGCGGGCGAGTTAAACACAGATGATTGTACTTTAGCCAAACAAGGCGCGGCCTATACGGTCGAGCTCGACCGCCACGTAATAACTACGACCCGACCGACCTGCCAAAAAGGGACTGGTTTATTTTGGCAGGTTTTATCTGGGAAAACGCCGTCACTCTGCCATTTGGTGCAAACCAACCCGTCCCCTTCGCACCAATCTGGTGCAATGGGAACGGGTTAGCCTGCACCAATAAAAAGAAAAGGGCCGCGCACCCAAACGGATGCACGGCCCTTATGCCATGAATGCGAGCGATTCCGCGGCGAGCTATTTACTCAGCGGCCTCGGTGGTCTCGGCCTCGGCAGCGGCCTCCTCGACGGGAGCCTCTGCGGGAGCCTCGGCGGCCTGCTTGGCAGCCTCCTCGGCGAACTTAGCGGCACGCTTAGCCTTCTCGGCAGCCTTAGCCTCAGCGGCGGCCTTGCGAGCAGCCTCGGCCTCAGCAGCCTTGGCGGCCTTGGCAGCCTTGGCCTCCTCAGCCTTCTTGAGCTGGGCGGCAGCGGCGCCACCGAACTTGTCGGCGAAGCGCTGGACGCGTCCACCGGTGTCGACGAACTTCTGCTGGCCGGTGTAGAACGGGTGGCACTCGTTGCAAAGCTCGACCTTCATCTCGGACACGGTAGCGTGCGTCTTGAAGGTGTTGCCGCAGGAGCACGTCACCGTGCACTCGACATACTGGGGATGGATACCCTGCTTCATGGTAGGACTCCTTATTGGTCAGGCGCTGGTTACCGATCAGCGCATAAGGCGTCTTGGTTTCCGACCAAGACAACAAACTCGGCTATGGTACCACGGCGCCGCGCGTCCCACAAAAGGTTCACGGTCTTTTCGGAACGACACGAATCTGACCCATCGAAACACATCTCCACCGTTCCTTCAACTGGGAAAATGCCGTCCCCGGGGCCTGAGAAGGACCCCGGGGACGTTCGACTGACTGCGGGAACGGCCTTTCCGCTCAATGTGTTCGGCTGAGATCGGAAATCAACCAAACTGAACTAGGTTCAGTTGACATGGTTAAAAACGAGGGGCGACGCTTTTGCGTCACCCCTCGTCCCGGCCGGTTGCTTTAGTTGTACACACGGTAGTTACACTTGAACTGGGTTATATGTCCATAGTTGGAGCGGTACCAACCCGACGTATAGCTGATTGCCTCTGCGCCTAGATAGTCGTAGCCCTTGTTGTAGCGAAGCTGACGGTAGGTCGTGTCGTACTCTGCTACGTAAAACGCGTCTCCAGAGAAGGCTTTGTACCGGTCCTTAACCGTCGAAGCCATGTACGCGGGTTCGACATCGCCTTTCTCCCCGTTGAGCGCATAGACGGGTGCCGCGATTCCGCATAAAGCCGTTGCCACGAGGATGGCGTAGACAGCCATGCGCGACGCATTGGACTTCAGCTGTTCAAATAGTTTCATGTCATTCACCTCCTTCGTATGTATCGAGGTATTCCTGCTTGAGCGTCTGCGAGGACGACTTGATCTTTTCCACGAGCGTGCCGGCCTCGATGAAGTAGAACGAGTTGGTAAGGTCTGCCAGGTCGTCGAGCAGATGGCTTGAAATGAGCACGCTGCGTCCCCGCGCCACCTCGCTGCGCATCGCGTCGCAGGAGGTTTTCCGCTTTCCCGGATCGAGGCCGTTCAGCGGTTCATCGAGGATGAGGTACGGGCAATCGGTCGCTATCGCCATGGCAAGCTTTACCTGCTGCTTCATTCCTGTCGAGAGTTTACGGGTCGGCTTGTCGAGATATGGGGAGATTCCGAGGGAGTCGCAGAGCGAGTCGATGTCGGCGGCCGATTTCCACGCCTCCCTAACGAAAGCAAGGTGCTCGATGGCCGATAGCGTGGGATAGAGATCCGCGCTGCCCGAAGAGCTCAGGTAGACGAGTTCTGCAAATTCGGCTGATCGACGTTGGCAGATTCCGTCTGCCGCCAGGCTTCCCGAGCGGATGCGGGTGGGAAATTGGCCCGACAGCGCTTCAAGAAGGGTGGTTTTCCCCGAGCCGTTGGGAGCAACGAGGCCCGCCGCCGTTCCCGGGCTCAGGAAAAGCGACCCGATTGAAAGTATCGTCGTGCTTCCGTATCCCACGCTCGCGTCCAGAAGCTCGAGCCCATGGTGCTTTTTCGCGGGTCCAGGCTGTTTGGGCGAACGTGTCGCAACGGCGCCGACCGCAAAAAAGACCGCGACGTATGCCAGGGCCACGGCAAGCATCGATGCGCTGCCCGAACCGGAGCCAATGAATTCTGTCGGGAAGCATCCTACGTAACCCGTTGCCTCGATAGGCGAGAATACGGCCAGCGGCAGGAGATTGAGCGCGGCGTTATGCTCCAGTGCCGAATCGGACAGTAACGGGAATGCCGGGGCCGCGACAAGCAGCGCGGAGGTAAGGGGGCCCGCGAGGACGCGCCTCGTTGCGGTCGATAGGACGGCGGAGCAAACGGATATCAAGGTTCCGCCCGCAAGAAGCGCGATAAGCAGGGCTGTGAAGACGTTTCCCGCGGTCGTGGTGGTAAGCGCGCCGTCATGGAAGAAGGCGATCGGGTACCCAATTTGCCCGAAGCCGTTTAGGACCAAGGCGTAAATGCCCCCGGGTGCGAGGCCGGCGAGGAGCATCGCGGTCCCCGCGACGATTATCGAAAACACGATCTGAATAAGGCGCCGGAATTTGGGCACGGGCGCCTTTGCCGCCAGGGTCCCGGGCCTTGTGGCGCCGAGCACGAGTATCGACGAGAGAAGGAAGGGGATGAAGGGAAGGAAAGACGGCGCCGTGGCAATGGCGTAAGGCAGGAAGGAAAGGAATGGCAGGTCGTTTGCGGAGGCCGGGATATCCGTGATGCCGGAGCTGCTCAGGGCACGGCAATATGCGAGCGCTGCGTCATTGGTCTCCTGGTCCCCCACGATGGACCCGGATTGGAAGCCTTCGCCCATGAGCGCGTAGTAGCTCTCGGCAGAATCGAGAAAGGCGGCGTCGGTTTGAGCGGCAAGGGCGGCGTTCGCGTATCTTGCAAGCTCCGCGTCATTTTGCTGCTCTGGAGATAGGTCTGTGCCGCTGGCCTGGGGCGCGCGCGTATTGAATGCGTCGACAAAGCTCTGCATGCCCTGTTTCATAAAGAAGGGCCCGTAGATGGGTGAATTGAACGCAATGGGGACGGAAAAGGCTGCAGCGAGAACGAGCGTACAAATCCATACGGCCTTGTCTCTTAGGATTAGTTTGAGAAGAAGTCGACAGTACATTTAGAAGCACCTACGTTCCTCAAAGAATTGTTAGATTAAAAGTAACAGACCGGATGAAGATACGTGCGACGGGGGCGAGGCGAATGGCTGGGCGGTATCGATATGCGGGTTCAACGGTATCACATTGGCCACATAGATTTTTAACTTGCATTTCTACCCGCCCTTTTCGTAGAGTCGCCGATACGTGCTTAGCGCACCCTCGGCGCGTCCGGCAGGCTTTGCGAAATGGGATCCAGGAGACTTCGGCGCAGCATCATCTTGCGGAATGCTTCTAATGAGCCTCCCATCCTTCAAAAACAGAATCTCATCGCACAGCCTATCGACCGAATCCAAGATGTGGGATGACATGATGATGCACGTACCAGAATCGGCCAGCTTCCTGAGAATCTCGGAATGCAAGTCCACCCTGCTGGGGTCGAGCGCGTTCATGGGCTCATCTAATAGAAGGTACCGCGCGCCCGTCGCATACGCAATCGCCAGGGTAAGCTGCTGCTTCATGCCCTGGCTCAGAGTGCGGATCCTCATCTTCGCGAACTCGCCTATCTGCGTTTGTTCCACTATCTCTTCGATATCGCGAGCATGCGGCCACATATCGCAAACCATCTTGAGGTGATCTTCCGCACGCAATCCGGGATACAGCAGCGTCCCCTCACCAGGTGCATAGAAGATCATAGAACGGACCTCTCTCGCACCCGTACCCTGCACCTCATCCAGAACGATGCTCCCGTCCACGCGAGGACCCGGCAAACCTGCCATCGCACGCAGCAACGTCGTCTTTCCATGCCCGTTCGGAGCGACGAGACCGTAGACCGTACCCGGGGCAAACTCAGCGTTCACCGAATCTACGAGCACCTTCTTTCCATAAGAGATCGTCAGCGTTTGAAGGTCAATCATCGAGATCATCCCCTTTCGATCTTTGGAACACTCAGGCGCACCATCAACGGAGATACGGCGCCCAAGACCACCAGCAGAGCGCCCGATGCGCCGACGACCTCTCCAAAAGGCATCGCGTTCGTCCCTCGCCCAAGGAACCCAATCGTCCCCACCTGGGAAGCGGGATCAAACGAGGCGAATGGAGCCAGCAGCGCGACGCCCATGCCCACGCTTTCAACATGAGCGCTCAACGAACCCAACGCCAAGAGAACCGCGCAAACCATTCCGGTGACAACGGGGTTGCGGCTAATCGCTGCTGTCAACGCAGCGACGACGGAAATCACGCCGTATGCCATGACCAGCAACGGAATACTGCACAACACCGCCTCCCCCACCATGGACGTTGTCGAAGCTCCCGCCCGAATGAGAGCGACGGGATACTCCGATCCACCCGCACCGTTCTTAATCACGGACACAACGACAGCGGGAACCATCGACACCAAAAGCAGCACCAAGCCAAGCAGGAGAGCCAGCGCAACAGCCGTCAGAAAACGCACATGCGCTGTTGCGGGGATCTGGAGAACCAGAAGGGAACGACACTGCAGGTGGGTGCACGCGAGCGATGTGACAACCACGGGCAACAGCAAAAATAAGGAGGGAAGCGCTGCCTGGAGATACGAAAGGAGGATTAATGGGGGCATCTTCGTACTTAACTCGTAAACCTTGGGGTCCGGCAAGCTCGCGATCGACTCAAGCAGAAGGGCGCGCGCCTCCGCACGAGAAGGAGTCTCCGGCTCGATTCCGATCGATTGCAGGAGAGTCGCATCTGCCGCGCCCAGCTCACCTCGAGCGCGCTCGTACGTCGCAAGGCTTCGAAACCCCTCCGCAGGCATAGGCGCGTACACGAAACCCGAAAGAGCATCCCGCATGTCTTCCAGGGCCGCTTTGCCCTCGACGTCGATATTCGCAGCGTTCTGCTCTAGATACCGATCTATTGAACGGAGCTCCCCATCCCTATACCGAACAGCGGAAACGTTATCAGCGTCAGGAAACATCTCGACCAGAGCCGGGGCCAGCATCGTCGTCGACATTGCAATCGCGCATACGGCGAGGGTAGGAGAACGCAGGAGCAGTTTCCCCATCGTTCTTACGTATGCAACGGCGGAGGCACAAGCGCTCGAACGAGTTGCCGTTCTCGATGCAGTGAAGGAACCTCTCTCAAGACAAATCGGGGATATCGGGCACGCGCAGCCGCTCTTTCCAGCAACGCAAAGCAGGCTAATTGCCAGCACCTCGATCCCGATTGCGCATACGAGGGCAATCGCGCCACGCTCGAAGCAAAGTCCAGGCAGATTCACTATCTGCGTTGTCGGGTACGGGCTATAGGCGCCGACGGTCAACTCAGTGTTCGCATACGTAAGGGGATTCAACAGGGCGAACTCACGTAAAGCGATGGATCTTCCGTAATACCCGGGAACCATCGTCACCCCCATCAGGGCACATACGAACACGATTCCAAGCGTAGGGTTATTGGCAATCTTCACGGCAAGGTGAACGACAAGCGAGATGAACGCTGCCACCAAGAATTGCAAGATGGCCGTCTGCGCGAACACCAGCCAAGCCGGTTTGATAACCGGAGTCGCATATTGAATGTAGCCTATCGGATAGAACGGCGAGCCCGAGCCATTCTTCACAAGCGCGGCGATTATCCCTGGAAGATTGACGGCGAAGACGGCAAGCATTGCAAAAACACTCGCCCATACGCTCGATGCAACAAGTCTACCCAGCTCGCCCATCGGTGCCTGGATGATGAGCTTTTCACGTTTGTTAAGACGCGCGGCAAGGAACGAGACGGCAACGGCCGTTGCGACCCATAGCAAGTACTCCTTCGATCCGTCATAATAGGTGTACTCTCCATCCGATATCTGCAGAAACGGAAGTAGGGGAGAGAGCGGTGCCAAGATAAGACGTCCCGCGGCAAGAGGGTACAGAAGCGCGGGCATGCTTGATGAAGAGGTATAGACACCGTCCTCCCCCGCATTCACAAGCGCATCCGCATAGGATGCTGACAATTCCTGCTCAACACGGGTTATTCCCGACTCGAGGTATTCGACCCGTCCGTCGATGCCAGCCGCGCTCCTGAAGACGGGCAGAGCACAAAGAACCATCAACGCAACAACGACAACACAGAGCGACCTGGAGGAGAGAAGCGACCTAAAGATCGCCTTCGAGATTTTGAGCATATTCATCGCCAACCTTAACCTCATCCAGTCGGAACAGAGGGGCCGAACAAAATGCTCGGCCCTTATTACTTGTCGGCAAAGTCAATTTAACATAAACTGTTAAAAAGTAACCTGAGTTTTTTAAATTCTTCGGAGGTTATTATGAGTTCCGACAATCGCACTCCCCGGCTTCATTCCTTCCGCATCGCATGTGCGATAGCCTCTGCGACCCTTTGCGCCACCGCCATCGCACAAGTGGCGTTCTCCTTAAAGCCAGCAATCGAAGTGCTCGACAACCCTGTAATTGCAGACTCCCCCGCGTATCCAGCCCTTGCGATCTCGACATTGGTCCCTGCCGTCATCGGTATCGCTACGACCATCCTCAGCGCCGTTCTCGTGTGGACGATCAAGAGCGCAGACCCCTTCAAGAAAGGGTCTGCGACATGCTTGAAGGTGCTCGGCATTCTCTTCGTTGTTCAAGCTGCCACCAGCCTCTACGCCGGCTCACTCAAAACCTCCGTTTCGATGTTTGGCGGCGAGGGGGCCGTCGGCGCCCAAGAGATCGCTTCATCATTCGATTGGACCTCTCTGGTTCTCGGCATCGTCCTGTTCATGCTTTCCCAGCTCTTCTTGTACGCCCGAGAGCTGTACCTCGACTCCGACGAGATTGCGTAAGGAAACGCCATGCCCGTAATTGTTCGCCTCGACAAGATCATGGCCGAGCGAAAGATTTCCTCGAACGAACTTGCCGAAAGGATTGGAACCACGCCCGTGAACCTGTCCCGTATTAAAAAAGGGCATATTCGCGGCATTCGCTTCAACACGCTCGAGCAGCTATGCCTCGCCCTTCGTTGCCAACCCGGAGACCTTCTCGAAGTCATGAGCGAAGAGGATGCCCGAAAGGAGTTCGGACTCGATTGGTCCGCCGAGGATTAGAGGGCGGTCGTACTCGCCCTGCACACGGGGATGCGAATCGGCGAGGTCTGCGGCCTTCGGTGGTGCGATGTGGATTTCGAGACGGGCCTGATCTCGATCAGACACTCGGTGGCGTACGCGAAGGGAATGGGTTCGTTCATCAAGGACACCAAGACCCATGACGCCAGGGGTATCCCCATCGACCCGGTCGGCCTACTCCCCTTCCTGAAGGAGACCCACGAGATCGACTGCGGAAAGCTGCGCTTGCGCGGCCTTACCGGGGCGGTCGAGATCGGGGACTGCTACATCCTGTCGGAGCCGGGCGCGACCTTCGCGACGACAAGCTATATCCGCAGGGCGTTCAAGACGTTCTCGGAGACCAACGGCCTCATGGGCACCAACGACGAGCTGATCACGTTCCACGGCCTTCGCCACACGTTCGCAACGCAGTGGATCCGCCAAGGCGGCGATATCAAGGCGCTCCAATCGATCCTCGGCCACAAGGACGCCATGGCGACGCTCAACGTCTACGCCGACATCGAGCCCATCTCCAAAATCCATAACATGCTGCGCGCCACGCCGTGCCTTTGGCGCGGGCACCTCGGGCCGAGGGTCGATCCGGGTCCCATGTTCCAACAGAGGATCCAGGAGTCCATCGAGACGCTCCAGGCGTTCGGCTACGGCATCACCGAGCCGGACGACCGAAATATCGCCATACGCGACGTGAAGATGAACAGTTGGCTCTAGCTCACCGAGTACGCGGCAGTGCTGGGCCCATCCCAACTGAGGTCACGGTGGTCCGATAGGGGCGCCGCCCGCGGCATGCGCCGCGGAGCGGTATCCCCTACCGAAGGGCGGGGATGCCCTCCGCTTCCAGTTCGGAATCAGCCGTCGGAGGCGTTCGGCTGACTGCGGGAACGGCCTGTCCGCTCAATGTGTTCGGCTGAGATCGGAAATCAACCCAACACGAGCCGGACACGCGCCAGACGGCTCTTCCCCGTACGGCCTTCCCCCTTACGCTCATGTTGCAGGCATGTAACGCCGCAGCGAGCGCGCCTTTTTTGCGCCAGACAGGTACAATGATGAACACTGTACCGTAGCGGAGCGCCCCGCGCGCGCCGCAACCACGCGAAAGGGTTTCCCATGGCCGAGATCTCGTCCTCCCGTATCGTCATCACCGTCCTTGGCAAGAACCGCCCCGGCATCGTCGCCGGCGTCACCCGCGTTCTGGGCGAGGCCAACGTCGACATCCGCGACATCACGCAGTCCATTATCGAGGACATCTTCACCATGACCATGCTGGCCGACACCGCCGAGTCCAAGCTCGACTTCGCCGAGCTGCAGAAGGCCCTGGCCGAGGCCGGCGAGCTTTCGGGCGTCAACGTGTCCATCCAGCGCGAGGACGTCTTTAACTTTATGTACCGCCTGTAGCGAACAAGCCGCTCGGGGCAGCTTGACGTCATATCGTCCAAGCGCGCGGCCCCAAAGCGGACCGGAGAGGAGCGCGCATGGCCTACGACGCCAAGAAAATCTACTACCGCTTCGACGATCACCTGAGCCGCCTGGTTCTGGATTACGAGGCGAGCCGTCAGATTTCGCCCGAAAGCGAAAACCTCTACCACGGCCTGCCGACCGCCCCGTACGACGAGGGTCTGTTCGTAGAGCATAACGTCAAGCGCGGCCTGCGCAATGCCGATGGCTCGGGCGTGGTCGCGGGCCTTACCCGCATCTCGGACGTGCACGGCTACAACAAGGTCGACGGCAAAGTCGTGCCCGACCAGGGCAAGCTTACGCTGCGCGGCTACAGCATCGAGGACCTGGTCAACAACGCCCAGGCCGAGAATCGCTATGGCTACGAAGAGGTCGCCTACCTGCTCATCACGGGCTCGCTGCCCAACAAAGAGGAGCTCGACGGTTTTTGCGGACGTCTGGGCGCTTTTAGGCACTTGAGCGATGAGTACGTCAAAGAGTTCCCCATGACCACGGTGTCGTCGAGCATCATGAATGTGCTTCAGCGCGCCGTGCTGCTGCTCTACGCCTTCGACGCCGAGCCCGACGCCATTACGCCCGAGCACGAAATCGACGTCGCCATCTCCATGCTCGCCCGTCTCCCCCGCATCGCCGCCTTCGCGCATATGGCCTCGGTCGCCAAGCGCCGCGGCTCCGAGGTTCATGTACCGCACCCCACACCCGGTCTCTCCACCGCCGAGACCATCCTGCAGGTGTTGCGCGGCGGCATGGCATTCACCCGCGACGAAGCCATGCTGCTCGACGTGATGCTCATGCTGCATGCCGAACACGGAGGCGGCAACAACTCCACGTTTGCCTGCCGCGTGCTGTCCTCCTCGGCCACCGACCCGTATTCCGCCTACGCCGCGGCTATCGGCTCACTCAAGGGCCCGCGCCACGGTGGCGCCAACGCCAAGGTTGTCTCCATGCACGAGGACATCCGCGCGCATGTCTCCAATTGGGAGGACGAGGACGAGGTCGCAGCCTACCTGGGCAAGATCCTCGACAAGCAGGCCTTCGACGGCACGGGTCTCATCTACGGTATGGGCCACGCCGTCTACACGCTGAGCGACCCGCGTGCCGAGGTGTGCCGTCGTTACGCGCGCACGCTTGCCGCCAAGAAGGACCTGGGCGAGGAGTTCGCGCTCATCGAGCGCATCGAGCGCCTGGCCCCGCAAGTGATGCGCGATCACGGCATGACCAAGCCCATCTGTGCCAACATCGACCTGTACACGGGCTTTATCTACAAGATGCTCGGCGTGCCCGAGACGCTCTTTACGCCGCTGTTCGCCGTCGCCCGCATGGCCGGCTGGTCTGCGCACCGCATGGAAGAGCTCTTCTGCGCGCACCGTATTATTCGCCCGGCCTATCGTCCGGTGATCGAGCCGCTGGAGTACAAGCCGCTCGCTGACCGCTAGGACGCGGACCGTTATAGAACTCGAGCGTGGCCAGGGCATCGCCGCCCTCGGCCACGCTTTTTATGCCAGCAGAAAGGGCTGCATCATATGATTGTTTTTTCCGATATGGATGGAACGCTGTTGACGAGCGATAAGCAGATGAGCGATGCCACCTGGGCGATGCTCGACGAGCTTGCGCGACGCGGTGTTGAGTTTGTGCCCTGCACGGGGCGCCCGCTGTCGGGCATCTTTGAGCCCATCCTCGCCCATCCCGCCGTGCACTATGCCGTCTGCGCCAATGGCGCCAGCGTCTGGCAGCTCGACGACGGTACGCCCACCGATACTTCACGTGCTACGCGCATTTTGAGCCGACCGCTCGACCGCGCCATCGCCCACCGCGTCCATAGCATCGCCGCCGGCCACGATGTGACCTTCGATATCTTCGCGGATGGGCAGTGCTTCCTCCCCCGCTCGCTCTACACGCGCCTGGACGAATTCTGCGGCGGCGACCCCCACATCGCGGCTTCGCTCAAGCGCACACGAACACCGATCGACATGGATATCGACAGCAAGATCGACGAGGTCGAGACACTCGAACGCATCGCCATGTACTGGCACGATCCGGCAGATCGCGACGCCATCGCGGCGGAGCTCGACACGCTCGGAGGCATTGAGGTCACGCGTTCGTACGCCATGAATATCGAGGTCATGGGCGAGGGCGCCACCAAGGGAACAGCCCTCACGTGGCTATGCGAGCACCTGGGCGAGTCTCTCGCCGACGCCTGGGCGTTCGGCGACAACATCAACGACATCCCCATGCTGCAGGCAGCGGGCCACGGCATGGCCATGATCAACGGCGAACCCGAAGACCGCGAGGCCGCCGACGCCATCACCGAATACGACAACGACCACGACGGCGTCGCCCGCACCATCATGGCCGCCCTCGCCTAGCAGCATCAACCCGGCAGGGTAGCTAATTTGGGACGGGCTATTTTAGCTACCTAACAAGCGGGTAGCTAAAATAGCCCCGTCCCAAATTAGCTACCCCCGGAAAACCGCAAGGACTGTCCCCCGTTGCCGGCAGAAAAGGAACGTCCCCATCTGCCGGATTAAGCGAGACTCTCCAGCACGCGACGGAGCTCCTGCTGGACGGCGTGGTCGCGGTTGCAGCCTACGACGCGATCGGCAACCGCCTTGAGCGCGGGGCGCGCGTTTTCCATCGCGCAGCCCGTGCCGACAAAGCGAATGATCTCGTAGTCGTTCATCGAGTCGCCAAACGCCATGATCTCGTCGGGTCCAATGCCGTAATGCTCCGCGAGCTGTGCGATGCCCGAGGCCTTCGACACACCGGGCTGCATGGCATCGATCCACGCATTACCCGAAGGTGCAAAAGTAAAGAGCTGGCCAAGTTCACGCTGTAGCACGTAGGCGCTGTCCATAACGGCACCGTCATCGCAAAAGATACTCGCCTTGATGATATTTACGCTGGGATCGGGCAGCTCCCAAATGCGCTCGGCATTGGGAAGGTCCTTATCGACCTCACGCACGAACTTGCACTCGTCATCGAGCAGGAAGGACTTGGTTCGGTCAAAAAGCGCAAGATGCAGATTGGGAAACGTCGCGACAGCCTGGGCGAGCCTTCGAATCGCCAGGTGCGAATACACCTCACGGTCTACCATTTTGCCGTCGGCGTAGACCTGGGCACCGTTAGCGGCGACAAAGTCCATCTTGTCGCGAACGGGCGCAAAGAACTCGCACAGGCGATCGTAGCGACGACCTGACGATGCGGCAAAATGCACACCATGCTCGTGTAGCGCCAGAATCAGTTCGTAGGTCTCGGGAGGCACCTGGCCGTTTTCGTCAAGCAGTGTGCCGTCCATATCGGATGCAATCAGTTTAAACATGGAAAAGCTCCCTTCGGGCTTGTTGGAATCGAACGTGTATCCGATTCCAACGTACCCAAAGGGAGCTCAGGTAAGACTCCGCAGGCGCAAACGTTACAAGGACCTGGCAAATAGCTCACACATGCCAGAGGTCCTACGGTCGCGGCGTCAGGCGACACGCCAAAGAGTGTCCCCGACGACTAGTCGTTTAAGAACGTCCCCGATGACTAGTCGGCGTAGGTGAAGGTCGTGACGTCGAACATGCCCTCGGGGCGAATGCGGAGCGTCGGGATGACCGGCAGGGGCAGGAAGATGATGCCCATGATGGGGTCGAGCGGCGGCTCAATACCCATGGCGCGCGCCTTGACCATAAAGTCGTCGTGCTGCGCGGCAACGTCCTCGGCCGTGCCTTCGCTCATCAGGCCGCCGAGCGCCAGCGGAATGCGCGCCACGACCTCTCCGTTGCGAACCAGCACGTGGCCGCCCTGGCCCACAGCCTCAACAGCAGCCATCATATCGGCAGCGTTATCACCCACAACGCATACGTTGTGCGAGTCGTGGCCGATCGTGGAGGCAATGGCACCACCGGTGATGGTGAAGCCGCGCACCCAGCCGCGACCGATGTGCTTGCCGACAAGACCCAGGCCCGCAGGACCATCACCGTCGGCGCCCTCGGCCTGCAGCGACACGCCGCGCCCATGGCGCTCGATCAGCATAATGCGGCGCAGGCCCTCGGCACTCTCGGGGCGAACCATACCCGTGATGGCCTTACCCGGCACCACGTCGATCACGGCCTCGCCCGGCTTAAAGGCATAGTCGAACACGTCGAGCGAAAGCTTCGGCAGCTTAACGGACGCGCGCAGCTCATCGGCAAGGGCCGCAACCTCGGCCATCTCGGGTGCAATCTCGCCCACAAAGGTGCCATCCTGCGCCACCAGAGCACCGGCGGCATATACGCGATGCGGAGCCGTAGCAAACGTCAGGTCGTTGAGTACCAGCAGGTCGGCGCGTTTGCCCGGGGCGATCGCGCCACGGAGCTCATGCGGGTCGCGGCAGCCGTGATCCAGGCCAAACGCCTCGGCCGTGGAGAGGGACGCCATAGAGATGGCAACCACGGGGTCGATACCGGCCTCAATCGCCACGCGGCAGGCGTTGTCGATCATACCGGTCGAAAGCGCATCGGAGGGAGCGCGGTCGTCGGTCGCAAAGCAGCAGCGGCGGGCACGGGCGGGGTTTTCCAGCAACATCGGAGACAGGTTGGCCAGGTCATGGCTGCACGTACCTTCGCGCAGCATCACGTACATGCCGCGGGACAGCTTGTCGAGTGCCTCCTCGGGAATCGTCGACTCATGGTCAGCGATAATACCTGCTGCGGCATAGGCGTTGAGGTCCTTGCCGGCAACGAGCGGGGCGTGACCGTCGACCTGCTTGGACGGCGTCTGGTTGGCAGCGTCGATGCGAGCACAGGTCTCGGGATCGGCCATAAAGACGCCCGGCAGGTTCATCATTTCGCCCAGACCAAAGACATCGCCCGGATGCTCGGCAAAAAACGCCTGCATATCAGCAGCGGTGATGACGGCACCGGACTGCTCGTCGGGCAGCGCGGGCACGCACGAAGGCATCATGTACTTGATGGAAATAGGAGCGCGACGACCGTCCTCGATCATAAAGCGCAGGCCGTCCAAGCCAGAAACATTAGCGATCTCGTGGCTGTCGGCAATAGCGGTGGTGGTACCGCGCGTCGCCGCCATGCGCGCATACTCGGCAGGGCGGATGTTCGAGGACTCAATGTGCAGATGTCCGTCGATAAAGCCGGGGGCGAGATAGCGGCCCTGGCAGTCAATAACCTCGGTCGCCTCGTAGGTGCCGGCGGCATCGTCGCGACCATCGTAGAGCACACCGACGATCACGCCATCCTTGACGGCAACGCTACCGGGCGCCACGCGCTGGCCGTACACATCGACAATCTGTGCGTTGGCAAACAGCGTGTCAACGGGTACACGACCCTCGGCGGCCTCGATCACAGATCTCATGACCTCAACGGACATACATACTCCTTTAACCGTAGAAAAAAGCTGCGGAGCGGACAGGCCTTCACCGCAGCAAGCCAATAGCAATTGTATGCCCAAACGATGGGTCAGCAATACGGCCCTCCGCTTAACGGCATCCGCCACTTGGTGCAATGGTGACAGACTACTTTTCGCCAATGACAAGGAGTGTCCCAAAGTGCCGGCACAAAAGGAACGTCCCTAACTGCCGCATCCGGAGCAAGACAATGCCGCGGGTAGAGGGCGGACAGCGAGCGGGCTCCAGAGCGAACAAATTGACATGAAAAGAGGGCGGCATAGACCTTCTGGTCATGCCGCCCTCTTTGAATGGCAAGTTGTCGCTCTGGAGCCCGCGCAGCGTCGACCGGTTACGCGGTTTGGTAAAACCGCGTAACTAAACCAACTTAAAGCCCTTGCGCTTGCCTACGGAGAGGGTGTCGCCCAGCTTGAGGGCGCTGGGATCGATGTTATAGCTCTTGGGAGCCACGGCCTTGCCGTTGATCTTGACGCCACCGCCGTCGATATCGCGACGAGCCTGGCCGGCGCTCGCCGAAAGGCCCAGGTCCTTGAGCAGGCCGGCGAGGTAGATCTGGCCCTCGTCGTTGACGGTCAGCTCAACGTGCTTCTCGGGGAAGTCGGCGAGCTGGCCCTCCTTGAATACGCGGTCGAACTCGGCCTGAGCCTCGTCGCCGGCGCCGGCGCCGTGGTAGGTGTCGCACAGGTCGCGGCCCAGAGCGCGCTTGAGCTCATAGGGATCGGCAGAGCCGTCGGCCAGGGCGGCGTCGATCTTGTCGACCTCGGCCGGGGTGAGCGAGCTCGCCAGGCGATAGTACTTGCCGATCATCTCGTCGGGGATGGACATGGTCTTGCCGAACATGTCCTTGGGAGCGTCGGTCAGGCCGATGTAGTTGCCGTATGACTTGGACATCTTGCGCACGCCGTCAGTGCCCTCGAGCAGCGGCATGGTGAGCGCGATCTGCGGCTCCATGCCCATCTTCTCCATGAGCTCACGGCCGGCGAGCAGGTTGAAGAGCTGGTCGGTGCCGCCCATCTCCACGTCGGCCTTGATCTGCACGGAGTCGAAAGCCTGCATCACGGGATACAGGAACTCGTGCAGGGCGATCGGCGTCTGAGACTGGTAGCGCTTGGTAAAGTCATCGCGCTCAAGAATGCGGGCGACGGTGAACTTGGAGCACACCTGCAGCAGACCGGCCAGGTCCATCGAAAGGATCCAGTCACCGTTGTGCACAATGGTGGTCTTCTCGGGATCCAGGATCTTCATGGCCTGGCTCACGTAGGTCTCGGCGTTGGCCTCGATCTGCTCCTGCGAAAGCTGCGGACGGGTGGAATTCTTGCCCGAAGGGTCGCCAATCAACGCGGTACCGTTGCCGATGATGAGGGTGACGTTGTGGCCCAGGTCCTGGAACTGACGCATCTTGCGCAGCGGCACGGCGTGGCCCAGGTGCAGGTCGGGGCTGGTGGGGTCGACGCCGAGCTTGATGTTGAGGGGCTCGCCCTTCTCAAGCTTCTTGCGAAGGTCGGCCTCGGGAACGATCTGCGCGGCGCCCGAGGTGATGATACGCATTTGCTCGTCAACAGACAGCATTGGGTATCCTCCTTTTGCTATAGCACCCTCGCCGAAAACGGCGGTGCTGGAAGTCCATAAACTCTCTTATGATAACAAACTGACGCGACGCGGCACCTACGACAGGAAAATCCTCGTCCTGCCGCATGCGTCAATGGCAACTGGCAGACGTGTACCGTCACGCTCGACCAGATAGCGTGCCTGCCGACGACGCAAGCAGTCGCGGCAACGGACCTGTCCCGTCGCATCGGTGGCGCAGACGCCCTCGGCGGTCAGCAGGCAGTGCTCGCACACCATAAGCTCGGGACGGTCGGCGTCGACCGGACCCAAGACGCCGGGTTCAGCAGCCAGTTCGGCAATACGCTCCGCATCATTGCCGAGCAACTCGGCCGGCAAGTACACCCGCCCCGCACCGAGTCCGCGCAGCCAGGTAAGCGTGGCCCAATTCGCGCAGAACACCGGCGCCGCCACGTCAAACGTCACGCCCAGCTCGCGAGCGATCACCACCTGTCCCAGGTTGCGGCAGACGACGCGCCCGGCACGCTGCATCAGTGAGCGGGTCCGGTCAGCGTCACTCGCGCGGCACACCTCGTCAAGCACCACAACGGCGTCGGACAAATCGAGTTCTCCGCGCGGGTCAGCATCCATCAGCTGCCAAGCAAAAACCATGCGAGTGGGAACCGCGCACTCCACCAACTCCGTCGACGCACCGCCATCCACCGCAACGTCCTCAAAGGGCAGCACCTCAACGGCACGCGCAACGGGCGCAATCGCATCTGCCTCGGCCCGCATGCGCTCCAACACCGCCGCCGTCTGATCCAACACGCCGGCGCTGCGAATCAGGTACACCTCGCAGCCCGCGTCCACCTTACGCTTGCAATGCACGACGACGCGCTTCCCCGCTGCGGCATCCACCGGGCAGGGCACCTGCGGCCAGCGCTTGGGCACATCGGGACGCGCGTCGACACCCGGATAGAACCGAATCTCGAGCGTGTCACCCGCCGCCACGGCGGCGTCGAGCTCAACGGTCACCTCTTCGTGGCCCACAGCGACCAAGCGTCCCACGCGCACGCCCTGGTTAATTGCGCGCTCAAAGCTCATCAACTCGGCACCCGAACGCCCTCGCAGGTACGCATCGGTAAACCCACGGTTAAACGACCTTCCCAGCTCGCGTTCAAGCTCTTCCACGGCACCGGGGTCCCACGCGTCGTCGCGCAGCATATCGAGCGCCCGGCGCCACACCCGCACCACATTGAATACGTAATCGGGGTTCTTCATGCGCCCCTCGATCTTGAGCGACGCCACGCCGGCATCTACAAGCTCGGGCAGATGCGCAATACCCAGATAGTCACGCGGGCACAGCAGGCGATCTCCCTCGACGGCGACAACGCTCTGCCCCGCCTCGTCCACCAGGTCGTACGCCAGACGGCACGGCTGCGTGCAGTCGCCGCGCATCGCCGAGCGTCCACGCCGCAGGGCCGAGAACTCGCACGCCCCCGAATAACCGATGCAAATCGCACCGTGGCAGAATACCTCGATGGGTACGCCCGTGGCACATAGCGCCGCAATCTCGTCGACCGTCAGCTCGCGCGCCGTCGTCACGCGCTCGACCCCCAGCTCATCGGCGGCAAGCCGCACGGCGCCTTCGCTATGAACGCCCGCCTGCGTAGACAGGTGAATCTCGACCCCGGGAATCGCCGCGCTCAGCGCGCAGGCCAACCCGGCATCGGCCACAATCAGAGCATCGGCGCCCAGCTCCAGTGCATGAGCTCCCAGCGCCACCGCATCGGACAGCTCATCGTCAAACACGAACACGTTGAGCGTCACGTACACACGCACGCCATGGGCATGCGCCACGGCACAACCGCGCGCAAACTCGTCATCCGTAAAGCCATGGGCGCTCACGCGGGCGTTAAAGCCGCCCAACCCCGCATAGATGGCATCGGCACCCGCGGCGATGGCCGCAAGCATCTGGTCGAGCCCGCCCGCCGGCGCCAGCAGCTCGGGCAGCGCCGCACCGGCAGCATCCAATCCAGTCTCGTATTGTCCGCTCGGCCCTATCGTCCGAATCGCCATCGGCAAACTCCTTACCAAGGTATGCATTCACTCTGAAAAATGCCGTCTTCCAGCATACACGAGGCCTCGCGCGCCCCGTTTGGTTTATCGTGTAATAACTTATGTCCATCCTGCCCCGACG
This sequence comes from Collinsella sp. CLA-ER-H11, assembly GCF_040092445.1. Classification (NCBI taxonomy): domain Bacteria; kingdom Bacillati; phylum Actinomycetota; class Coriobacteriia; order Coriobacteriales; family Coriobacteriaceae; genus Collinsella; species Collinsella sp. CLA-ER-H11. The sequence goes on along the minus strand of NZ_JBBNLN010000005.1, from coordinate 55,755 downwards.
ACACATTCACCGTCCGGCACGACATACCTGGAGGTCAATATATGGGTCCTCGCCAACGACAGGGACGCAGCCGTTCAAAGACGCATGCTCTGCCCATAATCCTGCTCTCGTTTTTGGGCTTTCTGCTGATTGCGGGCGTGGCATTTGGCATCGGCATGGTCGGCAACGTCAACCGCTGGCTGTCCGATCTGCCCGACTACACCGACGCCAACGCGTATCTGGTGAGCGAGCCCACCGAGATCGTCGACTGCAACGGCAACAAGATCGCGAGCTTCTACACGCAAAACCGCAAGTCCATCACCAAGGACGAGGTCTCCCCCTACGTGCTGCAGGGCACCGTTGACGTCGAGGACGAGCGCTTCTACGAGCACGGCGGTATCGACCTGTGGGGTATCGCGCGTGCTGCGGTGGCAACCCTCGGCGGCGGACACGAAGGCGCCTCGACTATCACCCAGCAGCTGGTGCGCAACACCATCCTGCAGGAGGAGCAGTTCGACTCGACCATCGAGCGTAAGGTGCGCGAGGCCTACATCGCCGTCAAGATGGAGGACATGTACTCCAAAGACGAGATCCTCATGATGTACCTCAACACCATCTACTACGGCCACGGCGCCTACGGCATCGAGGCCGCAGCCGAGACCTATCTGTCCAAGAGCGCCGCCGACCTCACCCTCAGCGAGGCCGCACTGCTCATAGGCCTTCCCAACTCGCCCTCGCAGTACGACCCCACGGTCAACCCCGACCTGGCGCTGTCCCGTCGCAACAAGGTCCTCGACAACATGTTGCGCCTGGGCCACATTACGCAGGAGGAACACGATGCCGCACAGGCCGAGCCCATCACCCTCAACGTGACCGAGATTTCGGGCAGCGGCGTCGACGTATACTCACAGCCCTACTTTGTCGCCTATGTTAAGCAGCTGCTGGAGCAGGAGTTCTCGACCGACGTGCTCTTTAAGGGCGGCCTGACCGTCAAGACCACCATCGACCCCACGATGCAGCAAGTGGCAGAGAATGCCGTCCGCGAGCAGCTCGACACGCTCTCACTCGACGGCCTGGACATGGGCATGGTCGTCGTCGACCCCAAGACCGGCTACATCAAGTGCATGGTGGGCGGCTACGACTACAACGCCGACGAGAACCACGTAAACCATGCCACGGCCAAGCGTCCCGTCGGCTCCACCTTTAAGGCCTTTACGCTGGCAACTGCCATCCAAAACGGCATGAACCCCAACGTCACCCTCAACTGCAACTCGCCGCTCAAGGCCAAGGGCACCACGACCGAGGTCCAAAACTACGCCAACCATAGCTATGGCAACATCACGCTTAAGCAGGCAACGGCATACTCCTCCAACACCGGCTACATCCAGGTGGCGGAAGCCGTCGGCAACAGCAAGATCATCTCGCTCGTCAAAAAGCTCGGCATCGATCCCGCCAAGGACAACATCGAGGATGTTCCCGTCATGACGCTCGGCACCGGCTCGATCTCGCCGCTCGAAATGGCCGCCGCCTACGCGACGTTTGCCAACGGCGGCTACTATCGCCAGCCGATCGCCATCACCGAGATTGACTCTCGTACCGATTCGGTGCTGTACCAGCACACCGACAATCCCTCACAGGTGCTTACCGAGGGCGAGGCCGCCGCGGTCACCGATGTTCTGTCCGGCGTCATGAAGGGCGGCGGTACGGGTGCTGCCGGCGCCCTGAGCGTCAACCAGCCCTATGCCGGCAAAACGGGCACCACCGACAACACCACCAACCTGTGGTTCTGCGGCTATACCCCGCAGCTGGCGTGCGCCCTGTGGACCGGCTATTCCGCGGGCGAGATCCCCATCCAAAAATACGGCACGGACCTGCTGGGCGACAGCACCAACCTGCCTGTCTTTAAGCGATTTATGAACACCGTTCTGACCGGTACCGAGCGCGAGGAGTTTGCGACCGGAACGGCGCCCACCTACAAGAACAACAGCGTCTGGAAGTTCTACGGCACCAACAACACCAAGAAGACGGAGAACGACGACAAGGACGAAAACGAGGACGAAGAGGAAACCACCACAACGACTACCACGACGACCACGACCACCGAGACCACGGGCGGCGACACCACCGGCGGCACCGGTACGACCGGTGGCTCGACGGGCGGCTCAACTGGTGGTTCGACCGGCGGCGATGGCGGCACGCCTACGCCTACGCCTACGCCCACTCCCGACCCCTCGCCCACGCCTGACGATACGGTCGGCTAGAAATCATCCGGCCATAAGCAACAAGGCCCCCGAGCAGCCTATTGAACTGCTCGGGGGCCTTTTAGTTTGAAGCGACCTGGTGGGCGGTCTTTATACCGGCGAACAAAAAAGGGGGGTACCGACCAACGTCGATACCCCTTACAAGCCACTATGTCAGCGCGCACGGTGCCGAGCGCACGACCCGCACGCCTACTTGCGAGAATTGCTCAGCTTATTGATCAGTGCCTCAAGACGCTCGCCGTCCTCGGCCGTCTGGGCAATAACCAAAATCGTATCGTTGCCGGCAAGCGAGCCAAGCACATCGGGCAGCTCTGCCGCATCAACGGCGGCGGCGATACCGGAAGCCGTGCCAGGCTGAGCCTTGATCATAACCAGATTATCGGTGCGCAGAACGCCCGTTACGAGCTCGGAAACCATACGCTGCAGGTGCAGGTCCTCTGCCAGAACATAGATGCCCTCAGGGAGCTTGCGCAGCCCCATATCGGCAATATCGCGAGAGACAGTCGCCTGCGTGCAATCAAAGCCCATAGCGCGGAGCTCATCGACCAGCACGCGCTGCGTACGGACGTCCTTATTGCGCACAATATCTCTAATGGCATCCTGGCGCCCATTGCGTTTTTTAGCCATACAAACCCTCTCTCCAAAAGATGGCGGAGACAATCAATCAGTGATTGAATAGTTTAACGCTATTTGAAGGCTTTTGTGTATAAGAACGCATTTCGAAACAATTCTATGCAAGTTTGTTTCGAAATGAGCCGTTTAGGCGGTTTTTGCGCCCGTCCGGTTAAGAAAAGCTGCCAGATGCGTACACATCACGCAGCGCGCGGGCTTGGCGCTGGCGATCGGCCCAAACAACAGACCGAGCCCCCGATGGTTATCCTTGAGCGCGGCGACCATCTGACGGGTTCGAGGCGCATCGAGCATATCACGCATGCGGGCGGAACGCTCGATTGACGACACCCCATGCGGGCTCAGACACAAATTCTCGATGCAGGCGACCAGTCCGGCAAAGTAGAACTTTTGGCTTGCCAGCTTGAGCCGACCACCGCTGTCTGCTTCCGAGAGTGAGTCCGCAAGCTCGTCGAGCGCTCGAGTGTCATCGGATACCTTGGCATACATGGTGGGATCAAAGGCATCTGTAAGTTTAGGTGCCGCCGTGTGGAAACAAGCATCGCCGCAGCCGGACACGCATCGTGTCTGCGAAAGCGCGTATGCCATAAACCCAACTGTGCGAAACACCTTGTCGCACAAAAAGCATGCCTCAAACAGCGAGCGGCTGTACATCACGCCAGAGGTCTGAACGACTAGGCCGCCTAAAATCAACTGAGGCAGCCCGGCCACCATCGAAGATTTGCTATCAATGGAAATATGAGCAGCATCCAAGACGCGCGAATGGCGCTCTCGATGTGCATCATAGCGGTCGAGCGACACCGTGGGGAGCACTATGTCTGCCGTAGTATCGCACGCGATATCGACCATCTTGGAAAGGGACTGCGGAGCAAACCACTCATCGGCGTTCATAGCGATGATTTGAGAGCCGCGCGAGGCAGCAAAACCGGCACGAAGACAAGCGCCGCGCTTCGCGTCCTCGACGTCAATCAAATCAATATGGATGTCCCTGTCGGCAGCAACTTGAAGCGAATGTCGCACACCGGGCGCAGCATCGCGGCAGACAACGACAATCTGCAAATCGTAGAGGTCTTGGTTCTGGATACTCTCGAGCGCACGCATCGCATAGCTGGGCGAACCTTCTACCACAAGGATCACCGAAAGTCGCGGATGCGAGCCACGTCGAACCAAGTTATCCGTCCTCTCGACAGCAATGAATCAAACCGTGGTTCATGGTACACCCCGGCAATAAAAGCAATGAGACACCGGTTGTATTGCACGCCAAGAACAGATGTTGCACACGCGCAGCCCACAGATGACGGGTGTCGACGCACGACGCGTCGAGCCCTCCCCTAGTCGAGCACGACAAGCTCGGCGGGATCGTAATCCACGCCCATAAACGTAAGGCCGCAGGCAGGAGCCGTGGGGCCCGCAGCGGTACGGTCGCAAGCATCGATGACCTCGCGCATCCACTCGGGTTCACGGCGATGCATGCCAATCTCGACAAGCGTGCCCACGATCGTGCGGACCATCGAATGCAGAAACGCATTGCCCTCGATGGTAAACGTCAGGATGTCCTCGCCAAACGCAACCTCATGGCCAAACTCGGCACGCATCACGCAGCGGTGCGTGGGCTTGCCCACAGCAGACGCCACCTTGCAAAAGCTCTTGAAGTCCTGCTCGCCCAGCAGCGCGGGACAGGCCGCAGACATCGCCTCAACATCCAATGGGTAGCGATGCCACCACACCGCACCGCGCGAAAGCACAGGGCGCGCGTCGCGATCGGCAATACGGTACGTATACGTACGGGAACGCGCATCAAAGCGTGCAGAAAAGCCTTTACGGGCCTTGTAGACCTCGTTTATGGCGATATCTTTGGACAGGAGGGCATCCATAGCCCTCAGCCACCTACGGCGCGTCAAAGCCAACTCAGCGTCCGTTACGGGCACGCTGATGAACTGTGCCACCGCATGCACGCCGGCATCGGTACGCCCCGCACACGTCAGGTCGATCGGGCGGCGCAGGAGCGTCTCGATAGCGCGGCGCAACTCGCCCGCAACCGTCGTCTGACCGGGCTGCTCGGCAAAGCCGCTGTAGGACGAGCCATCGTAGGCCACGCGGAAAACGAGCGTGGCATCGAGCTCAGGAATCGAATTGAAATCAGACGGCGCGGTCATGGACGCTCCCAACAAACAGGCAATGGCATTTCGACAAAAAAAGAGGGGTACGCGAACGTACCCCTCGAATATAGCCTATGCAGACGGATTGTCTACTCAGCGGTCTCCTCAGCAGGAGCCTCCTCGGCAGCCTCGACCTTCTTGGGAGCAGCGGCCTTCTTGGGGGCCGGAGCAGCCTTCTTAGCCTTAGGCGTGCAAGGCTCGGTGACGAGCTCCATGATAACAATGGGAGCGTTGTCGCCCTTGCGGTTACCGAGCTTCATGATGCGGGTGTAACCGCCGTTGCGGTCCTGCCACATGCCCTGAGCAGCCTTGTCGAAGATCTCGGCAACGAGCTGCTTATCGCCGAGCTTGGCGATAGCCAGACGACGAGAGTGCAGGTCGCCCTTCTTGGCCCAGGTGATGATCGGATCGACGACCGAACGCAGCGCCTTAGCGCGGGTCTCGGTGGTCTTGATGCGGTCGTTCTCGAAGAGGGCCTTAGCAAGGCTCTTCTTCATGGCCTTGGTGTGGCTCGCATCGGTGCCGAGCTTCAGGCCCTTCTTAACGTTATGACGCATGGTCTAGTTTCTCCTCAAATATGCGAAGCATTAAGCCTTCAGGCTCAGGCCCATGGACTCAAGCTTGTCCTTCACTTCCTCGATCGACTTAACACCGAAGTTACGGATGTTGAGCAGATCGTTCTCCGAGAACTCAACGAGCTGACGGACCGAGTGAATGCTGGCGCGCTTAAGGCAGTTGTAAGAACGGACGGAAAGGTCCAGATCCTCGATCTGCTTGTCCAGCTCAGCGTTGTCGTTGGTGACCTCGGGAGCGAAGATCGAAGCCTCCTCCTCGACCTCGGGGGTCTCGGCAAGGTTCATAAAGGCAGCCATATGCTGGTTAATGATATTGGCAGCCTGGACCACGGCGTCGCGCGGGGCGATGGAGCCGTTGGTCTCGATCTCGAGGACAAGGCGGTCGTAGTCGGTGTGCTGACCGACACGGCAAGCCTCAACGAGCTTGGCGCAACGGGAAACCGGCGAGTACAGCGAGTCGACGTGGATCACACCGATGGGATCGTTGTCGCGCTTGTTGGCCTCGCCAGAAACATAGCCGCGGCCATAGCCGATGCGCATGCTCATGGTGAGATGGCCACCCTCGGTGAGCGTAGCGATGTGCTGCTCGGGGTTGACCAGCTCAAACTCGGACGGAATAAAGAAGTCCGCACCGGTGACCTCGCAGGGGCCGTCAACCGAGATGGTGGCGGTCGCCTCGTCGGTCGTGCCGAGAGCCCTGAAGACAAGACCCTTGACATTCAGGACGATGTCGGTGACATCCTCGACCATGTTAGGGATGGTCATGAACTCGTGCTGCGCACCATCGATCTGAATAGCCTCGACGGCGGCACCCTCGAGCGAGGACAGAAGAACGCGACGAAGGGAGTTACCCAGCGTATCGCCGTAGCCACGCTCGAGCGGCTCGACGGAGACACGAGCAGACGTCTCGTTAATCTCTTCGACCTGAACCTGAGGCCTAATGAATTCTGACATGTATTACCTCCAGCCTCAGCAGCCCGGATGGACTACTTAGAGTAGAGCTCGACGATGAGCTGCTCGTTGATATCACCGCTGATCTGCTCACGCGTCGGCAGAGCGAGCACGTTACCAGACAGCTTCTCGATATCGACCTCGAGCCAGCCAGGGACCTCAAAGCGCTCGGAGGAAATCAGGGCCTCCTTGATGGGGAGGAGGTCACGGAACTTCTCGCCGACAGCGACGACGTCGCCGGCCTTGACGCGGTAGGACGGGATGTCCACGCGCTTGCCGTTCACGGTGAAGTGACCGTGACGGACGGACTGACGAGCCTCTTTGCGGGTGCGGGCGAAACCAAGACGGAAGACGACGTTGTCGAGGCGAGACTCAAGAATGATCATGAGGTTCTCACCGGTGACGCCGTTCATCTTACGGGCCTTGTTGAAGTAGCCGTGGAACTGCTTCTCCAGAACGCCATAGATGAACTTGACCTTCTGCTTCTCGCGCAGCTGCATGCCGTACTCAGATTCCTTGCGACGGCGCTTGGGCTGACGGATAGATTCCTTCTTGCTGCTGTAACCGAGCTCAGCGGGATCGATCCCGAGCTGACGGCAGCGCTTAAGAACAGGAGTCCTGTCGATTGCCATATTGATACGATCCTTTCAGTTACACGCGGCGACGCTTCTTGGGGCGGCAGCCGTTGTGCGGAATGGGGGTCTTGTCCTGGATGCTCGAGACCTCGAGGCCAGCAGCCTGGAGGGAGCGGATGGCGGTCTCACGACCGGAGCCGGGGCCCTTGACGAAGACGGAAACCTTCTTCATACCGTGCTCCATGGCCTGCTTGGCAGCAGCCTCGGCAGCCATCTGGGCAGCGAACGGCGTGGACTTACGGGAGCCCTTGAAGCCCACCTGGCCAGCCGACTTCCAGGAAATGACGTTGCCCTGGGGATCGGTGATCGAAACGATCGTGTTGTTGAACGTAGAACGAATGTGAGCCTGGCCCACGGAAATGTTCTTACGGTCCGCGCGCTTCAGACGGGCAGCGCGAACGTTCTTCTTAGCAGTAGCCATCTATCTAGCGCTCCTTATTTCTTCTTCTTAGCACCGATCTGACGCTTCGGGCCCTTGCGGGTACGAGCGTTAGTGTGGGTGCGCTGGCCGCGGACCGGGAGGCCCTTGCGGTGACGAAGGCCGCGGTTGCAGCCGATGTCCATAAGGCGCTTGACGTTCTGGTTGCGCTCACGGCGGAGGTCGCCCTCAACCATGATCTGGTTCTTATCGATATAATCGCGGATGGCGTTAACCTCATCCTCGGTGAGGTCCTTAACGCGCGTATCCACGTTAACGTTGCACTCGACGCAAATCTTCGTCGCAGTGGTGCGGCCGATGCCGTAAATGTAGGTCAGACCGATCTCAACGCGCTTCTCACGCGGGAGGTCGACACCATTAATACGGGCCAACGTAGTCTCCTCTCTTAACCCTGACGCTGCTTATGACGGGGGTTCTCGCAAATGACGAGGACCTTGCCATGGCGCCTAATGATTTTGCACTTATCGCACATCTTCTTGACCGAAGGACGTACCTTCATCGTTCTTCCTTTCGGTAGCGCTCAAACTACTTCCCTACTATCTACTCGCCCAGCCGCAGGCGTTTAAAACTATGGCTGGTCTTCACACACAATCCGACCGTAGGTTGAGCTAAGCCTGCAGTCGGAAATGGAGTGCGTGTATGCGTGCCGCTATTTGTAGCGATAGGTGATGCGGCCGCGGGTCAGGTCGTACGGGGAAAGCTCCACGACAACCCTGTCACCGGGGAGAATACGGATGTAATTCATTCGGATCTTGCCAGAAATGTTGCACAGAACCGAATGACCGTTCTCGAGCTCGACCTTAAACATGGCGTTGGGCAACGGTTCCTTTACCGTACCCTCGAGCTCAATTGCGTCTTCCTTCTTCACAAGCAATCATCTTTCTCTAGAAAACGACAGCGATTGAGTATTCTACAACACGTATGCACGCATCGTAATAACTTCGTAATGGCTCCACAACTAAGTGGAACTTGTTACATTTGAAATGTAAAACAAAGCCGTTCCCTGATGCCCAAGATCGCCTTGAAATGAGAAGGCATAGACCTTGGGGTCATGCCTTCGAAATTGAAAGGCGAGGTTGGGCATCAGGGGGCGGCGACTTTTACATTTCACCGCCTTGCAAGGAACACCAAGCACCTTGGGCATCCGTGGTCAAAATCACCGGACCGTCATTGGTAATGGCGACGGTGTTCTCGTAGTGCGCGGCGGGCAGGTGGTCGTTGGTCGTAACAATCCAACCGTCGGAGCCCGTGCTCACATGGTTGGAACCCATCGTAACCATCGGCTCGATGGCAATGACCATGCCGGCCTGGAGGCGAACGCCCCTCCCCTTCTTTCCATAGTTAGGAACGTTGGGGTCCTCGTGCATCACGCGGCCAATGCCATGGCCCACATAATCACGAAGCACGCCGTAACCGTGAGACTCGGCGAGGGACTGAACGGCATAACCGACGTCCCCGATATGGTTACCGGGAACAGCCTGCTCGATGGCAGCCTTAAGGCAATCACGCGTGACCTCGCACAAAGCCTTGGCTTCGGGCGTGGGGGTGCCGACGAAAAACGTCCAAGCGTTATCGCCGACCCAACCGTCGACAACGGCTCCCGTATCGATGGAGATGATATCGCCATCGCGCAGGATCATGTCGGGGTTGGGAATACCGTGGACCACGGCATCGTTAATCGATGCGCAAATGGACCCCGGGAACCCGCCGTAACCCTTAAAGGCCGGGGTGCCGCCATGCATGCGGATAATCTGCTCCGCGAGCTGATCGAGCTCAAAAGTCGAAACGCCGGGGCGCACCATGGCTCCAACGTGGCGGAGCGCCATCTTAGATAGCGCTCCTGCCTTCTTCATCTGCTCGATTTGCGTTGCAGACTTAATCTTGATCATAGACCGAGAGCCTCTTTGACATCCCCGTACACGGTCTCGCGAGCCTGGTCACCGTTGACCGACTTGAGCAAACCCTGGCCACGATAGTAGTCGACGAGCGGGCTCGTGGACTTCTCGTAGACGTCGAGACGGTTCTTGATGGTCTCGGGCTTGTCGTCGTCGCGCTGATACATCTCGCCACCGCACTTGGGGCAGGTGGCATCGGCAGCGGTGCCGGTGTAACCGCAGGCGCGGCAGGTGCGACGCGAAGACAGGCGATCGATAATGACCTCGGGGGCCACATCGACCAGAAGGGCACAGTCGATCTCGCGACCCATGGCGGAGAGCTCGGAATCGAGCGTCACAGCCTGGGCGGTGTTGCGCGGGAAGCCGTCGAGGATGAAGCCCTGCTGGGCGTCATCGGCGGCAAGGCGCTCCTTGACAAGGTCGATCACGAGCTGGTCGGGAACGAGCTCGCCAGCGTCCATGTACTTCTTAGCCTGAATACCAAGCTCGGTGCCACCCTTGACGGCAGCACGCAGCAGGTCGCCCGTGGAAATGTGGGCGACGCCAAACTCGGCGACGAGCTCCTGTGCGACGGTGCCCTTACCGGCACCCGGAGCTCCGAGCAATACGAGGTTCATGAGCAATCCTCCTCTAGCCTATTTAAAGAATCCATCGTAATCATACATCTTGATCTGACCTTCGAGCTTATCGACCGTGTCGAGCACGACGCCGACCATGATGAGGATGGACGTGCCGCCAAATGCCTGGATCAGATGGTTACCCGTGAAGGAGAAGATGATCGAAGGCACGATGGCGATGAGCGCCAAAAAGACAGCGCTGGGAAGCGTGATCTTGTTGAGCGCGTTCTTGATGTAGGCCGCGGTAGCCCTACCCGGACGCACGCCCGGAATAAAGCCGCCCTGCTTCTTAAGGTTATCGGCCGTGTCATCGGGGTTGAACACCATGGAGGTGTAGAAGTACGCGAAGAACACAATGAGGACAACGTTAAGCACCCAGTTGAGCCAACCGGTCGAAAGCGCGGAGGCAACTGCCTGAATCCAGCCGATGCCGGGGAAGAACACGGCAATCTGAGCCGGGAAGTACAGCAGCGCCGAAGCGAAGATGATCGGCACGACACCCGCGGTGTTGACCTTGATGGGCAGGTAGGTGGTCTGGCCACCCATCATGCGACGGCCCACGACGCGTTTGGCGTAGGAGACCGGGATGCGGCGCTGGCCGCGCTCAAGGAAAACAATCAGCGGGATAACCAGCAAAATGATGGCGCAGATAATCACCATGGTGATGATGCCACCGGCATTGCCCTCGGTGCTGGAGAAGATAGCCTGCGGCAGACCGGCCATGATGTTCGCAAAGATAATCAGCGACATGCCATTGCCGATACCGCGCTGGGTGATGAGCTCACCGATCCACATGATCAGCATGGCGCCCGCGGTGAGCGTGCCGATGATCATGAGGTCGAAGATGATCTCGGGAGCGCCGGCGCCATTAAAGCTGATGCCGAAGCTCTTAAAGAGGAAGAGGTAACCCACGGAGTTGAGGATTGCCAGAGCCAGGGTGAGGTAACGCGAATACTGCGTAATCTTTGTCTGACCGACCTCGCCCTCGCGGGCAAGCTCATGCAGGGAAGGCACGACGGCCTGGAGCATCTGGAGGATGATCGAGCTAGTGATGTAAGGCATGATGCCCAGCGAAAACACCGACACATAGCTCAACGCGCCGCCAGAGAAAAGATTCAGGAGGGCCATAGCACCTGCGGCGACCGAATTGTTATCGGTCGAGAAAAGGCCCAGCATCCCCTGGAAGGGAATGCCGGGCACAGGAACGTGCGCACCAATGCGGTACACGACGAGCATAGCTATGGTAAAAAGAATCTTTTCGCGCAATTCTTTGATGCGGAAAGCATTCTTAAGACCATTTAGCACGGCAGCTCGACCTTTCCGCCGGCGGCCTCGATCTTGGCCTGCGCAGAAGCGCTGACCTTGTCGACCTTGACCGTGAACTTCTTGGTGAGCTCACCATTGCCGAGCACCTTGACGGGCTCGAACTCGCTCTTGGTGATGCGAGCGGCCTTAAGAGCGGCACCGTCGATCACAGCGCCATCCTCGAACTTACGCTCGAGACGCTCAACGTTAACAGCGGTGTACTCGATACGACGGGGGTTGCGGAAGCCCGGAAGCTTGGGCAGGCGCATAGCCAGCGGAGTCTGGCCACCCTCGAAGCCGGCACCCTTGGTGCCGCCAGAGCGGGAACCCTGGCCCTTCTGGCCGCGGCCAGAAGTGGTGCCGTGACCCGAAGAATTGCCACGGCCGACGCGCTTACGGTTCTTGGTGGAACCGGGCGCGGGAGTAAGATCGTGAAGCTGCATTTGCTACTCCTCTACAATCTCGACAAGGTGCTTGACCTTGAAGATCATGCCGCGGACGGACTCGTTGTCAGCAATCTCGCGAACCTCGCGGATCCTGTGGAGACCGAGGGCACGGACAGTACGGACCTGGTCCTGCTTGCAACCATTGGTGCTGCGGACCTGCTTGATCTTGATGGTGTCAGCCATGCTTAGTTCTCCTTACCGACGAACATCTCGGAGACCGTCAGGCCACGGCGAGCCGCGACGTCCTCAGGGCTGGAGAGCTCCTTGAGGCCCTCGACGGCAGCCTTGATGATGTTGAGGCCGTTGTCGGTACCGAGGGACTTGGACAGGACGTTCTTGATGCCAGCAAGCTCGAAGAGGGGACGCACAGCGCCGCCGGCGATAACGCCGGTACCCTCGACAGCGGGCTTGATGATGATGCGGCCGGCACCAAAGTGGCCGAGAACCTCGTGCGGGATGGTGCCCTGCTCGGTCACCGGCACGTGGAACATGTTCTTCTTGGCATCGAGAGATGCCTTGGAGATGGCCATGGGCACCTCAGCGGACTTGCCCATGCCAACGCCGACGTTGCCCTTGCCGTCGCCAACGACGACGAGAGCGACGAGGCTCATGCGACGACCACCCTTGACGGTCTTCGACACGCGGTTGATGTAAACGACGCGCTCCTCGAACTCGGAGGCCTCGCGCTGCTGCTTCTGATTACGAGCCATGTGCTACATACCTCCTAGAACTCGAGACCGGCGGCACGAGCACCGTCGGCGAGGGCCTTGACGCGGCCATGGTAGATACGGCCACCGCGATCGAAGGCGACCTTGGTGATGCCGGCCTCGATGGCACGCTTGCCAACGAGCTGACCGACCTTCTCCGCAGCCTCCTTGTTCGAGGTGTGGGTGCCCTTGAACTCGGCCTCGAGGGTCGAGGCAGAGACGAGCGTCAGGCTGGAGCCCTTGCTGTCGTCGATGATCTGGGCATAGATGTTGGCGTTAGTACGGGTCACGCGAAGACGCGGACGCTCGGAGGTACCCGAGACCTTGCCGCGAACACGACGCTGACGACGCTTGAGGCCTTCCAGCTTCGCCTTATGCTTGTTCATACGTAAACTCCTAAAAAGGTTGATCTTGCCAGCACCTGACGGGGTGCTGGTCTTATGCGAGTGAGTCGGTTACGACTACTTGGCGGCCTTACCCAGCTTGCGGCGGATGTGCTCGCCAACGTAGTGGATACCCTTGCCCTTGTAAGGCTCGGGAGGACGATGGCCGCGGATCTCAGCGGCGATCTGACCGACCTGCTGCTTGTTGATACCCTTGACGTTCACGTGGGTGTTGTCGGGAACCTCGAAGGTGATGCCCTCGGGAGCCTCGACGATCACGGGGTGCGAGAAGCCCAGGGAGAACTCGAGGTTCTTGCCCTTCTGCTGCACGCGGTAACCGACGCCGGCGAGCTCGAGCTTCTTCTCGAAGCCCTCGGAAACGCCAACAACCATGTTGTGGATGAGGGCGCGGGTGAGGCCGTGGCGGGCACGGGTCTCACGCTCGTCGTCGGGACGGGAAACGGTGAGGACATTATCCTCGACGTTGATAGCGAGCTTCTCAAAGACATCGAGCTCGAGCTGGCCCTTGGGGCCCTTGACGACAACGTTGTTGCCGTTGACTGCCACTTCGACTCCGGCGGGAATCTGGACAGGCTTATTACCGATACGAGACACGGTGATCTCCTTTCCTTCTACCTACCGAGCGAATTACCAGACGTAAGCGATGATCTCGCCGCCGACGTTGTGCTTGCGAGCATCGCGGTCGGTCATGACGCCATGGCTGGTGGAAATAATGGCGGTACCAAGGCCACCGCGGACGCGGGGCATGTCGGCAACGCCGGTGTACTTACGCAGGCCCGGCTTGGAAATGCGGCGGATGCCGTTGATGACCTTAGCCTTCTTGGGACCATACTTAAGCGTGATGTGCAGAGTCTTCTGGGGAACGGTGTCCTCGACATCGTAGCCCTCGATGTAGCCCTCCTCGTGCAGAACACGAGCGATCTCGACGAGCTTCTTGCTGCTCGGCATGGAGACCGTGGCCTTGTTCACAGAGTTAGCGTTACGGATGCGCGTAAGCATATCTGCGATCGGGTCTGTAAGGTTCATACAGATTCTCCTTCGTTCTTGATGAACACGTGCTCTTGGTTCTTCACCGCCCTTAACGGCAAAGCCTTTTTAGCGCGTTTTCCCTGTTCCAAACGGATGCTTGAAACGCTGGTAGTGACTTACCAGCTGGCCTTCTTAACGCCGGGAAGCTCGCCCTTGAGTGCAAGCTCACGGAAGCAGACACGGCACAGGCCGAACTTGCGGTACACAGAGTGCGGACGGCCGCAGCGCTGGCAGCGCGTGTACTCACGAGTAGAGAACTTCTGCTTGCGATTGCACTTGACGATCATCGATGTCTTAGCCACTTATATCCTCCTCACATAGAGTATTGTTCGCCCCAAGCGCCGCCCCCTTGTGGGAACGGCGCTTATAGGGCAGGTGAACCTATTTCTTGAACGGGAAACCGAAGGCGTCCAGAAGGGCCTTGGCCTCCTCATCGGTGTTGGCGGTGGTCACGAAAGTGATGTCCATACCACGCTGGTGATCGACGGAGTCAAAGTCGATCTCGGGGAAGATGAGCTGCTCGGTGACGCCCATGGAGAAGTTACCACGGCCGTCGAAGCTCTTGGCGGAGATACCGCGGAAGTCGCGGATACGAGGAATCGCGACGGAGGTCAGACGATCGAAGAACTCCCACATACGGTCGCCACGCAGGGTAACCTTGCAGCCGATCGGCATACCAGCGCGCAGGCGGAAGGTAGCGATGGACTTACGGGCACGGGTGATCATCGGCTGCTGGCCGGTGATGGCGCGCAGGTCGCGCACGGCACCGTCGATGGCCTTGGAATCGGTAGCGGCCTCGCCGACACCCATGTTCACGACGATCTTCTCAAACTTGGGGATCATCATGACGTTCTCGTACTGGAACTTGTCCTGAAGCTGCTGCTTGACCTCGTTGTTGTACTTGGTCTTCAGACGCGGCACATACTTCTCTTCTGCCATTGTTCACTCCTTCTTGGGGTTTTAAGCACGGGGCGTGGCCACGGTGGGTTGTCCTCGTGCCTCCTGACTGCATCCGCACCGCTCATGGCATTTTGCGGTTTGGACTCGACGCAGCAGGAGCCGACAAAACAATCGGTACTATACGCGTATTGGGTGCGTATTTCCAGAAAAACCTCGTCTGCCTGCACAACTCCACAACTCCCCCGCACAAATGGGTCCCAAATAGCAGTTGCGGTGAAATAGGGACTGTTTGGCGGCCTAACAGGCTTAAACAGTCCGTATTTCACCGCAACTTATTGGTGGGGATGCGATTAGCGCTTGCGGGGGACGAGTTTGGTGCGGCGCAGGTGGATCATCTCGGCGGCGATGGAGATGGCAATCTCCTCGGGGTCCTCGGCCTCGATGGCAACGCCGATCGGCAGGTGCAGCTCGTCGATCTGGTCCTGTGTAAAGCCCTCCTGCTCCAGGCGGGCGCGCACAAAGGCCGTCTTGCGGCGCGAACCCAGGCAGCCCAGGTAGGCGGGCTTGGCGCGCATGGCCTGAATCACCACGTCGATATCGGACTTGTGACCCGCCGTGGCGACGACCACCAAGTCGCGCGGGCCGATGGGACACGGCTCGCTCAGGTTCTTGTAATCGACCAGGCGACGATCGTAGACACCGGGCACCCATTCGGGCGTCAGCGTGCCGGGGCGGTCATCGCAGGCCACGACGGCAAAGCCCGCCGCCGTGAGCACGCGCGCCGTCGCGGCGCCCACGTGTCCGCAGCCAAAGATGTAGGTCAGGCCCTCGGGGCAGAGCGTCTCGATGTGCGCGGGAGGAATCTCGGAGGCGGCATTGGTGTAGGTGACCTTACTCCCCTCCTCCACCAGTGAAAGCCCGGGGCAGCCCGCAATGGTATGGCGCGATGCCTCGCCATGGTACTCGGCCACATCGCCCTCGAGCGTGCTTGCGATAAACGGCTCAAAGTCGATGACGAAGTCGCCGATACGTCGATACGTCAAGACGTCGGCAATTTCCTGGAACAACTGTGCCTGGATCGCATCCAGATGCAGATAGCACAGGCAGATGGCTCCGCCGCAGATCATACCGGTATCGGAGTTCTCGCCGCCCATGGTGTAGCGGACCAGACGCGATTGCCCCGCGGCCAGCAGCTCTCGCGCCTCGTCCAGCGCAAAAAGCTCGATCTTGCCGCCGCCGATGGTGCCCGCCTGGCTACCGTCGGCAAAGACGGCCATCCAGGCGCCCACGCCGCGCGGCGACGACCCCGCCGTGCCGGCCACGACCACGAGCTCGCACGTCTCGCCAGCACGCAGGGCGACAAGCGCCGCATTCACAACATCGAGCTTTTCCATTGCCGCCTTCTATCCTCTAAAGATATCGGTGAGCATAGCGAGTGCCTCGAGCACGCCGCCGCCGACCGACGTCGCCTTGTCCGAAATGTAGTTGATATAGCTGGCATCGCCGCGCGGATCGACATCGGCGCATTTAAAGCCCTCGGTCACCTGCACGCCGTTCGCCAAAAGCCCGCGCAGACAGCCATCGATCTGCGTGCGCATGGGCGTATCGCCCGCGTAGCCAATCACGTCTCCGGCGCGCACGATGTCGCCGATTGCGCGGTCGGACCGAAACACGCCGGCGGCGGGGCTGTGGATAACACGCTCTTTGCCATAGCCAGCGATAATGCCTGGCACGCCCGTGTTGGGCTGGGGTGAACCTTGGGTAATGACACGGCCCAGGAAATGCCCGCGCATGGTCTCGACCACGGCGTCGCAATCGACCGGCGCGGTAAAGCCCGGCCCCACGGCGATGACGGTAGGCGCCATATCGCGCGTGGTGCCCAAGTTGCGCTTAGCCAGAATCGCGTCGACCACGGCAGCGGGTTTCAGTTCGTCGAGCATCTTGGCCTGGGGGTCTACCACGACGGCGACGTCTCCGGCCTCGGTAATTGCAAGCGCCTCTGCCGGCGTCCGCGCCAAGCGAGCGCGAATGCCCTCAACCTCGACCTCGCCCAGGCGAATGGCCTCGCAAAAACTGATTGTGCGACGGATGCACGTGGGAACCGCGATATCGGCCATGACAACCGACACGCCGGCGCGCACCAAGCGAGCGGCGACGCCCGTGGCGATATCGCCGGCGCCGCGAACATATACGAGCATTCCCGGGGCACCTCCCTGTGCTACGGTTTGAGCAGAGCAAAAGCGGTTCGACCGCTACTCTGATGATTATTTATTATCACAGTATTATACGGCGGTGAACAGATGGAAACGACGAGCGGAAACCTTGCCTCCGCGCTCAAGATCGAGCCGGGCATTACCGCAATTATCGGCAGTGGCGGCAAGTCGACCTTGCTAAAGACGCTGGGCCTTGAGCTTATGCGCGCTGGAGGCCGCGTGCTCCTCTGCACCACCACGCATATGTTTCCCGTCGCCGGCGTGCCATGGGACGGGTCGTGCCGTCGCCTGGACGCCGCGCCTTGGAAGCCGGGGGCCCTGCATGTTCCCGGCTGCACCTGCGAGGCATGCGCGGGCATGAACCGCGGAAGTATCTGCCAGGCGGGTGTTTTGGACCCGGAGACAGGCAAGCTCTCCGCCCCCGCTGAGCCGCTCAACGAGCTGGCGCAGCGCTTTGACTATGTGTTGGCCGAGGCAGATGGCAGCAAGCGACTCCCGCTCAAAGCGCATGCCGCCTGGGAGCCGGTAATTCCCGCCGCCACGGCAAACGTTGTCTGGGTCGTCGGCGCCTCGGGACTGGGCAAACCCGTCGCCGAGGTTGTCCACCGCCCCGAGCTCTTTTGCGAGCGTTGCGGCTGCGAGCTCACCGACATCGCCACGCCCGAGCGCGTCGCCCAGGTGCTCAATTCCGAGATGCAGGCGCTGAAACTCAGCACCGCACGCGTCATGCTCAACCAAGTCGACACGCTCAGCGACCCCACGATGGCCGACCGCTTCGAGGCAGCCCTCGGCCGCCCCGTCGTCGCCAGCAGCCTCAAGTAGCCGGCCCCATCTCGTCAGTTGCGGTGAAATACGGACTGTTTGGCCGCCTGACGGCCGCAAACAGTCCGTATTTCACCGCAACTGCGGAGGGGACACGGCATCTTTGCTGCTAGCGGGGCACGTAGCGGCCAGGCTGGGCTCCGGTGGGCTCGCCATCGCGCGCCACCAGCACGCCGTTCACAAACACGGCCTTGGCGCGGCCATGTGCCTCAAAGCCCTCGAGCGGCGTGTAGTCCACGGCCTGATGCTGTGTCGCGGCGCTGATCGTCCAACGCGCGCACGGATCCCACACGCACACGTCGGCGTCGGAGCCCTCGGCAAGACAGCCCTTGCGCGGATACATGCCAAAGACGCGCGCCGGGTTCTCGCTCATCAAGCGGCACAGATCCTCGGGGCCCAGTTGCCCTTCAAAGCTCGTGGCAATCGCGACGGGACGATGCTCCACGCCGGGCCCGCCGTTGGGAATCGCGCGGAAATCGTCGCGCCCGCGGTCCTTTTGCCCGTGCAGGTTAAAGCTGCAATGATCGGTCGCAATCGTATCGATCTCGCCGGCCACAAGCGCCTCGCGCAATGCCGCACGGTCACCGGCATGGCGCAGCGGCGGGCTCATCACGTACTTGGCGCCCGCAAAGCCGTCCTCGCCCTGCTCCAGATAGCAGGTGTCGTCAAGCATCAGATATTGGGGGCAGGTCTCGACATAGATGTTCTTCTGCCCGCGCGCTTTGGCAGCGCGAATGGCCTCGAGCCCCAGCTTGGTCGAAAGGTGCACCACGTTGACCGGAGCGTCCCCGGCCAAGTGCGCCAGATACAGCAGGCGGCTCACGGCCTCGGCCTCACACACGTCCGGGCGGCTGAGCGCATGCCCCTCGGGCCCATGAATCCCCTGCTCGTACACGCGCTTCTGCAGCTCATTCACCAGCGTACCGTTCTCGCAATGCACGCACAGGATACCGCCCACGCGCTTGAGCTCCTCGAGCACCTCGAGCGTCTCGGCATCGTCCAGGCGCAAATGATCGTAGGCAAAGTAGGTCTTAAACGACGATACGCCCGCCTCGCGCATAGCCGAAAGATCGGCGCGGTTGCGTTCATTCCACTCGGCGAGTGCCATATGAAAGGCGTAGTTGGCCGTGCAGGTTCCGTCGGCACGGCGATGCCACTCGGCCAAGGCATCGGGCATGGTCACGCCGCGATCAGCCGTCGCGTAGTCCACGATGGTCGTCGTACCGCCGCAGGCAGCCGCACGCGTGCCGGTTTCAAAGCTATCGGCTGTCCAATCCATGCCAGTCCAGCACTGCATGTGCGTGTGGCCGTCGATAAAGCCGGGGAACACCCAACAGTCCGTGGCGTCCTGGACGGTATCGTCCTCGCCCGGCTCAATCGCCGCGGCAATCCGCACGATCTTGTCGCCCTCCATGGCAAGATCGGCGCGGCGAAGCCCCTGTGGCGTCACGAGCGCGCCGTTTTTGATGATGATCATGTTGCTCCTTATCGATTCATACAGTTGGCCACGCGATCAAAATACGAGCAGGCCGCGATATGCTCCGCTATGCGTCGCTGTCCCTTGGCGGTATCGACATCCCACAGCTCGTAGGCACGCGCTTCGATCAGCGCAACGTCGACGCGACCTTTGAGAATCGAGCCCCCGCCGTCCTTGCCCTCAAGACGCATGAGTGCATCGAATAGTTCCGCCGGAAAGAGCACCGGACTCGAAGGCTCACCGTTGCACGCCAAGCGCACCGGATGTTTGCGGCCACGTTCGTCAAACGCGTGAACCAAAGCCTCAAAAGAATCCGAACTCACGAGCGGCTGGTCGCCCGGCAAAAAGAGGCAGCCTTTCCAGTTGCGTTCGACTCCCCACGAAAGGCCCGCACGGACGCTTTCGCTGCGCAGCTCGCCATCGTGCAGCACGCACGGGCAATGTTTGTCCTCGCAAATCCGGGCGACCTCGGGCCAACGCGTCGAAACCACAACGTCAAAGCCCCGGGGAACCGAATCGATGGTCCGGGCAATCAGCGGCTCGCCATAGATATCGGCAAGCATCTTGTTAGAGCCAAACCGCTTGCCCTCGCCCGAAGCCATAATGACGCATCCAAGTTTCATGGTGATACCTCCCCTGAAACCATCGTACCCATAACTCGCGCCGCGGGCATCCACATCGAAAGCGCTTATCCCGCACGCCCGCGATGCAAAAAAGGGGCACCCCGCCGGTTGGCAGAGCGCCCCCTTTACATGGCTTACCTCAACCCGGCTTTAGGCCTGGAGCCAACGGGCGGTGTTGCGCTCGTCGAGGGCCTTGAGGGTAGCGGCGGGATCGGCAACCTTCTGCAGGAACATCATGGCTGCGATGGCGTACGGCTTGTAGCTGGCCTCCTTGTACATGCCCACGCGGTGCATGTCGAAGACGTCGGCGTTGACCTCGCCGTGCTCGCAGGAGACACCGGAGATGTCGGCGGGCAGCGGGTGCATAAAGATGGTGTCCTGGCCGTTGGCAGTCTTCTCCATGAGCTCGGTCGTGGAGCACCAGTCCTGATGGGTGGCGTTCTGGGCGAGCAGCTCCTTCTCGAGCGCTGCGATGCCGGCGTCGTCGCCCTCGGCGTACAGGTTGGTACGCTTTTCCATGGCGGCAAACGGAGCCCAGCTCTTGGGGATCACGATGTCGGCGCCCTCGAAGGCCTCGGCCATGGTGTTGACCTGCTTAAAGGTGGTGCCGGACTCGGCGGCATAGCCGCGGGCGCGCTCGACGACCTCGGGCATGAGGTCGTAGCCCTCGGGGTGAGCCAGGGTGACGTCCATGCCAAAGCGGGGCAGCAGGCTGATCAGCGACTGCGGGCAGGACAGCGGCTTGCCGTAAGAGGGCGAATAGGCCCAGGTGACGGCAACCTTCTTGCCCTTGAGGTTCTCGAGGCCGCCAAACTCGTTGATAAGGTAGAGCATGTCGGCAGAGGACTGCGTGGGGTGATCGGAGTCGGACTGCAGGGAGATGAGCGTGGGACGGTGATCCAGAACGCCATCCTCGTAAGCCCGCTGGACAGACTCGGAGACCTCGGCCATGTAGGCGTCGCCCTTGCCGATGTACATGTCGTCGCGGATGCCGATGACGTCTGCCATGAAGGAGATCATAGTAGCGGTCTCGCGGACGGTCTCGCCGTGAGCGATCTGGGACTTCTTCTCGTCCAGGTCCTGCAGCTCAAGGCCGAGCAGGTTGGCGGCCTTAGAGAAGGAGAAGCGCGTACGGGTGGAGTTGTCGCGGAACAGCGAGACGGCCAGGCCCGAATCGAAGATCTTGGACGAAACGTTGTTCTCGCGCAGCTCGCGCAGAGCGTCGGCGACGGTGTAGAGCGCCTTGAGCTCATCGGTGGTCTTATCCCAGGTGTGCAGGAAGTCGCTGCCGTACATACCCTTAAAATCGAGGCCGTTCAGCTGCTCGACGAGCTCGGTAAACTTGGCGTCCATGTAAATGTCCTTTCTAAAGGTGAAACGATCGCAATGAGTAGATGCGCTCCGGCATGCGCGTGTGGCTAGAACATGCAGAGCGCTATGACGAGGACCCGCCACCGTCGAGGAAGCATGGGAGATAACGGCCGCGGGCCCCAAGTCAACAGGAGGCGCCGGGGGCATAAACTGCCCCCGGCTCAACAAGATCGAGGAATGGGACTAATCGATCTTGTTGTTGGTCAGACCGGCGCGGAACACGGTGGCATCGCCATCGGCCTGGCTCGGATCGTAGAGGTTCAGGGCAGCCACATACATGGCGGCAGCGGTGACCAGGTCATCCTTGTAGGTGACCTCGTTGGGAGCGTGAGCCTGAGACTCGGCACCCGGGCCAAAGCCGACGCAGGGGATGCCATAGCGGCCCTGGATGGAAACGCAGTTCGTGGAGAAGGTCCACTTGTCGCACAGAGGGCGACCGGTGCGCTTGTCCATGCTGGGCTCGCAGCCGATGCGCTCGTCACCAAACATGGCCTTGTGAGCGTCGACGAGGGCCTTGACGTGCGGAGCGGTCTCCTTGTTGATCCACGTGGGGAAGTAAGCCTCGGTCTCGTAGACCTCGCCGGTCCAGGACGGACGGTCGTACATGTACATAGAGACCTTCACGTCGTCGCCGTACTTCTTGGCGGCCGGCAGGTTGCGGATCTCGTCCAGGCAGGACTCCCAGGTCTCACCGGCGGTCATGCGACGGTCGATGGAGATGGCGCAGGAATCGGCCACGGCGCAGCGGCTGGGGCTGGTGTAGAAGATCTGGCTGACGGTGCAGGTGCCGCGACCCAGGAAGCGGGCGTCCTCGAAGTGCTCGGGGTTGTACTTGGGGTCGAGCATCTTGACGAGACCCTTGATGTCGGTCGACTCGTCGCAACCGTTGTTGTTGAGGGCACGGACGTCGGCGATGATGTCGGCCATCTTGTAGATGGCATTGTCGCCGCGGTCGGGAGCGGAGCCGTGGCAGGAGGTGCCGTGAACGTCGACGCGGATCTCCATGCGGCCGCGGTGACCGCGATAGATGCCGCCGTCGGTGGGCTCGGTGGAAATGACGAACTCGGGCTTAATGCCGTCCTTGTTGTAGATGTACTGCCAGCACATGCCGTCGCAGTCCTCTTCCTGGACGGTACCGACGACCATGATCTTGTAGCCCTCGGGGATGAGGCCCATATCCTTCATCATCTTGGCAGCGTAGGTAGCGGAAGCCATGCCGCCCTCCTGGTCAGAGCCGCCGCGGCCGTAGATGATCTCGTCGGTCTCGTAGCCCTCATAGGGATCGGCGTCCCAGTTCTCGATGTTGCCGATGCCGACGGTGTCGATGTGGGAGTCAATGGCGATGATCTTGTCGCCCTCGCCCATAAAGCCCATGACGTTGCCCAGGCCGTCGACCTTGACCTCGTCATAGCCAAGGCTCTCCATCTCGGCCTTGATGCAAGCGACAACCTCGCCCTCCTCGCAGGACTCAGAGGGATGGGAGATCATGGCGCGCAGGAAGCGAGTCATATCAGCACGATGAGACTCAGCAGCAGCCTTGATAGCGTCGAAATCGAGTTCTTTAGCCATTGTTCATAACCTTTCAAACGAAGGAATCTACCTGTGAGGTGACGGAGCGATACCTATTTACTCCGCCCCAACGATTAGCAAGTGGGATATTCGCCTTCCCAAACAATGCGGCGATACTGGTCGGGATCGGTGTCGCCCTCGGTGGAGAAGCAGAGCACAGAGCTCGTCTTGTCCAGGCCGATGAGCTCCTTGAGCTCGGCGTACTCGGGATCGAGCATGAGAGTCTCGACCAGGCCGGTGGTCACAGCGCCGGACTCGCCGGAGATGACGCGCGGGTCGCCCTTCTCGGGAGCGCCCAGGGTGCGCATGCCGCGAGCGGTGACCCAGTCGGGGCAGGACACGAAGGCGGTGGCGTGGTTGCGCAGGATATCCCAGCCCAGGATGTTGGGCTCGCCGCAGCACAGACCGGCCATGATGGAGGGCATGTCACCGTCCACGATGCGCGGATCGCCGTCGCCGGCGGCAGCGCCCTTGTACAGGCAGGCGGCAGGCGCGCACTCAACCACGACGAAGGTGGGCGGGTTATCGGGATACAGGTTGGTGAAGTAGCCCACCACGGCGCCGGCGAGCGAACCCACGCCAGCCTGGACAAACACGTGCGTCGGGCGGTTGATGGCCATCTCGCGCAGCTGCTCGGCAGCCTCGGAAGCCATGGTGCCGTAACCCTCCATGATCCAGGACGGAATCTTCTCGTAGCCCTCCCAGGCGGTGTCCTGAACGATGACGCCGCGCTCGCAGGCATCGGCCTCGGCGGCGGCCATGCGCACGCACTCGTCGTAGTTGACCTCTTCGATGGTCACCGTGGCGCCCTCGGCCGCGATGTTATCGAAGCGGGGCTTGGTGGAACCCTTGGGCATGTGCACGACGGCCTTCTGGCCCAGCTTGTTGGCAGCCCATGCCACACCGCGGCCATGGTTGCCGTCGGTGGCGGTAAAGAAGGTAGCCTGGCCAAAGTCCTTGGCAAGCTGATCGGAGGTCAGGTAATCGAAGGTGCACTCGGCAACGTCCTTGCCAGTCTCGTCGGCAATGTAGTTGGCCATGGCAAACGAACCGCCCAGAACCTTAAAGGCGTTGAGGCCAAAGCGATAGCTCTCGTCCTTAACGCACAGGTTGGACAGGCCCAGGCGCGCGGCCTGGCCATCCAGGCGGGCAAGCGGAGTGACGGTGTACTGGGGGAACGACTGGTGGAAGGCACGGGCCTTCTTCACGTGGTCGAGGCTCATGATTCCCAAGTGCTTATCATCGCTCTTGGGCATCGTGTTGCCCGCCCACTGGATCTTATCGGCCATACGGTGAACTCCTTAAGTCCTCTCTTGCCGGCCCCCGCATACGCGTTTCAGCCCATTCCCATTCATGCGACTGAACTTTTATGTGGATGCCAAACAAAAAGTTTGTTAGCACTGTTCTATCACACTTTTTGATTGGAAAACCTAACAAATTGTTTGTTGCCGTAATCGGTACTTTTTCGCCGCCGAACGGTCATGAATTGCCTTGTTGATGGATTTATTTGCGGTCAAGTGTGGTTTATGGCAAAGTGTGCCCAAACTAATTTTTAGGAAGGCACCCATGACCCCCGCACAGATTGAGTTTTACAAGCGCCTCGCACACGGCCTGGCGCTCCAATTTGGCCCCAACTGCGAAGTCGTCGTCCACGATCTGGAGACCGAGGACGTGGACCACTCCATCGTAGTGATCGAAAACGGCCACGTCAGCGGGCGCAAACTGGGTGACGGCCCCAGCCATATTGTGTTTGAGTCCATGCACGAGGGCACCACCGACGTGCACGACCGCGAGCCATACCTCACCAAAACCACCGATGGCAAGCTGCTCAAGTCTTCTACCATCTTTATCCGCAACGACGAGGGCAAGCCCGTCGGCATTTTGGGCATTAACTTTGACATTACGCTCATGAAGGCTTTTGAGCGTTCGCTCGATGCCTTTACCGGCACCGGCGGCACGGGCTACACCGAGCCCGAGCCCATTACCAAGAACATCGGCGACCTGCTCGAGGACCTGCTGCACGAGTGCGAGCAGTTTGTGGGCAAGCCCGCGGCACTCATGACCAAAGACGAGCGCATTCGTGCCATTGGCTACCTCGACCGTCGCGGTGCCTTCCTCATTTCCAAGTCGAGCGAGCGCGCCTGCGAGTTCTTTGGCATCTCCAAGTACAGCTTCTATAGCTACCTCAATGAGGCCAAGGCGGCGGCCGGCGACAAGTAGGCACTCGCCTGGATTGCCCCTCCCCTTTTGGGCGCGAGTTCTGGAAAGCACGAATCCAAGACCGAGCCGCTTGGGAAGTTCCATATAATCGATGTCATTAGTATTTCGAAAGGATGGGACAGAATGGCGTTGAGCAAGGCATCATGCACCGGTCGCGGATTGATTCCGGCAATTGGTGGACATGTGCACCGCATGTTCGATGAGGGTGAAGACGACCTGTTTTCGCTGAGCCTTGACGACGTGATGGATGATCGCCCGTGGACCGCCGACGAACTCATGGGCGGCGGGGCTCGCCCGTCAAACCCCAATCCCGCGCTTGCGCCTAAGCCCGCATCTGCGCCGACTCCTGCGCAGTCGCCTGTTTCGGCGCCCGCGCCTACGCCCGCACCCACTTCGGCGCCCACGCCCGCTCCCCGCCCCGCAAGCGACCCGTCCGAGACGGCGGCATTTCTCGCTGCAGCGACGCAGGGCAAATCGGCCGACAGCACTGTTATGTACAGCGCCCAGCAGTTGCCTGTTCCTGCGGCACGCAAGCCTCCGGTCGCAAGGCTCGATGAGCCCGTTGCCCATCAAGTTGCCTACGATTCCTGGGCTGCAGCCGATCTGGATGAGACCTCTACCGGCATGCCGGCGCTCGATGTTCCAGTTAACCCGCTTTTTGCCGCCGACACGAGCGCCGCGGGCTATGAGGGCGGTGCGACATATTCCGATTATTCCGATGGCCATGCTGGCACCGGTCGCATCGAGACCGAGGATTATGGCACCGCATCGAGCGATTATCTCAACGATCCGTACGCCGCCACGCCTGCACCGGAATATGACCCGGAGGCCGCATCCGCGCCGGCGTATACCAAAAGCACGGGCGAAGAGCGCTTCGCCGATTATTACGCCGAGGAAAAGGCGCTGCGTTTCTCGGAATTTCCGCAGGCAGTCAAGGTTGCCTTTATCGCCATTATCATTGCCCTGCTCGGTGTCATTGCGTTTGAGGGATTCCAGCTGTTCCGCGGCCCCACCCAAGCGGAGTCGGAAACCCAGCAAAAAGAGGACGATAACCAGTACCTGGACATCAACACCCTCAAGGGCGACCCCAACGACGGAGACGACGAATAACAAATGCCAAAAATTGAGGGTCGTAGACCAAATCAACCCCGTGCGCTCATTGCCGCACGGGGTTGATTTTTGTCCGCGCGCGCTGATAGACTCCATCGTGCCCGCAAGGAGCGGGCGCGTTTTATCCAGAGTCGGGGTAGAGAGTTGGCTCCACGATCCCGACGCCAACCGGCCAAGAGGCACGGTGGCCCTGCCAACATCGATGAAAGGAGTCCGTATGGACAATTTCTCTGTGCGCAGCGAGCGTAACTTCCACAACCTGGTCGTCAAACCGAATCACATGCATCTTCTGGATAAGCCAAATGGCTACGCGTCGGCCATGGTAAAGAGCAGTCTCTCCCACCAGATGCGCTTTACCGTGCAGGTGCTCGAGGAAGAGCTCTGTGCTGCTGGCAACCCACACGTACTGCAAATCAAACTGCTCGGAAATAACTCTCGTGAGCCGTCCAGCTGGATGCTCTTCGCCGACGGCGCGTGCGTTGCGGACGGATCGGGCACCTTTGCCCGCGAGTGTTTCTGCGAGGGCGCCGAGGTGTTCCTGGACCTGTGCCGCGACGCCGTGCGCGCGGCAGAGCTGCGCCAGTGGAGCCAGAGGGAGTACGAGCTGTTGAGTGCGGCCCGCAGGATCGTAAGGGTGTAGACGGGCGGACGAGCCATCGACGATTTTGAGCTGGCAAGGGCCGGGAACTAGATTCCCAGCCTTCAACCTAGCACTGCTTTATGAGATCGAGCACCGCAGGAATGTCATCGGCATTCCGAAGCGCAACGTAAGTGGGTAAGCCCGGGCCAAATCCACCCTGCGTACGCTTGTCCTGGCACATGTCCTCTGGATCCGTTAGATCATCCACACTCTTTGCCAAGCCAACGGCAATCCAACCACCGTTGCTGGTCCTGCCTTCTAGCACGGCATGCAGTTTTCGCTTGCCCGACCTGAAGCCTACATAGTACTTGGCTATATAGGACTCCCATGAAGGGTTACCAGTCAGAACGGACTCGCGCACCTCATTGAAAAGCTTCTGGTTGAGTCCGCCTTCGGCAAAAGTGGGGTGGTTCTCTTGCAAGGTCCAGATAGGAGCCTCATCAGACTCTCCGCGAGAAGGGCGGTACTTGTCGACGACATCTGCCGGAAGGTCGGGATACTTCCATATCTCACACGCCTCTTTCGCCAGCTCGTCCGCGCGCTGTCCAATCTCTTCCTCACCCCATTTTTCATGCGCGGCAATCGACTTGTTCAGGTAGAGCGGGCTGCATTTAAGTCCCACGTTCGGAAGATTGAGCTTGTCCGAGAACGACCGGTTTGAGTACTCCTGGTTGTAGCCCGTCAGCGTAAGGTTGCCCAGGTTGTTGCATAACCTGTCGTGGATGTCTTCCCAGTTCTCGCCAAGCGATTCCTTCCAGCCATGTTCACCGTCGATCGTCTGGGGCATGACGTGCTCGATCTGGTAATTGTCAGCCGAGATGGGCTCCTTTGGGTGGTGCCAGTTCTCCATGCGCTCCAGGTAATAGCGCTTTTTGGAGGAGCGGTTGTAGCAGTCACGCGTCTTAAACTCCTCGACAAAATGCTCGTCTGTCGGGAAGTACGCAGTCATACCGCTGCTGTGGATAAGGAGCATCGCCGTAACGTACTCCTCTATATCGTCCTGCTGCTCGAGGTTGCGATACATGCCGGCAAAGAAATTATTTAGGCCCGTGGTAAGCCTGCCGCAAACCGCCCGCCTGAACAGGAACGACTCGATAGTCTCGCAGATACGCAGAAACGCATTGTGGTTTAACATATTTCCCTCGTAAACCGAGTAAAGCAGCATCAAAAGAGGCCTGATCTGCTTCACATCAAGGCTTACGATTCTGTCGAATACTTGGTGCAGGCCCTCGTCTTTCTCCTTGCCAAGGAACAACCTGGCATATCTTTGCGCATATTCGCGGAGCTCCTTCAACAGGCCCTCGGTATCCCCATCGTAGTCGTCAGCGAAATAGCGTTTGAACTCGTGGTAGGCCTCGTTTTCCTTCGGCATCCTATTGGGAACCTTGAGCCACAGCCAGTACCAGATAAATGCATTGAACTCTTCTTCGCCGCCTTTTCCGAACAAACACTCGAGCGGATGCCAGTAGCCCTCGTAAAGCTTGGTCTGCTCGTCGTTGGGAAGCGACATAAGAACGTAGTTGCGAATGAGGTCGATAGGCGTGAGCGGCTTGCCCTTGGAGTTCATGGACTCAAATATGAGCTGGGCATTGTCAACGCCAGCGGTGAGCTTAGTGTCGATGACCTGTACGCGGTTTAGCCCCGCCCAAAGCCTTGCAGGGTCGAATGATTTCCCGTGCATCTTCTCGCGGAAGAACGCATGGTTCTCGACAATCCGATCCGATTTTTCATCTGGCACGGGAGACCCAGACACGATGGAGAACAGTGTCTCTTTATCGTCCTGCGAAAGCACCAGCTTGTAGCGCGCCAGCCCGTTGTAGTCGTCATCGTTAAAGAGGTAATTTTTCCTCAACGCCGAGATCTTGAGATCGCCAAGGAAGCCGGCCTTGTCGGGATTACCCTCCAGATAGTCAGCCAAGGCAGCAATCATCAACGAAAACGTCGTCATGCGCTGCTGCCCGTCAATCAAAAGCACGCGCGAAATGCTCGTGGCAGAACTCTCGGACTCGGGGATATAGAGCATCGACCCCACGAAGTGCGATACGCCATCACGACCCGCCCGCATAACGTCATCCCAAAGCACTTCGCACTCTTTTACACTCCACGAGTAAACTCGCTGGTACACGGGAATGACAAACTGCATCTTCGCCACGCCCATAAGATCGAGCAGATTCGCTTCGGTTGCTTTCATTTGCGTTTGCCCTCTCTTATTTACATCGCCTGCAATTGCTCCGTCAGTCAAAACACTGGAGATGAGATTGAGTGCAATCCGTGTGGTCAGTATCCGCAAGGACGCTGAAAGGCCAATAGTCTTTTAGCGTCCTTGTCACAAATAATACGCGCCCCCTCTCTTTTTTGCGGTACTAGACAATAACTTAAATGAGCATCGGTTATCATGGCGTTAGCGCTTACGGCCTCCTTTTGCTGGCATACGTCAGCTTAGAATCCCGACAAAGGAGGAAAAGATGAAGTACACGCCTAACGATGAGGTCGTTCTCGCCGTCATAGATGCCATTGTGACTATCGCAACCGCATACTTTAAGTATCGCGGCAACGAGACGCCCAGCAGCTAAACGACGGAAGCGCTCCGGCGCGCGGACTCTCGTTCGCGCGCCGTTTTCTTACCAAACCTGCACCCGTTCGCCGCTACGCTTTACAAAGAACACCCTAGACGGCATATTGTCGCGGTCAACTACGATGAGATCGTCCTTGCTGATAGCCTCAGTCAATTCCCGTTCACGAGCGCCACGATAGCTGTCAACTCTGACAAAAAATATCTTCGAAGAGACTAGACCGTAGTCGTCATACTCTATGACAGGTTGCTCGAAGGGCCTAACCGCTTTCACAGGATTTAGACCCTCAAACTCCAAAACAAAGTCAGTCAAAGGTATCTCGGCCAGCTTCATATATATTTCGCTATAAGAGACATGCTTCAATCCAAGCGTTTCAAGCGCCTTTTCCTTGCTTCCTGGGATAACATAACCGCCCAATAGGTAATACAGAAGCGCAATTGCATCTTGTCTAATCCTATTTACTTCACCCAAATCCGTAAAGTTATCCTTGTGGAAATAGCCATTCCTATCTTTACCTGCAAAATCCCTTATCTTGAGAAGCACAAAGTGTCTTCCCTCGTCACTAATCCGCCATGCCGTTTCATTGTCATGGAGAAGATTTGCAAGAGAGACCAAGTTCGTCGAAAACCGTTCTCTATTTGATTCGACGAATTGAACATGCCGAGTTTTTTTCGACCAGTCAAATGGTCTTCTATATTCGATCGCTCCTTTTCCTTTCGAAGGCGTGGCAATGAACAGGTTTTCCGACCCAGGCGTACCCAGCGTAGCAAGCATAAGCTCATATGAGAGTTGCTCAACCGCCTTTATATAGCCACAAACAATTGAAGTGTAATCGAACTCTCCGCCCCGCAAGAAAGACCTGCGTAGATACTCCGATGTGGTAAGACATCTAGCAAAGCCCTTTGTTCCAACAAGACAGTGTCCGAGCCCATCATCGAAAAAAGCTTTATTGAGCACTATTTGATCTTCGTCGGCAAGCCTGAACGTTGCGTGATTTGATTTAACCGTGTAGGTCGACTCAGGAAAGCCGTCAACAGTGCGATGAATCTCGTCTATCAGCGAAGCCCTGAATGGCGCCAAGCGAGGCATAGATAGGCTAGGAATGGCCTGAAGACCGATGATATCCTCCACTCTTGCAACTGCATCTCGAATGCGATAAACAAACTCATCGTAGAGAGCCTCTGGGAAGATCTTTTTGAAAAACCCACTCGATGATATTTGGAATACGCTATCGGACCCTTCGACACACAACTCCTCGGAGCGTCGTTTTAGCTCCTCAGTCTCCGCTGCAGACCAGTCGATAACGACAATCCTGCTGATCCCCCATGAATCAACTTCCATAGCGGTAATCGAATCCGGAATTGTGTATCGATACCCTACGGTTTCGCAATTTGTTGAAATTAGAAACTCGATAGGGTTCGCCCTTTCGTGCTTCTCATTATTCAACCAAAAAACAGTCGAACCCCTCGGCCAGATAGCGTCAATACCATAGAGAGCGAACAAGGATTCGAGTATTGGATTGACCATGTCATTTCTAACGGAAAACTCGATGAACTCATTAAAGAAATCGTATTCAACCTGCTCTTGCGATGGCTGAATCAGCGTCGCAAAACCGCCGATTCGTCTCCGGAGCTTTTCGCCACTCCAGCGCTCCCTGAATTTGTAAGTCGTTCGCAATGCAGAGGCAATCTGTTCGTCAATCAACGCAACTGCCTTTTCTAGTTGGGCGTCGGCATTCATCGTTCGCCTTTCGTCAAAAGTCACCGTATCGTTATTATGTCAGCGACTTCTGATGGCTGGTACGTTGCTTTCAGCAAAGTCTCTTGCGGAATTGGATACCAATTTACATTTAGATGCCCCCGTTAAGAAAGCGCACCTGAGCATCTTGCTCTGCAGGCAAAGCCGCACCGGAGTGATGCGGGGAGATGCGCGAGGTCTCATGGACCTCCCTGACGCGGCCTAGCGGAAGTGCCACCCGGCTTCCCTTCCATAACGCACGGGTAAACAAAGGGAAATAGCGCCACCCACCGCGCAAGGAAGGACGCCACCATGGATCTCACGAAAACGGCTAGAGAAATTACCCGCCTCATGCTCCCCTACCTGACCACGCAGCAGAACCGCCAGCTCAAAAAGGTTTTATCGCACTGCCTTTTCGATGAAAGCCAATTAGCCGAAGGCGGCGACGGTGAAAGCGAATCATTCCTAGATCTATTTCTGTCTGCAAAACGCCTCGAAGGCTGCTCGGATAGGACCATCTCCTACTACGAAACCACCATCAATAAAATGCTTGAATCATTCGATACGCCAGCTTGCGACCTAGGAACCGAAGAGATTAGGTCCTATCTTTCCGACTATCAGCAAAAAGCCGGCGTCAGTCGCGTCACCGTCGACAATGTCCGAAGAATCATCTCAAGCTTCTATTCATGGCTCGAAGACGAGGACCATATCATTAAGAGCCCGGTTAGACGCATTAAAAGAGTCAAGGCTCCGCAACCCATAAAGGAAACGTATAGCGATGAAGTCGTTGAAATTCTCTGCGATAACTGCGGGTCGCCCCGAAACCTTGCCCTGATCGACCTGTTGCGCTCCACGGGCATGCGTGTGGGCGAACTTGTCTCGTTGGACAGGAGCTCCATCGACACCATCAATCGTGAGTGCATCGTACACGGCAAGGGAAATAAGGACCGCATCGTCTATTTTGACGCAAAGACTAAAGTCCATATTGAGAATTACCTGTCAACCCGAATGGACAGCTCTGAAGCACTCTTCGTGTCGAGCAAGGCGCCACACGAGAGGCTACAAATTGGCGGCGTCGAGGCGCTGCTTAGAAAACTGGGGCGCGAGCTTGATTTAGGAAGGGTCCACCCTCATAAGTTCAGAAGAACGCTTGCTACAAAGGCAATCGACAAAGGAATGCCCATCGAACAAGTCCAGGTGCTCCTTGGCCATAAAAAAATAGACACCACATTAAGGTACGCAATGGTCGACCAGCGCAACGTCAAAGCATCCCACCGTAGATACCTAACTTAAATTTCGATTTGTCGACCGAGGCGGCGAAGTCCAAGAAGGAACGTTGAAGCTCAATCGGCGGCAAGGGAAGTTCGATTTTGGCCATTTCTTTTGCGCTAATGTTGGCCTGACCAACGGCTCCTTTGGCCATCTTGCGAAGAAGACCTTTGCCGTAGCTGCTGTTCAAGAACGCCGACACATAGCCGGGCTCTACACGCTCATCGAATCTAACCCTGACAATATATCCTGCGATTACCATGGGCTCGTTCTTATTGAATACGCAGGTCTTGCCTACCTTTTCGCGGCTATTTGTCCTATTGAAAAGCAAATCTCCTCTTACAACTTTTGCGTTCTCAAGCTCCGCACCCGAAAGATCGATGTACTTAAGATCGGAGAGATCAAGCCTTCCATCGTCGGTCATATTGTTCATGCGGAGGTATTTAAATTCGCCACTATCAGAAGCCTTCTTTGAAGTCCCGTACCGTATATCAGCCGCGAGCTCCCCGATTGTAACTGTAGGACAATCGCTTTCTGTTGGATCGGGTCCACCAAACATCTCGACAAATTGTGATTTGACGACGTCGTCGCAGGTCGTGAGCATCTTACGATAATGCCCCTTGAGGCTCTCGGCTTCCGAGAGGATGCCGGCAAGCTCGCGTTGTTTTCCCGGCGAGGGCAAGTCAAATTCCAAGGTCCGAAGATCTTTCCAGTTTGCCGTCGGCGAAAGAGAGCCGACGGAAACCCGTATTGCCTCGTCAAGGAATATGTCGGAGCTGATGAAAAACGGGAAGAACATCGGATCGACGACATCGGCCTTCGGGCGCAGCACCATCCCGTGAGCCGAGAAGATGCCATCGAAGGGTGCTATGCCGACCTTCTTCTGATAGGCCCTTCGGCGGCCGAACAGGACATCGCCTTTCTTCATGAGCAGCTTGTCGCCCTTGGGAGTAACCTCGGCGCCCCAACGGGTCACCTCAAGAGTGCCCGGATCAAGGTGTTCCAACCCAACATACCGGTCGCGATCGCTTTCCTCGGGTTTCTTCTTGGCGGTGCTGTTCTCGGCTATCTGGTCGAATCTATACCTTGTCATGCCGCACACCTCCAGTAGCTAAATTGTGATTTGACGACGTCGTCGCAGACTGCGAGTACACTCCGATAATTCTCCTTAACCTGCTCGGCAGCGCACATGACGTCTGCAATCTCGGCAACTCTTACAGGCCCGGGAAGGTCAACCTCAAAATCTGCGAGATCCGAGAATAGAACGTACGGGTTGGTTGAACCCTTCGACTTGCCAATGGAATAGCTTGTGAAGCGGTCGGACAACAGCAAGAAGGGAAGAAGCCTCTGAGGCAGCACCTCCTCGTCTTTCGTTTCGAGAACAAAAGTCACGTTGGACGTCACACCCTCAAAGTCCGCTACGGAAACTTTTTTGAGATAGGTACGCCTCGAGCCATAAAGAACCTGGCCGGGCCTGAAAAGCCTAATGAAGGCAGGGCCTACGTCCGCCTCGTCGAAGCGCCCTCGCATGGTTAGCCTGGGGCGTTCCGTCTCCATATGATCCCCGGCGACAAAATACTCATAGGGGTTGTTATCGCGATCGACTTTCTCTTTGCAGTTGTGAACGAGATCGCCCAAAAGATATCTCGTCATGCCGCACACCTCCGGCAGGCAAATTGTGATTTACAAGCTCAGACCGTCGCTCGAACCGCTTGATTGAACGACGATGCGCAGGAGATTTACCATGACAAATATGACGGTATAATCACTAGAGCTGTAATTTCATTTTTTGAGCTCATAGGTACCTGAATGCCAGAAGAACCAATAAGCAAATCCGAGCTGGGAAACCACCTGCTCGGGGCCTGCGACATCCTGCGAGGCCCCATCAACCAAGACGAGTACAAGAGCTACATCACGCCGTTGCTCTTCTTCAAGCGGATCTCCGACGTCTACGACGAGGAAACCGCCGAGGCATTGGAGCTTTCGGATGGCGACAAGGACTTCGCCGCACTGCCCGAGAATCACAGCTTCGAGGTGCCGGAAGGCTGTCATTGGCAGGACGTCCGCAATACCGGCGCGAACGTCGGCAAAGCAATCGTTGACGCCATGGTGGGTATCGAGCGCGCTAACCCCGATACCCTCAGCGGCCTCTTCAGCAGCTTCGACGACGCGAGCTGGACGGACAAAGGCAAGCTCTCCGACGAACGCTTGAAAGACCTCATCGAGCATTTCTCTGCAAAGAAGTTCGGCAACAGTAGCTATAACGCCGACATGATGGGCGACGCCTACGAGTACCTGATCAAGAAGTTCGCCGACATGCAGAAGAAGAACGCCGGCGAGTTCTACACCCCGAGGGAGATCGTGAAGATGATGGTCTCCCTGCTCGAGCCAAAGCCCGGAGAGACCGTCTATGACCCCGCATGCGGCACGGGCGGCATGCTCATCGAGGCAGTACGTCAGATGGACAACTCGAGGCTCGCCTACGGCAAGCTCTACGGCCAGGAGAAGAACCTGAGCACGTCTGCCATAGCACGCATGAACCTCTACCTCCACGGTGCGAAGGACTTCCGCATCGCCCAGGGGGACACCCTGCGCGACCCCGCCTTCCTTGCCGGGAACACCCTCAGGTCGTTCGACTGCGTCCTCGCCAATCCCCCGTTCTCCCTTAAGAACTGGGGATCCGCAGAGTTCTCCTCGGACCCATGGGGCCGCAACATCTGGGGTGTCCCCACCGACAAGTCGGCGGACTTCGCATGGGTGCAGCATATGGTCTGCTCCATGGACGAGAAGAGCGGTCGCTGCGCTGTAGTGCTGCCCCAGGGCGCACTGTTCCACGGCGGCAAGGAGGGCGCCATCCGCAAGGAGCTGCTCAAGTCGGACAAGGTCGAGGCAGTGATCTCGCTCGCGAGCGGCGTCTTCTACAGCACCGGTGTCTCCGCCTGTGTGCTGTTCCTCCGGAATGACAAGCCTCCGGCGCATCGGGGCCGCGTCTGCATCATCGACGGTACCGAGATCTTCACCGCCCAGCGCGCGCAGAACATGATCTCGGAGGAGAACGCTCAGGAGATGCTCTCCCTCTACCATTCCTACGAACCCGTCGTAGAGAAGTGCGCTATCGCGACGCTCGATGATATAGAGCGCGAGGGTTACGTGCTCTCGGCGAACAATTACGTCGAAAGAAGGCGCGAGGAGATCGAGCCGCCGGCGGAAACCAGGAAACGTTTCTACGACCTCCTTCGCCAGACGAGGAAGTCCGAGGAGAAACTCCTTGAGCTGCTCTCAAAGGGAGGCTATGTCGATGGAGAGTAGAATCCCCCAGGAAGAGCTGAACAACCATCTATGGAACGCAGCGGTTCTGCTGCGCACCTACATCGATGCCGGCTCGTACAAGCAGTACATATTCCCGCTGCTATTCTTCAAGCGCCTCTCGGATGTTTACGACGAGGAGACCGCCGAGGCATTGGAAGCCTCTGACGGAGATGCGGAGTTCGCCGCCCTTCCCGAGAACCACAGCTTCGCAATCCCGGACGGCGCCCACTGGTGCGATATCCGTGAGGCAACGGAAAACGTCGGTAAGGCGATCGTAGGCGCCTTCCGCGCCATCGAGACGGCCAACGGCTCCAAGTTGCGTGGCATCTTCGGCGACGCCGCCTGGACTAACAAGAAACGACTTCCCGACCGCCTGCTCAAGGACCTCATCGAACACTTCAGCGCCAAGACACTTTCCATAGCCAACTGTCCCGAGGACGAGCTCGGCCAGGGCTACGAGTACCTCATCAAGAAGTTCGCAGACGACTCAGGGCACACGGCACAGGAGTTCTACACCAATCGCACGGTCGTCCATCTGATGACCGAGATCCTCCAACCCAAACCGGGCGAGTCCATCTATGACCCCACCTGCGGCAGCGCCGGCATGCTCATCTCCTCCATCGCCCACCTCAAACAGCACGGAGAGGAATGGCGCAACGTTCACGCCTACGGACAGGAGATCAACCAGCTATCCTCCGCCATCGGACGCATGAACCTATTCCTGCACGGCGTCGAGGACTTCGAGATTGCAAACGACGACACGCTGCGGCACCCAGCCTTCCTCGAGGCGGGAAAGCTACGCACCTTCGATATGGTGCTCGCTAACCCTCCCTATTCGATCAAGCAATGGGACCGCGAGGCATTCGCGTCGGACCCCTACGGCCGCAACTTCCTCGGCACCCCGCCGCAGGGGCGGGCCGACTATGCCTTCATACAGCATATCCTCAAGAGCATGGACCCAAGGAGTGGAAGGTGCGCCATTCTTCTTCCCCATGGCGTACTCTTCCGCAACGAGGAATCGGAGATGCGCGAAAGGCTCGTAAGAAGCGATCTCGTTGAGGCGGTCATCGGACTCGGCGCAAACCTCTTCTTCAACTCGCCCATGGAGGCCTGCATCCTCATCTGCCGCAGCGAGAAAGCGCCGAATCGAAGCAAGAAAATACTGTTCGTAGACGCCTCTGCCGAGGTAACCCGCAAGAACGCGCAAAGCTACCTTGAGCCTCAACACATCAAGAGAATCGTCGATGCCTACCGATCTGACGAGGACATCGAAGGTTTCTCATCCCACGCATCGTTTAGTGAGCTCGAAGACAACGCCTTCTCGCTCTCCATCCCTCTGTACGTGAAGCCCTCCAATGATGAAAATGCTGACGATAGAAGCATCGAGGAGACGGTAGAAAGCTGGAGAGCCGCCTCCACAGAGGCCGCGTCCCTGCTCGATAATATTGCTGCAAAATTGCATGAAAACGATGGTGAGTAACATGACCAACGTTTGCCTGGGCGATGTGGCCCGCGAAATAAAACAGAAGGTCCCTGCTGGGCAAGAGCTGCCGACGGTCGGCCTTGAGCATCTAGACCCTGGCGAGGTCGAACTCGCCCATTGGGACGAAGGTGCCGAGACCACCTTCACTAAGGCTTTCTCAAAGGGGCAGGTGCTGTTCGGGCGTCGCAGGGCCTACCTGCGTAAAGCAGCCGTCGCCCCATTCGACGGAATCTGCTCCGGAGACATCATCGTCATCGCCCCCAAGGACAACCTCTCTCCGAGGCTGCTCCCGTTCATCATCCAGAACGACGCCCTATTCGAGCACGCCGTCACCAATTCGGCAGGCTCCCTCTCGCCAAGAGTCAAGTGGCAGAGCCTTTCGCAATTTGAATTCGAGCTTCCCAGCATCGCTAAGCAAGAAGATCTTGCCGACATACTCTGGACCGCACAAGAAACGAGGTCTCACTACAGGCAGCTGCTTACAGCCTGCGATGACGTCGTCAAATCACAATTTGTCGAGATGTTTGGGGACCCCGTTGCCAATGGAAAGCAATGGCCTGTCTCAACGATTAAGGAAACTGCGATTACATATGGCGACGGCCCATTCGGGTCAAATCTCAAGTCGTCCGATTATGTTGATGACGGCGTTCGTGTCATCCGCCTTGGCAACATCCAGCAGGGATGCTTTTCAGAAAAAGATCGCTCATTCGTTTCATACGCCAAATACGAGAAGCTAAAACGCTACGAGTGCAAGCCGGGAGAGGTGGTAATTGCCACACTAGGCGACCCGATTTTAAGAGCATGCATAGTTCCCGAATTTGGCATCCCGTCAATTCATAAAGCGGATTGCATGTATTACGAAACGGACAAGAGGCGGTTGATGCCAGCGTTTGCTATGTGCGCAATCAATCATCCTTCGATGCTGAGGCGCGCCACGGTCGACGCGCATGGTCAGACGCGCGGCAGAATCAACTCAACCCAAACGGGGAACCTCCCCATGATTCTGCCCCCGCTCGCCCTTCAACAGGAGTTCGCCGACTTCGTCGCCCAGGTCGACAAATCGAAATTTGCCGTACAGCAGGCACTCGACGAATTGAATGCGACGACGAAGAAAATCTTGAACCAGGAGTTAGGACTCGGAGATGTTTAACGAGGACAACACCATCGAGCAAATGAGCGTCGAGGCGCTTGCCAGCCTTGGCTGGAGATACGTGGCTGCCGAAGACCTCCCGCGCCGCCATGCCGACGTCATGGTCGAGCCCATGGTCAAGGACGCCCTCATCAGGCTTAACCCGGAGATCGCAGAAGACCCCGATCGCGCCGACGAGATCATCTACCGACTCAGGGCCCTCATTCAGTCCACAAGTCCGCAGAACCTGGTCTCCACCAACGAGCGGTTCAAAAAGCTCGTCATCGAGGAGAACTCATTCCCCTACGGCAAAGACGGCCGCATGGTCCCCATCCGCTTCTTTGGCACGGCGGCGGACGGCGATCTTGACAAAAACGAGTACATCGTCACCAACCAGTGGGTCTACCCCCAGGAGCAGGGCGGCAAGCGCCTCGACCTCGTCCTCCTTGTCAATGGATTTCCGCTCGTCATCGGCGAGTTCAAGACCCCGGTGCGCGATTCGATAACCTGGCTCGACGGCGCTGGCGACATCGCTAAATATGAGAAGAGCATCCCGCAGATGTTCGTCTGTAGCGCCATCAACTTCGCCAGCGAAGGAAAATGCTATCGCTACGGGTCGGTGAACATGCCTCCCGAGATGTGGGGACCCTGGCATGAGGGCGACAAGAAGAGCGAGGGCACACTTGCCGACGTCAAGAGAAGCATGGCGTCCATGCTAACCCCCACGAACGTCATAGACATCTTCCAGTTCTTCACGCTCTTCGCCACCGACAAGAAGCATCGACGCATCAAGCTGATCTGTCGCTACCAACAGTTCGAGGGCGCGAACCTCATCGTGGACCGCGTCCGCGCAGGATACCCGAAGCGTGGCCTCATTTGGCATTTCCAGGGCTCAGGAAAGTCACTGCTCATGGTATTCGCCGCCCAGAAGCTGCGCATGGTCCCCGAACTCAAGAACCCGACCGTCGTCATCGTGGATGACCGAATCGACCTCGAGACCCAGATCACGGGGACCTTTAACGCATCCGATATCCCCAACCTCGCAAGCGCCGGCAGCAAGGAGGAGCTTGAGTCCTTCTTCAAGCAGGACATGAGAAAGATCCTCATCACCACCATCTTCAAATTCGGCGAGGTTGCGGGGATTCTCAACGAGCGCGAGAACATCATCCTCATGGTCGACGAGGCGCACCGCACCCAAGAGGGCGACCTCGGCGAGAAGATGCGACTCGCCTTGCCAAACGCCTTCTTCTTCGGCTTGACCGGCACGCCCATCAACCGAACCGACAAGAACACGTTCCACACCTTCGGTGCCAAAGAGGACAAGTCCGGCTACATGAGCCGCTATTCCTTCGCCGACTCCATCCGCGACCACGCCACATTGCCGCTCCATTTTGAAACCGTTCCCGTCGAGCTCCACGTCAACCAAGAGGTCGTGAACGCCGCCTTTGACGAAATGACCCGAGACCTCAGCAAAGAGGACAAGGCGGAACTCACCAGGCGCGTCAAGATCGAGTCCGTCATGAAGGCCCCCGACCGCATCCACAAGGTATGCGAGCACATCGCCAGGCACTTCAAGTCAAAGGTTGAGCCAGACGGCTTCAAGGCGCAGGTAGTCTGCTACGACCGAGAGTGCTGCCTGCTGTATAAGGAGGAGCTCGACAAGCTCTTGGGCGCTGATGCAGTCACCATCGTCATGGACACGAACAACGACAAGGAAGACCGCTACAAGGCATACCGTCGAGATCGCGATGCCGAAGAAAAGCTCCTTGACCGTTTCCGCGACCCGGACGATCCGCTCAAGATTCTCATCGTCACTGCAAAGCTGCTCACGGGGTTCGATGCGCCCATCCTGCAAACTCAGTACCTCGACAAGCCCTTGCGCGACCACACGCTGTTGCAGGCAATCTGTCGAACCAACCGCGTCTACAACGACAAGAAGACATTCGGTCTCATTGTCGACTATATCGGCCTCTTCGACAACGTCGCCAAGTCTCTGCACTTCGACGAGGCCGAGGTGCAGAAGGTTATAACCAACATCGACGAGGTAAAGGCCGAGCTACCCGGGCTTATGCATTGCTGTCTCGAGTACTTCTCAACGGTCAGAGACCGCCGCAGCGCAGATTGGGAGTCCCTTCTCGAAGCTCAACAATGCCTGCCAACGACAAAGGTGAAAGACCAGTTTGGGGCCGACTTCTCGGTCTTGAACAAAGCGTGGGAAGCCCTTTCGCCCGACCCATGTCTCAATCCCTACAAGCCCGATTTCATCTGGCTCTCGCAGGTCTACGATTCCGTGAGACCGGTAGACAATCGCGGGAAGCTCATCTGGGCAGCGCTCGGGCCCAAGACAATCGAGCTCGTGCACGAGAACATCACCGTCGAGAGAGTCCGAGACGATGACGACATCCTTGAACTCGACGAGGACATGATCGAACACTTCATCAACGACAAGAGCAATACCGAGAAGATCACGCGTAAGCTGGAGATAGATCTCGTCGCCCGAATCCACAGGCACGATAAGAATGGCAAGTTTCAGAAGCTCGGCGAGCGCCTGGAGGACCTGAGGGAACGTCACGAGCAAGGTCTCATCAACAGCGTCGAGTTCCTCAAGATGCTCATCGACCTCGCCAAAGAAGCACGAGCCGCCGAAAAGGAAGTCGTGCCCGAGGAAGAGGAGGACAAGGGCAAGGCGGCCCTCACAGAGCTCTTTAACGGCATCAAGAACGGCGACACGCCTATCATCGTCGAGAACATCGTCAATGACATTGACGAGATCGTTAAGATAACTCGCTTCGACGGCTGGCAAGCTACCACGGCAGGCGTCAAAGAGGTCAAGAAGCAGCTCCGTGCCATTCTATGGATGCGCTACAAGCTCAAAGACCAGGCTCTTTTTGATAAGGCGTATTCGTATATCGAACTCTACTATTAGATAACAGAAGACAGACTTCTAGGGACGTTCCGCATTAACCATTTCATAGGATGTGGAGCGTCCCAATTTGAACGAGTAACGTCTTGCGATGGGCAAATGTTGCAGTCCCAATGGCTCGACAACCCTTTCATAGTCTGGTGTTTAAGTCTTCACTAGAAGCCATCCACACTTTGTAGTTAATTGATTCCTTCTTCGCAGGCGAAAACGACAATGATGTCCGCCCCCTACCTCCCCTCCGCTTTCAGCTTCAGCAGCAGGTCGCCCAGCTCGGGACACTTGCTGGAAAGGCGCGTCTGGGGTCGCTCGCCCATCCCCCACCGCTGGCGGATCTCCTGGGCGTGCGGGCTCACGCGGTAGTCTCCGTCCATCATCTGCTTGAGCAGCTTGGCGGTTACGCGCGCATCGGCAAGGGCGCTGTGGGCGTGGCCCGTCGACTCGTCGAACTCGATGCCAAACCACGCTGCCGCGTCGCCCAACGAGACGCACCCGTGGCTGCCAACGTCCATGATCGAGGTGTAAAACGCCTGCAGGTCGGCCCAATCCGTAGGAAATGCGGAAAGGTCGATGTGCTTTGCCTGGCACTCGGTCAAAAGCTGTCGACGGTCCGTCCCGCTCCAGCAAACCACCTGGGCGGAGTAGCGACCGATCCAATCGCTGAGCCTTTTGATCACCACATAGAGCGGATCGGCCATCGCGGTGTCCACGGCCGATATCCCCGTAAGCTCGCGGACGGGGAACGCAACGCCTTCGGTAAATTCCGTCTGCACAAACTGCGAGAACTCGCCCATCACGTTGCCGCGGTTATCGAGCTTAACCGCGCCGACCTCGATAATCTCGTTGCACAACCCGCGGCGCTGGCGCTGCCTTGGCACCGGCGCAAACTCGAAGTCGAGCACAATCTGACGCGCAAAGTTCGTCGTATCGATAGCCGAGATACACGGCGTCTTTTTGTCTAGCACGGTGAGGGCCTTTCTCCGTCAACTGCCGCTTGCTACATAGGCGGCTACATTGCCGTAAGGATAGGCGCTCGTGCGGACATGAAAGCGGGGCGCAATACCATGCGCTGGTCGCACGCCATGCAGACGGCCCCAAGAGAATCGCCCGCTCTATTCAAATGCATGAAAAAGATTTAGGCCCGGTGACTTGAATCAGCGGTCATCCCGGCCCCATCAGAGCTCACAGAGCTCTTGGTTGCTTTGGTCTCGCTCTTCACGGCGCTTATCGAACTTTCCGAGGCACTCAAGCAGCATTCGAAGCATAACAAGTCGCTGCCATTAAGGCGCTGACCTCTTGACCA
Organism: Collinsella sp. CLA-ER-H11; assembly: GCF_040092445.1. Taxonomy (NCBI): domain Bacteria; kingdom Bacillati; phylum Actinomycetota; class Coriobacteriia; order Coriobacteriales; family Coriobacteriaceae; genus Collinsella; species Collinsella sp. CLA-ER-H11. The sequence continues at coordinate 13,055 of NZ_JBBNLN010000005.1, read as the reverse complement.
AGCAACGGCGCTGCCCAGCTCTTCACCACTTGGGCTGCCGTCGACTTTATTCTATCCGCGAGCATCTGGTTTACCAAATGGATTTTCGGTAATGGAGGCCCAGTACCCCGCAAACCGCAAACCGCAAAACCACTACGCCCCAAGTGCCGCCATGGGGATCACCGCCACGCCGTCGTCGCGCGTGTAGGCAATGCTCCCCTTTCCAACCACGACCGCCAAAAACGCCGGCGCGGTATTCTAAGACGCGCTTTCCACTTGAAGCCATGTCGATTCTGGGACACAGTTTCCGCTTGAAGCCCATCCGGAAAGCACGTCCCATTCCGAGGCTTGAATCCGGGACGCAGTTTCCACTTGAGCTCCTGACGGGAAAGCACGTCCCACTCTGAAGCTCGATTCCGGGATACAGCTTCCGCCAGAGACCTCAGCCGGAAACGGCATCCCACTCTGGAGTCAGAATCCGGGACACAGCTTCCGCATGCGACCTCGTTGGGAAAGCTCATCCCGTTCTGAGCGCTCATTCCGGGATGCAATTTCCGTTTGAGGCCCGATCTGGAAACGGCATCCCACTCTGGGGCCGAAATCTGGGACACAGTTTCCGCTTGAGGGCTGTTCCGGAAAGCGCGTCCCGTTCCGAGCGGCAATTCCGGGTCACGGTTTCCTCAGGTACAAGACGACGATCCTCCGCCCTTATCACATGCCTTCAAATATGCAATCCAGAAACACAAAACAGCAGATAGAATGCTCTTTTTTTCAAAAAGTACACGTCCCGAAACTTACCAAGACTTCATATCCAGCTACCGTTCACGGTCGCCGATTACCGCCCACCGATTCAAACAAGAAATATGTCGCCAAAAGCAGGTCATCTACCTGCATGGTTAGATTTTGGTCAGCTTTTGGTCAGCTGAGCGGCAAGTTCCAGCTGATACGTTTTTGCTACCCAAAAGGAGGCGGTAGCTCATGACCCATTGCAATGACCAGCTCATCGACCAACTGCTCACTCAAGCCGAACAAGAGGGGCGCTGCCTGATTCCCCCGAGCACGGCGATCCGAAAAGCGCTCCTTCGGCGCACCAGCGGCACGGTTGTCTCGCCCATGCCGGGGTTGTTTGCGCGAAAAACGCGCTGGGATGAACTCAACCGAGCGCAACGCCATTGCGAAATCCTCCGCGCCCTTGCGATCATCCATCCCGATTGGACGTTCTGCTCGTTTTCGGCAGCTTGCCTGCTGGGGCTCGAGGTCTCGTGGCGACACCTGAACGTCGTGCATGTTTGCAGCTCGACAAAGCCGTCGGCTCGTCCGGGCGCACATATTCAGCGACACCAGATTGAGCCGGCCGGAGCAATACGCAGAGCCAGCATATCGGTAACGCCGCCCATCCAAACGGCCACAGATTGCCTGCTGCAAACTGGTTTTGCCGACGGCATGCCCATTGCCGATTCGGCGATCTCAAAGCTCGGCCTTGCGTCGGAACAGCTGATGGAGGCCGTTGAGCAACGAGCGACTGCCCGCAATGGTCGCGCGATTCGCACCGCCCTCACAACGCTTCGATATGCCGACGCCCGCGCCGAGAGCGGCGGGGAATCGGTCGCCCGAGCCGTCATGATCGAGACGGGCTTTGCGCCCGACTGGCTTCAATACGAGTTGACGGACCCCTTCGATTCGGCCAAGCCCATACGAACGGACTTTGCCTGGGAGCGCCAGGCGCGGGAACTCACGCTGGGCGAGCTCGACGGGCTCATCAAATATACCGACCAGACCATGCTGGCCGGACGCACCACCGCCGAGGCGCTCGTTGCCGAACGACAGCGCGAAGCGCACCTATCGCTCTACGGCCACCCTCTGCTGCGCTTTACCATGAACGAGGTCCGCTCGGCAGGAATGCTCGCCAAAAAGCTGCAGACGGCAGGCATCCGGCAGACCGCGCTGCCGACATGGCTCAACGAGGTGGACCTGTAGGAGCTGCTAGGCCACGCATCGCCAGATCGCATCCCCCTATCTGAGCCGCGTTTTCCCAACGACCACGCCAACGGAAAGCGCGTCCTAGCCTGGACGCTCAAAACGGGACGCACTTTCCGGATGGCGGACCTAGCGGAAAGCGTGTCCCGGAATGAACGCTCAAACTGGGATGCACTTTCCAAGTGAGCGGTTAGCGGAAAGCGCATCCCACTCTGAGGCATGATTCCGGGACGCAGTTTCCGGTTGAGGGCTGTTCCGGAATGTGCGTCCCATTCTGAGGCATGATTCCGGGACACAGCTTCCGGTTGAGGACCGATCCGGAAAGTGCGTCCCGTTCCGAGACTGGATTCCGAGACGCGGCCTCCGCTCCAAACAAAAGGCCCCAACTCGCGATGGAGCTGGGGCCAAAGGCACAGCATATGCAGTTGGTGTTGAGCGCGAACAGCTCGTCAACAATGGCCGTCCACGCTCTACCCTACCCGCGGCGACGGGCGCGGCTGTAGGGCGTATCCACCATGGGCAGATCCGGGCGCAGCTTGCCGTCAAACGCGCGGTAGGCGTTCTGTACGGCGGGCGCCGTGGGGATCGTTGCGATCTCGCCAATGCCCTTGCCGCCATATGCCACGGGCAGCAGCTCGTCCTTCTCCACGTAGATGGCGTGGATATCCGGAATCTCGGGCGCACGGAACAGCCCGAGCGTACCGTACCTTGCCTGGGGCACGCAGTCCTTGAGCGGCCAATCCTCGGTAAGCGCGTAGCCCATGCCCATGAGCACGCCGCCTTCGATCTGACCCTGGATGGAGATGGGGTTGACCACCTTGCCGGAATCGTGCGCGGCATAGACCTCGCTCACGCGACCGCCATCGTCCAGAATGACCACATGCGTGGCAAAGCCGTAGCAGATGTGGCTCTTGGGATTGGGAACGTCGGCGCCCAGCTTGTCGGTCGGCTCCAGGTACACGTAGCCAAACTCGCATCCCTCGAGCGCCTTGATGGCGGCCGCGGGATCCTGAGGATGCATACCCTGGCCGGCGACGAGCTCCTGCGTGTGCAGCTGATAGGCGCGACCGTCGTCGTACTCGATCTTGACGCCGTCGCCATGCGCATTCACGGGAGCGGCGGGCGCAGACTTGCCGGCCTCGATATCAAGCATGGCATCGCGCAGCAGGAAGGCGGCACCGCGCACGGCCTCGCCGGTCACGACCGTCTGACGCGAACCAGACGTGGTGCCGGAGTCGGGAGCGTTCTCGGTGGAGCACTCGCCGTTGGCAATGCAGCGAAGCGGCAGGCCGCATGCCTCGGCAACGTCCTGCAAAAAGACCGTATTGCAGCCCTGGCCGATGTCGGACGTAGCGGCATAGACCACAGCCACGCCGTCCTCGATGCGAATCTTGCAGCGGCCGGCATCGGGCAGGCCCACGCCCACGCCGGCGTTCTTCATGGCGCAGGCGATACCGGCGTGTCCGGGATGCGCATAGTAGGTATCCTTGACCTCGAGCAGCGTCTCCTTCAGCGCCGTGGAGCAGTCGGCAATCTGGCCGTTGGGCAGAACCTCACCCGGCTCGATGGCGTTACGGTAGCGAATCTCCCACGGATCCAGGCCGACCTTCTCGGCCAGCAGGTCGATTAGGCTCTCGAGCGCAAACTCGGACTGGCAAACGCCAAAGCCGCGGTACGCGCCGGCGGGCGGGTTGTTGGTGTAGTAGCCAAAGCCGCGAATGTCGGTGTTCTGGTACTTGTAGGGGCCGACGGCATGCGTGCAGGCGCGCTCGAGCACCGGGCCGCACAGCGAAGCGTAGGCGCCGGTATCGAAGTTGATCTCGCAGTCCAGGCCGGTAAAGTTGCCCTCGGCGTCGCAGCCCAGCGTAAAGGTGCCGTCCATGGCATGGCGCTTGGGATGGAAAGCGAGCGACTCGACACGCGTGAGCTTGCACTTCACAGGACGCTGGAACTTATATGCGGCGAGCGCGGCCAGGTGCTGGATGGACACGTCCTCCTTGCCGCCAAAGCCGCCGCCCACGAGCATGGTCTCTACAACCACACGCTCGGGCTCGCTATCCCAGCCAAACATGTGGGCACACTCTTTGCGCGTGTCGTAGGCACCCTGGTCGGTCGACTGCACCTTGACGCCGTTCTTGTACGGGAAGGCGACGGCGCACTCGGGCTCCAAGAAGGCATGCTCGGTAAAGGGCGTGGTAAAGCGCTGCGTCACGGTAAACGCGCTTTCGGCCAGCGCCTTGGCGGCATCGCCGCGCGTCACATGGCGGCTCTGGCACACGTTGTCCTTGAGCTCCACCGTGTTGCCAAAGGCAAAGAAACTGTCGTGCAGGCGCGGGGCGTCGGCAGCCCTGGCCTCGACAATGTTACGCACGGGCTCCAGCGGCTCGTAATCGATCTTTACGAGCTTCTTGGCCTTCTCGAGCGTCGCCTCGTCCTCGGCAACCACCAGCACGATGGCGTCACCCACGCAGCGGGTGATATCGCCCTGAGCGATCATGACGTACCAGTCCTGGATAAGGTGGCCGACCTGGTTGACCGGCACGTCCTCGGCGCGCAGGATGCCCACCACGCCGGGCAGGGCCTCGGCCTTGGAGGTGTCGATGGAGAGCACACGGGCGCGCGGGTACTTGGAGCGCACGGCGCTGGCATAGGTCAGACCCGGCTGATCGAGCTCGTCGATGTCGTCGGGATACTTGCCCTCGCCGAGCACCTTCTTGCGCACGTCGATACGGAAGGCGCGCTTGCCCACACCGTAGTCGTCGCCGCGCTCCAGGTCCTCGTCGATCTGCTTTTCGCCGCGGAGCACCGCAGCAGCCAACGAAATGCCCTCGATAATCTTTTTGTAGCCGGTGCAGCGGCAGACATTGCCACGGATGGCGTACTTGATCTGCTCCTCGGTGGGCTCGGGGTCCTCGGCGATGAGTGCTGCACCCGCCATGACCATGCCGGGGATGCAAAAACCGCACTGCACGGCGCCCACGGCACCAAAGGCGTACACAAAGGCCTCGCGCACGTCCTCGGGCAGGCCCTCGACGGTCACGATGTTGCGGCCGGCGGCAAGAGCAGTGGTCAGCACGCAGGCCTTGACGGCCGCACCGTCCACATGGATGGTGCAGGTGCCGCACGCGCCCTCGGAGCAGCCGTCCTTGGCGGAGTGAATATGCAGGTCGTCGCGCAGGTAGCGCAGCAGCGGCTTGTTTTGGGTCGTCGTGCGCTCGACGCCGTTAACGGTAAAAGTGAATTCCTGTGCCATGGTGATTCCCTTCTACACGCCGGCGGCGATGCCGGTGCGGTCGTGGATGGCGCCATGCGGGCAGACGACGGCGCACATGCCGCACGACAGGCAGTCCGCACCGTCGATATGGGCGCAGTTGTCCTCGATGCGGATAGCGCCGGCAGGGCACTTTTTGGCGCACATGCCGCAACCGATGCAGCTCGTGCCGCAGATCTTGCGGGCAATGGCGCCCTTATCGGTGTTGTTGCAGCGCACCAGAATGTTCTGGTAGCCGGGAACGAAGGCAATCACGCGCTGCGGGCACGCCATGCCGCACAGGCCACAGCCCGTGCACTTGGAGCGATCCACGCGGGCGATGCCATCGACCAGCGCAATGGCGCCGTGGGGGCAGGCCGTGACGCAGGCGCCACAGCCAATGCAGCCTTCGCTGCAGCGGGCGTCGCCGCCTGCGGAGGCACAACCGCTTCCGCAGGCAACGTAGGCCACGTTATGTTGAATGGATTTGGCCATAAGAGACTCGCCTATTTCTTAAGAAGGTACGAATAGTTGTCGCGCACAGCCCTGATGGTCAGGCGGACGGCCTCGGGAAGGCCGGTGTTGACGGCATCGACCGAGACGGTGCGGACCGTGCCGGCGACGCGGACCTTAAAGTGGTCCTCGTCCACGGCCAGGAAACCCTCGTTCTCGGAGTTCTCCATGTCCTGCTCGCTCCAGAACAGGGTGAGCTTGTCCTTGTAGGGACGACCCTCCTGGTAGGGGCAGAACACGGCGCAGTTTCCGCACTCGTTGCACATGCCATCGACGTGGACGACCTGATGCTTGGCCAGGCCCGGCACTTTAATTGCCACGTTGGCGCGGTTGGGGCACACGTCGCAGCAGACCTCGCACACCGAGCCGCAGCCCAGGCAGCGAGTCTTGGTGCAGTTGCGCTTGTCGCGGCACAGCGACCCCTTGCGCTCGTAGCAGGTGTCCTCGCGGCCGGCCTGAGCATTCTGGTCGGCGTACTTGTTAAAGTCCACGCCGGCGATGGCACGGGCAACCTCGGCGGCATCGGCGATGGCCTCGACCACGGTGGCAGGACCGCGACGGCAGTCGCCCGCAGCCCAGACGCCCTCGACGCCGGTGGAGGTGGCGGCAAGGCGGCCGCGACGGTCGTGTTCGACGCCCGCGGCATCGTACAGGCTGGCATCGATGCCCTCGCCCACGGCACAGATCACCGTGGTGGCGGCAAGCTCGACGGTCTCGCCCGTGGCGACGGGGCTACGACGGCCGCTTGCATCCGGCTCGCCAAGCTCCATAACGTCGCAGGTTAGCACAGCGCCGTTGAGCGCCTTGGGCGCCAGCAGCTCGCAGAACTCAACGCCGTCGGCAAGAGCAAGATCGAGCTCTTCCTCGTCGGCGGGCATCTGCTTCTTGGTGCGGCGATACACCAGGCGCACGTTCTTCACGCCGGCCAGGCGCTTGGCCACGCGGGCCGCGTCCATGGCGGTGTTGCCGGCGCCAATGACCACGACGTCCTCGCCTAGCTCGAGCTTCTCGCCCTTCTTGGCGGCCTCGAGGAACTCCAGCACATCGAACTCGGCACCCTCGCCCAGGCCCGCAGAGCCGGGCATCCAGGCACCGGTGGCCACGACCACGTCGGTAAAGCCCTGGGCCTTGAGCTCGTCAATGGACTCCACGCGGGCGTTGAGCTGAACCTTGGCGCCAAAGGCCAGGCAGAGCTCGGCATCGTGGGAGATATCGTCGCTCGCAATGCGGAACTCGGGAATCACGTGACGGACCACGCCGCCGAGCGAATCGCGGGCCTCAAAGATGGTGACGGGCACGCCGGCGCGCGTCAGGAAGAATGCCGTCGCCAGGCCGGCCGGGCCGCCGCCGATAACGGCAACGTTGCGCTCGCCGTCGTTGGCGATAGCCTGGGCACGCAGCTTGGGTAGCACGGCGGTCATGGCCTCGCGGGCGGCCTTGAGCTTGCTGGCGCGAATCTGGGCGCCCTCGGGCTCGTAGAACGCACGCTCGCAGGCACGACCGCAAGGATGCGGGCAGATGGTGCCGGTGATGAACGGCAGGGCGTTGCGCTCGATGATGATGTTGAGTGCGTCCTCGTAGCGGCCCTCGTCAACAGCCGCCAGATAGGCGGGAATATCCTGCTGGATGGGGCAGCTCGTGCGGCACGGCGTGGTAAAGCAGTCGGAAAGCGGGCTCTTGCCGGCGACCTTGCGGTCGGGCAGCGGGCGCAGCGGCTTCTTGTAGAGCGGGTTGGTGAGCGAGTCGGTCTGGATCGCAGTCACGGCCTCGAGAGAGACGCCCGCGAACGGCTTGCCATCCAGGTCGGTAAACTCGCCAGCCATCTGGCTAAAGCGCTCGTAGCCACCAGGCTTGAGTACGTCGGTCGCCAGGGTGACGGGCCAAATGCCGGCATCGTACAGGGCGCGGATGTTGTAGACCGTAGCACCGCCAGAGTAGCTAATGCGCAGCTTGCCATCGAACTGCTCGGTAATGCGACGGGCGGCCTCGATGGTCAGCGAGAACAGCGAACGGCCGGACATGTACATCTCGGTGGAGGGCAGCTCGTTCCTCGTCACGTCGACGGGGAACGTGTTGGTCAGCTTGACGCCAAACTCCAGGCCGCGCTCGGCACACAGGGCAATCAGACGCTCAAACATGGGCACAGCGTCGACCCACTGCAGATCCTCGCGGAAGTGCGTGTCATCGAAGACGATGTAGTCGAAGCCCAGCTCGTTGAGGCGCTGGCGAGCAAACTCATAGCCCAGCAGCGTGGGGTTGCACTTGATGTAGGTGTTGAGACCCTTCTCGGTAATCAGATAGGTCGCGATGCGCTCGATCTCCGCCGGCGGGCAGCCATGCAGCGTGGACTCGGTAATGGAGTTGGAGACGCGCGCCGAGATGGACTCGACAAACGCGGCATCGACATGCTCAAACTTGTCCAGGTTAGCGAGCGCCCACGTGCGGCACTCGTTCCAAACCTCGGAGCCGCTGGCGTCCTTCATGCCCTCAATGTACGCATCGACCTTGGGGCTCTTGATGCCCTCGAGGTCATAACCCACGGACATGTTGAAGACAAAACCATCCGGGCTGCCCAGGCCGTACTCGCGAGCGATCAGGTGGCAGGCAAACCATGCCTTCACGTACTCGGCAAAGGCCTGCGGAACCTCGAGCTCGGTCGACCACTCGCAGTTGTAGCACTCGTCCTGCGCCACGATGCAGGGCTTGTTCACACACTTGGAGAGCTCCTCGCCGTCCATAACCTGAACGGTCTTGAGCTCAAAGAAGCGGGAACCGGCCACGTAGGATGCCACGATGTTCTGGGCCAGCTGCGTATTGGGACCGGCGGCCGGGCCAAACGGAGTCTCGATGCGCTCGTCAAAAATGGGAAGCGCGCCCTCCTGGTTGGTCGTGACCATCTTGCGCACGCCAAAGACGGCGCCCTGAGTCTTGTGCTCCTCGATGATCCAGTTCATCAGCTGCGAAAACGGGATCGGCCTCATGATGTCGCTCATAATGAGCTCCTCTCTGTAACGCCCGGCGAGACCGCGCGACGGGCGCAAATACGGTGTAGCGCTAGCACAGCGCCGGCGACCCCGCGGAGGCCGCCTATGCGCGCGCCGGATGCGGCGAAACATCCGACGCGCGCGAATCTACTTGTGAATTAGTAGGTGCGATCGTTGAGCGTGCTCCAGAGCTTCTTGGACTCAGCCATGGTCCACGCGTTGATCTTGTCCTCATCAATCCCAACGAACTCGCGATCCTTGTACAGGACGCGGCCGTTGATAATGGTGGTGCGGCAGTTTTTGCCCATCATGCCAAAGAGCATGTGGCCGTCGATGTTCTCCTCGCTCAGCGGCGTAAAGGGCTTGTAGTCCATAACGATAACGTCGGCGGCAGCGCCGGCCTCGAGCACACCAAGCTTGCGATCGAAGTACTTGCTCGCCATCTTGGCGTTGTTCTCAAACAGCATCGTCATGGCCTCGCACCAGCCCACGTTGGGCATGGCAGCGTTGTGGCGCTGAATGATCAGGAAGACCTTAAGGCTCTCGAGCATATCGTGGGTGTAGGCGTCGGTGCCCATGCACACGGGGATGCCGCGGCGGAAGAACTCGAGCACGGGGGCGCAGCCCACGGCGTTGCCCATATTGGATTCGGGGTTGTTGACCAGCCAAGTGCCGGACTCCTTGACGATATCCATCTCGGCAGGCGTCACGTGGATGCAGTGGCCGAGCATGGTGTCGGGACCCAGCAGGTTGTGCTGTAGCAGGCGCTCGACGGGGCTGATACCACCGCGGTTGAGGCGGGAATCCCACACGTCGTTCATGCCCTCGCACACATGGATGTGGAAGCCGGTCAGGCCGTTGTTGGCCTCGGCCATCTTATCCATGGTCTCGTCCGAAAGCGTAAAGGTAGCATGTCCGCCAAACATGGCGGCGATCATGTGGTTGTCGTTATCGCGACGCTCCTTGGCGGCCCACTGGGCAAATTCGGCGTTCTCGGCAATGGCCTGGTCGCACTTTTCCTGGCCGCGGCGATCGGAGACCTCGTAGCACAGGCACGAACGCATGCCCAGCTCCTGAGCTGCATCCTTAATGGTAAAGAGGCTTCCCGGGATCTCGCAGAAGCTCGCATGGTGATCGAAGATCGTGGTGACGCCATCACGGATGGAGTCCAAAATCGTGGCATAGGCGCTGGCCTTGGTGCCGTCGAGCGTCAGGTTGTCGTCGATCTTCCACCACTGCTGCTCAAGATTCTCCAGGAAGTTGGTGGGGTTGCAGCCCTTAATGGCAAGGCCGCGGGCCAGACCCGAGTAGATGTGGGTGTGGCAGTTGATGAGTCCGGGCATGATGAGGTTGCCCCGGGCATCGACGTACTCGGCATCCGGGTACTTGGCCTTGAGCTCGCACTCGGGGCCCACTTCGACGATCGTATCTCCGTCAATGGCGACCGCACCGTTTGGAATAAACGGGGTCTGAGCGTTGCGGGTAAAGACGGAACCGTTAGCGACCAGAAGCATGGATGCTCCCTTCAACATCAGAGGCGGGGTTTGACACCTCTGACATGGCGGAGTGCGAAGCGCCGGCCTACACCGGAAACGGGCCCTCTCCCGTCAACGCTTCACCAAAGGGACAAACCCTTTGAAGTGCGGCTTGGCGCCGCATGGCGTCGGCGGACGAGGCGATACGCCCGCCGACGAATAGCACCGAATTGGTTACTTCTTGCTCTCGGGCAAGACCAGATCCACGGCAGCGTCCTTGGCAGCATCGATGTGCTGAGCCACGACCGGCGTCTGCGGAAGGATCAGGTTAAGGACGATGGCCATGATGGCGGTGGGGGTTACGGCATTGGAGCCGATGACGGTGGACACCCAGGCGGGCATGCCCTCGCCGGCAAGGCAACCGCTGGCCATCCAGATACCCAGGCCAAAGACGACGGAGGTGCCGACGATGGTGGTGGTGCGCTGCGTGAGGCCCTCGCGGGTGAACATGCGCACGCCGTTCATGGTGATGGTGCCAAAGACGCCGACGGTCGCGCCGCCGATGACGGGCTGCGGGATAGCGGAAAGGACGGCAGAGAGCTGCGGGAACAGACCGGCGATGGCAAAGACGGCAGCGATGATCACAAAGACCCACTTGTTGACGACCTTGTTGGAGCAGATGATGCCCACGTTCTGGCCAAGGGCGCTGGTGGGAAGACCGCCCAGCAGGCCGCCGACCATAGAGGTGAGGCCCTGGGATACGATAGCGCCGGAGAGCTCGCGCTCGGTGGGCATACGGTCGATGGAGCCCAGGCAGGCGGCGGAGACGTCACCGATAACCTGGATGGCAACCATGGGGAACACGACGGCGAGGGTAATGCAGACCTCGGGATCAAACTCGAGCGCGTAGGGCATGAGCTTGGGAAGGGCGAAGACCTGAGCGGTGGCGACGCTGGAGAAGTCGATCATGCCAAAGGGAATCGAAACGATCATGCCAACGATCATGCCAAAGAACACGGATCCCAGCTTGAGCGTACCCTTGCCAAAGTTGGCGAGCGCAAAGACCACGGCGAAGGTGATAAGAGCGACGCACCACGCCTGCGGGGTGCCCCACAGCGGCGTGCCCATGCCACCGGCCATGTACTTAACGGCCGTGGGATAGAGAGAGACGCCAATGGAGAAGATGACCGTACCGGTCACGACAGGAGGGAACAGCCACTTGATCTTGCTGTAAGCCAGACCAAAGAGGACCGCGACGGCGCCGCCGACGATCTCGCCGCCCAGTAGAGCGCCAAAGCTAAAGCCCGAGGCACCCATGGCCTGGAGGGCCGGGAGGAACGCGAACGAAACGCCCATGACGATGGGCAGGCCGCCGCCGATGCGACGGAAGGGAGCGAAGGCCTGAAGGGCCGTGTCGATTGCCGAAAGAATGAGCGCGACCTGGATGATGTCGGTGCTCTGCTGGCTATTAAAGCCGTAGACGCCGGCCATGATGACCGCCGGTGTAATGATGCCGGCAAACGATGCCAGTACGTGCTGAAGGGCACACGGGATCATTTCCTTAACGGGAGGCATGCCTTCGCGAGTGAACAGGGCTTCAGTGCCGTTCGTAACCGTCTCCTGGGTCATTTGACCACCAATCCTCGAAATAGTTGTTTTCGCATCTAACGCTCTATTGTGACGCAGTGCGGGGTTGAGGTTGTGCCTTCGTTGCATATCGTATTAAAGATGATTCTCATTCTCAATAATAATTTTTTGTTATCATACTATTCTTGAGCTGAGACAATGCATTTCCGCAGGTCAGGAAAGTGTCTGGTCAAAATAACATCTAACTTTTCTTTTGGTCGACCGTTTACCGCCAAATTCCTACCGCTCGTCTGTATTACGCAATGTACCTGCGAATATACGAGATGACGAACAGCGTGTTACCATGAGAAAAAATTGTTATGAACATTTCCGATTTCACCCCAAGGAGTTGCCCGTGAACGAGACCGTACGTCGCTTTTTGCCGATGGTCGATTTCCTGGAGCAGATACTCGGTAAGAACAGCGAAATCGTGCTGCACGATTTCTCGGATCCCGACCACGCCATTGTAGATATTCGCAACGGCATCGTGAGCGGCCGCAAGGTCGGCGGCCCCGCCACCGATCTGGCACTCAAGATCATGCACGACGCCAAGTATCGCGACCTGCCGTTTATTACGGGCTATGAAGGGCGCGGCGCCGGTGGCAAGACGTTGGAGTCCGCGACGTTCTTTATCCGCGAGAATGACGAGATCGTCGGTATGCTCTGTGTCAACACCGACCTCTCGACCGTGCGCTCCATCAACGCCATGGCGCAGCAGCTCATGGCGTGCTTCGACGCGGGACCCACGCGCACGGAGCCCGCCCTTATCGAGGTCGAAAGCCTTTCGGAGTCTACACAGGAGCTTATCGACCGCAGCATCGCCGAGTTGCTGAGCGCGCGCGGGCTGGATGTAGCTTCGCTTGGTCAGAGCGACCGCGTGGACGTCATTCGCCACCTCAACGGCAACGGGGTGTTCATGCTCAAGGGCGCCGTGGCCTGCGCCGCCACCGCGCTGGGCATCTCGGAGCCCAGCGTCTACCGCTACCTGCAAAAAGTCCGCAAGGAAGGCTAACGAGCAAAATGGAGCGCGGCTCCACAAGCGATCCGTCACTTGACAAAAGACCCTGCAGCTCGCACTGAACTGCGCCCCAAATCTTGGACGCCCTAAATAGCGACTAGGCCGGAAGGGCCTGATTCCGGAACTCCTCCGGGGTCAGGCCCTTCAATCTTACCTGCCTCCGGCTCGTGTTCCAGTGGACTATGTATTCCTCCAGGTCGCGTTTGAAATCCTCGAACGTCTTCCACTCGCGG